>JACPKK010000041.1 GCA_016187105.1 Candidatus Curtissbacteria bacterium | reverse complement strand
TTATAAACCCCCGCTCTACACATACCTTGTAGTCCCATCAGTTGCAGTTTTCGGTCTAAACGATTTCGCCGTCCGCTTCCCCTCGGCGTTTTTAGGAGTCTTGGCAGTCTTATTCGCCTATTTGATGGTCAAAGAGCTTCTCGAAGAAAACAGTAAGGAAACGACTGACAGGCTTGCCCGCCGAAGTCCGGCTTTGCCGGACGCAGGCGGGACCCGTTCAAAGCTGATTGCTCTCCTCTCCGCTTTCTTCCTGGCCATTTCCCCTTGGCACCTGCAATTCTCTCGCGTTGCCTTTGAAACCAACAGCGCCACTTTTTGGTCGGTCTTGGGCACCTGGGCATTTCTAAAAGGAGTCAAGTCTCAAAACAGGCAAATCGCTTATTGGTTCTCGCTGGCGGCCGTTTCCTTTGGCGCTAACTTATTTATGTATCATAACGCCCGCGTTTTTATCCCCATCTACTCACTGGCTCTTTTAATACTTTTCAGAAATTTTCTCGCGAGGAATAAAAAATATTTAATCATCCCGTTTACAATAACCTTATTATTTATCGCCCTGCTCATTCCGATTATTACCTCAATCTCCGGACAGCTCAGATACAAAGGCACAACGATTTTTGCTGACGTTTCTCCCCAGTTCCGTACCTCAAGTCTGATTGCCCAAGATCAAGAAGCAGGGCAGGAGCTAGTCGGTAGAATTTTCCATAACCGTCGTCTAATCTATGTGCCGATTTTAATTGAAAATTACCTTTCCCATTTTAGACCGACCTATCTATTTTTAACTGCCGATATGGAAAGACACCATGCGCCGCAAATTGGTCTTCTTTACCTCTGGGATTTACCATTCATCGCGGCCGGCATCTACTTTTTAGTAAAAAACAAATTTCCCAAATCCACCAAAGTTATTATCTTTTGGTGGTTTTTGATAGCGCCTGTCGCCTCCTCGGTTACTTGGGGCGTTCCCCATTCTCTTCGCAGTGAGATCTATCTTCCAACTTACCAAATATTTGCCGCCGTCGGCTTCATTACTCTCTACGGGGTTGTTCGACGCAAAAAAATATTTCTAGTCACCTCGACCGTAGTTTTGGCTTTTAACTTTTTATTTTATCTGCACCAGTATTACGTCCATATGCCTCACGATTTTTCTAAAGCCTGGCTCTACGGCCGCAAACAGGCAGCCGAGTTTACGGAGTTTGTCAAGGGTAAGTACGATCAAGTAATCGTCTCTACAAAATTGGAACAGCCTCACGAGTTCTGGCTCTACTATTTAAAATATGACCCGGCCAAATATCTGGAAGAAGGCGGTACGGTTTCCGGCGGATTTCTGGAAGACAGGAATAAATTCGATAAATACCTCTTTAAACCGATCGAGTATGAAAAACAAAAACAGGAAGCAAAAACACTTTTCGTTGGTCTCCCAAAAGAATTTCCCCCTGGCGTAAATGTTTTAAAACAGATTAAATATCTAAACGGCGAACCTGCTATCTATATTGTGGGCGATGAATAAATTCTTGCTATCTGTCATTCTGCTGGCCGCTTTTTTGCGATTTTATAAACTGGATTCTTTCCCTGTTTCCCCTTCTTGGGACGAAGTTGCGATAGGTTACAACGCTTATTCAATAGCCCAAACAGCGCGCGACGAATACGGCAAAAAATTCCCATTGCTTTTTCAATCGTTTAATGATTACAAATTACCCGGTTATATTTACCTAGACGCACTTTTTATAAAACTCTTTGGTTTATCACAATTTTGGGTCAGATTCCCGTCCGCCCTTCTTGGAACACTTGCCGTTCTCTCAACTTATTTTCTTGCCAAAAAACTCTTCGAAGGTACACAAAACGGGTGGCAATTATGGAAGGGGTCCCGCCAGCGCGCAGATTCGCTACATGGACAGGAGAAACTCGAATCGAAAATCAAATCGAGCACTGGCGGGAGGGAAACAATTGACAGGCCCCGTTCAAAGGCCATTGCTCTTCTTTCTGCCTTCCTCTTGGCCATTTCTCCCTGGCATCTGCAATTTTCCCGCGCCGCCTTCGAATCAAATGCCGCTCTGACGATTGTCATTTTAGGATTGACGTGTATTTTTTACGGGTTCAAAAATAGGTTTTTGGCAACTCTTTCCGTTCCAATCCTTTCTCTCTCACTTTATTTTTATTACTCCCCTAGAATTTTCGTCCCGTTAATTCTTGTCGCACTCTTTGTTATCTACAAAAAAGAAATTGCCAAAAATTATAAATATTTCATGTTGGGCGTTATTGTTTCCTTAATAATTGTGGTCCCCATCGCCGTCAAAATCGTGTCCCCCCAAGGATTAAAACGTGTCCAGGAGGTAAGCATTTTCAAAGACACGTCAATAATTGAACCTTACGTCCTGGCTAGAAGCCAAACCGAAAATCCGCTTTCCGGTATTTTTCTCAATCGCAGAATCCCGCTGGCCTTTGAAGCCTTTCATAGTTATTTTTCCCATTTTTCCCCTGGCTTTTTATTTTTCGGCGATGACCCCAATCCCCGTCACAAGTCGGTTTTCCACGGCAACTTATATTTAGTTGAACTCCCTTTGCTTTTAATTGGTCTGGCAATACTTATTGGTCAAAAAGCCCGAAAATCCAAACTCCTTATACTTTCCTGGCTTTTAATCGCCCCTCTTCCGGCAAGTCTCGCCAAAGAATTCCCTCACTCCCTGCGCGCCCTCTTAATGTTGCCCGCCCTTATTTTTATCACAAGCCCCGCTCTAGCCAGAATCCTCAAATCTCAAATAATGAAAGTAGTTTTCGCCCTGATCTTTGCTTTGTCTCTTATCAATTACCTCTATACTTACTATGTTGTTTATCCGAAAGCGAGGAGCGAGTCTTGGGCATACGGATATCAACAGGCACTAAGTAAAGCCTCAAAATTGGAGTCCGCCTACGACAGGATTATTTTTACCGGTCACTACTGGAAGCCTTATATTTTTTACCTCTTTGAAAGTAAAATAGATCCGGCTTCCTACCATGCAGACGGTAATCAGGAGAGCATTGGCAAATACAGATTTGGAACAACCTACTGGGATAGCGGGGGCAAAGATTTAGATTTAGATACAATCAAAGAATTAAAATCGGGCAAAACCCTGCTAATCATTACTCCCCAAGAGCTTTCAAATCTAAAATCGGATGAAAAATTTATAGACATCGAAACCGTTTATGATTATTCCGGCAGAAACGAAATTTTTAAAATAGGTGAGTGGCGTGATTAATTCCAAATTTAAAACGTCCCGTCAAAAACAAGGCTCGCTCGCCTCGCTGCCAGCCTCGCCGAGTCTAGGCGGGCGAAGCGGACCTCCGGCGGCAAAGTTAATAATCTTCGTTGCAATTATCGTCCTGGCGCTAGCGCTACGTTTTTACAAACTTGATACCAATCCGCCGGGACTAAATTGGGACGAAACAGTATTTGGTTACGACGCCTATTCTATTTCAAAAACTGGCCGCGATCATCACAATCGCTTCATGCCGCTCTTTTTTGAAAGTTTCGGCGACTGGAAACTGCCAGTTTATCATTACCTTTTGGTGCCATCAATAAAAACCCTCGGTCTATCAGAATTTTCTGTTCGCTTGCCGGCGGCCTTACTGGGTTCTATAACAGTAGGAATTTTCTTTTTTCTCATAAAAAAGATCACAAAAAATATAAACCTTGCACTTGCCTCTATGCTATTTCTTGCCATTTCCCCCTGGCATATCCAATTTTCTCGGGGAGGGTTTGAATCAACTGCCGGCCTCTTTTTTACCGTATCAGCCGTCTACTTGTTGCTTACAGGAATATCTAAAAAAAATACTCTATTTTTGGTCCTTGCTTCCTTATTTTTTACCTTATCAATATATAGTTATCACGCATACAGAATTTTTACCCCTCTTTTTGTCGTTGCTCTAATCATTCTCAATACTAGCTTCTTTAAAAAAAACCTCCGCATTTTACTTTTGCCCGGCCTCTTAGCCCTGCTTTTAACACTACCGATGATTATCTTTACGCTTTCTCCAAATGGCAGAGCCCGTGCTATTTCGCAATCAGCCTTTAGCAAAGGGGGAGTTGAAATAGCAAGATTTGATTTCGACCAGAAGTCCAAAAAACCGCTGCGTTTTCTTTCCAAATACCTTTTCGAGCCTCCGGTTTATTATTCACAAATTGCCCTTAAAGGATATCTTGATCACTTTCGACCGACCTTCCTATTTCTGCAAGGTGACCAAACCGGCCGCCATTCGCAGGTAGACATGGGCCAGATTTATTTCTTCGAAGCCGTACTAATTCTTGCCTCTTTATTTGCACTCAAAAGACTCAAAAACCCTGGCCACAAAATAATGATTATCTGGCTATTGTTTGCTCCAATCCCGGCAACGATTGTTACCCCCACCCCTCACGCCTACCGAACGTTACAAATGACAATTCCCCTGGCATTTTTTTCCGCCCTTGGCGCATATTATATTTTTGCCAAGGCAAAACATTATGCCGCGAGAGCCGCTTTAGTATTTGTAGCCATCTACTTTTTTGCTTCTTTTACCCATCTCTTGTTCAGCCATTACCCGAAAAAGTTTGCTGCCGATTGGCAGGATGGTAATAGGGAAATGGTCAAGAAGGTCCAACAATATCAGCTAAATTATGAAAAAGTATATATTACAAATATCAATCAGGTTCCCTATATTTTCGTGCTTTTTTATCAAAAATACGACCCCGCCAAATTTATTGCAGAAAACGGGACAAAAGATGCCTTTAATAAATACGTTTTTATTGACCAAGAAACTAACATATACAATAAAGGAAAGATTCTTTACGTTGCACCGTCATGGCAAAAAGTAGACGGTACTTGGCTTGCCGCCGCGGATGATTCTTCCGGTCGTCATATTTATTCTCTCTGGGAGGTGGGCAAAGATTAAAAAAATCACCGCCTTCTTGCTCATCACAGTTTTTCTATTTAGGCTTTGGCAGACCACGGGTTGTCAGCACTTTAGGGGTTTTTATTTTAATCCTCTTGCCATAAAAATTAACGTGGAGTCACAAAGGGATTTAGATAGCCAAAGATTAGTTGCCAGGATTTTCCACAATAAGGTGATAGTTGCACCAATTGAAATTTCCAAATCGTTTGCAAAAGTCATCGACCCGCAAGTACTCCTTGATCTGCTTGGACCCGCGGGGTTGGTTTTTCTGATATTGGCCTTGGCTCAAATTACTAAAACAAGAAACAGGTTCGGTTTTACCCACCTAACTGTCGTACTAATTGCCGTATTTTTTTCACTGACGGTAGTATCGCCCCAAACCTCATTTTTTGCCGTTGCACTGTCTCTTTACAGTTTCTCGCTCTGGGGAATAAAATTCAAAGTTTCTAAGTATCTTAGTCTGCTACTGATCGTGTTAATTTTCCTAAACTTATGGTACTTTGCCATTAACTGGCAAATGCCCGCTCTTTGTGATGAAATCTTTTTTAACTAAAAATCTGCTTCTAATTTCAATCTTAGTTCTTGCTGCTTTTCTAAGATTTTTTCAACTCGGCCAAAATCCTCCGGGCTTGAGCGTCGACGAGGTTTCCAATGGTTATAACGCCTATTCCATCCTAAAGACGGCAAGGGATGAATACGGGAATTTCCTACCCCTGACCTTTAGGTCTTTCGGTGATTACAACCTGCCTCTTTCGGTTTATACACTCGTCCCGTCAATCGCCATTTTTGGTTTAACAGAATTTGCCGTCCGTTTCCCGTCCGCCCTTTTCGGCACACTTGCTGTCTTATTAACCTACATCCTTGCCAAAAAACTCTTTGAGGAGAGCCAGAACGGGTGGCAGTTATGGAAGGGCCCCCGTCAGCGCGCAGATTCGGTACATGGACAGGAGAAACTCGAATCAAAAATCAAATCGAGCACTGACGGGCCGCCGAAGGCGAGCCTCGCTTTCAGCAGGAGGGAAACAATTGACAGGACCCGTTCAAAGCTGATTGCCCTCCTCTCTGCCTTCTTCCTTGCCATCTCCCCCTGGCATTTGCAATTCTCTCGGTATGACCACGAGGCAAACTTTATGGTTTTCTTTATTGTGCTGGGACTGACAACTTTCTTATATGGCCTTAAAAATTTCTCTCTCTTAGCCGCCTCGGCTGTTTTTTTCGGTCTGGCCGTCAATACTTACCATGGTGCCAAAATTTGGGTTCCTCTATTTTTGATCGTTATCCTGTTTTGGTATCGAAAGGAGATCATCAAGTTTAAAATAAAGCTCATTTGGCTTAGCCTTATTTTAATAGTCTTCTCGCTCCCGATAATCTTAAATTTGCAAAAAAGTCTCATTCGTGGCCAATCGGTTGGCGTGCTTGGTCAGCCGAATCCTCTCGAGACATTTATTACCGGTTATCTTGCCCATTACAGCCCAAATTTTCTCTTTATATCAGGCGATTCCATTGGCCGCCATTCGGTTCCCGGTATGGGCCAGCTCTATGTTTTCGAAGCACCGCTTGTCATCTTAGGGATTCTTTACCTCATAGCTCAAAAAACAAAGTCTCCTAAATTCCTTCTCGCATGGCTCGTGATTGCTGCTATCCCCGCCGCCGCCGCTACCCCCACGCCCCACGCCCTGCGGGGACTAACCTTTATCCCTGTCTGGTCAATCATTACTGCCTGCGGGGTAACCGCTCTCCTTGAGGCAAAATTTAAGGCAAATCTTAAAAAGGGGATAGCCTTTATTTTAGTGGTAGTTGCCTTTTATAATATCGTCACCTACTTCCATCTTTATTACAAGCATTATCCTAAAGAAAAAGCCCCCGACTGGTCACAAGGTTATAAAGAGATGGTAGAAGCCGTCGACGAGATTAAAGATAACTACGGCTCCATCGCTATCACCTCATACTTTGGCCATCCGTATATTTTTACGCTTTTCTATAGTAGATATGACCCCCTAAAGTACCACAGCCAATCCGAAGACAAGAATAAATTTGCTAAATTCGAATTCTTCTCATCTTCCTGGGAGCAAACTAAACCGGGTAAAGCTCTTGTCATAACGCCGCCCTGGCAAGCCCACCCGCCTAAAGTTTTAAAAGAGATTTATGCTATAAATGGGGACCTGAAATTTACTATTTCCGAGACGGAATGAAAATTTTAATTCTATTAATCTCGACGCTGGTTGTTTTTATCCAGAGAATTCCTTCTCTTCCGATTTGCAATCTCCAGACAGCCAAGCAGGCCATACCGCCAAGAATCTTTGCCGAACAGACAATCGACGGCAGCTCTCAAGCGATTTTCTTGACAAGGTTTTTACATAATAAAGCCGGCATACTCGCCTCGGAGCTTGGCCGCTGTTACGCTAATGTTCTTGATCCCAATTTTCTCTCTCAAGCCTTGACTCCTCTGGGCTTAATTTTTATTCTTTACTTTATTTACCAGATCCTTGCAGAAAGAAAAATCATTTTCGCAATCATCTTTGCCGCCGTTCCGCTTGCAGCCATTTTGAATGTACCTACCGCCCCAATTGTCATAATATACAAGCTATTTGCTATCATAGGACTAACATTTTTGCTTTCTAAAATAGAATGAGGAAATATTTGCTTCTTGCTATTATTCTCTTGGCGGCCATCCTTAGGTTTTATAAACTGGGCTCCACCCCGCCTTCGCTCTACTGGGACGAAGCATCTTTAGGCTACAACGCCTATTCAATCCTCAAGACCGGACGCGACGAACACGGAAAATTTTTACCGACAACGAACTTTGCGGCATTTGGGGATTACAAGCCGCCCGGTTATATTTACACAACAGTCCCATCAATCGCCATTTTTGGGTTAACTGAATTTGCTATCCGTTTTCCGTCAGCGCTCTTTGGCACACTCACAGTCTTATTGACCTACCTCCTTGCCAAAAAACTTTTTGGGGAAAGCCAGAACGGGTGGCGAGAGTGGAAGGGCCCCCGTCAGCGCGCAGCGAGCAACTTTTTCTTTAGGACCGCAAGAAAATTGCAATCAATCTTCTTAAAAACGGAAACTGATTTAACTAAAAATACATCAACAAAAGTGCGAGCGAGCACTGGCGGGCCGCCGAAGGCGAGCCTCGCTTTCAGCGGGAGGGAAAAGGCTGACAGGACCCGTTCTGAACTAATTGCTCTTCTGGCGGCGTTTTTCCTGGCCATTTCCCCCTCCCTGGCACCTGCAATTTTCCCGCGCCGCCTTTGAGGCGAACCTCGGTTTATTTTTTAGCACCCTTGGAATTTACCTTTTTGTAAAGTTTGCCAAAGATAACAAATTATGGATTCTCCCCTCACTGCTTTCATTTCTGGCTGGCATGTACACCTTTACTGGTCAAAGATTATTCGTCCCCTTTATCTTAGTTATTCTTTTAATTCAGTTTAAAAAACAAATTGCGGCCAACTTCAAATTTGTCATTTTAGCTTTTATCGTTTTCGGCTTTCTCCTCTGGCCGCTTTATAAGTTTGCAACCCAAACCCTGGAAGGCAGGTTAAGATTTGAAGAAGTAACAATTTTCAGGGACCTTGACCCGGTTAATCAGTCAATCAGTTACCGTCAGAAAGATAACTTTGCCTGGTATTCGGATATAATCCATAATCGCCGGCTACAGTATGCCTATCAGTATTTAATTCACTATTTCGACGCCTTTAACCCGAGTTTTCTTTTCGCGAGCGGTGACGTTAACCCGCGGCTTTCCATCCAGGAAGTCGGAGAACTTTATCTTATAGACCTTCCTCTTATTTTGGTTGGTATCTATTTCCTTTTTTCAAAAAAGCAAAAATATAGATTTCTTATAATTGCTTGGCTGCTTGTTTCACCGCTTGGGCCTGCCACTGCCCGTGAAACGCCGCATGCCCTAAGAATGATCCATATTTTACCGACCTTTCAACTAATCGCCGCTTTCGGGCTCTACCTTCTTTATAAGCATATTCAATACAAGAAATTATTAATGGCTTTTACTTTTACATTTTTAATTCTTAACTTTTTGTTTTATCTGCATATGTATTATTTCCACTGGCCTAAGAATTATTCGGGGGAGTGGCAATACGGTTACAAGCAAGTGGTAGAAAAGGTAAACGCTCTTGATAGCGATGTCTCCTCCGTTGTCGTCACCAAAAAATATGGCAGACCTTATATCTATTTTCTTCTTTACTCAAAGTACGACCCCCAGAAATTCTGGCAAAGCGCTAGCGTCACGCAAGATAAATTTTATTTTCTTGATGTTAGCGGTTTTGATAAATATTTCTTTTCGGATAACGTCGATGCGGCCAACGTTTCAGGCAAAATTCTTTACGTATCAGACGCAAGTAGTATCCCTGGTGGGGCTCAAGTAATCGAAACAATAAACTCTCTCAACGGTCAACCAATCTTTGTTATCTCAAAAGCCAATGCCATACGTTAAAAGATTTAAGTTCTTCGCTTTTATTCTTCCGCTCTATTTTTTTACGAGGCTTGTCAACTTTTTAATAATTCCGATTTTTACCGACGAGGCAATTTATAGCTACTGGGCTCAAGTAGCCCTTCATGATCCGGCCAACCGGTTTATTTCCCTCGAAGACGGAAAGCAGCCTCTTTTTATATGGTTTGCCGCCTTCTCCCAAAAGTTTATTGCGGATCCCTTAATCGCCACAAGGATCGTCTCCGTTTTCGCCGGGCTAGGAACAACATTAGGGATCTATCTTCTTGCCAAAGAATTGTTGAGTGAAAGAGTTGCCAGAATTTCAGCACTGCTCTATATCGTTTTGCCCTTCGCCCTTCTTTACGATCGCCTGGCGCTTTTTGATTCTCTCCTGACAATGTTTTGTGTTTGGGCTATTTTGTTTTCTGTTAAGATGGCCAAGAACCCCCGCCTTGACCTTGCGCTTCTAAATGGCATAACACTGGGCCTTGGGCTAATTACTAAGTCTTCAGCAATATTCTTCCTGTATCTGCTGCCATTCTCGCTTCTTCTTTTCGATTTTAAAAAAGTACAATTTATCAGAAGACTAACAAAATGGGCCAGTCTTTCATTTATTACAGTAGTTTTAGCCCAGGTAATTTACAACTCATTAAGGGTTTCACCACTTTTCTATATGATAGACCGTAAAAATCATGAGTTCATAAGAACGTTTTCTGAAGTTGCCAAAAATCCACTGCAACACTTTTCCGGCAATTTCGATAGTATGATAACTTGGTCTATTCAGTATAACGGCCCTCTAATTATTCTTGCTTTATTGCCAGTTGCCATTGGCTTTATAAAAAAGGAAAAGAAAATCATTTTACTTTCCATCTATATCCTTGCCCCTTTCTTTATAACGGCAGTTTTCAATAAGGTTTTATACCCGCGATTCGCGTTATTCTATTTCCCGGTTGTAATTATTTTAATTGCCTATGGGGCAGTCTACCTACTTGATTTGTTTACTAAGCGCAGAAGTGTGATATGGCTCCTTCTGCTATTTTTAATCGCCTACCCTCTTTTCTCATCGCTTAAACTATTAACTGATCCGCCTGGTGCCAATATTGCTTCGGCCGATAAGAACCAGTACCTTAATGATTGGCCCGCCGGCTCGGGAGTTTCCCCGGTCGTCGACATTTTAAAAAAACAAACGGCACATCAAAAAGTTTATGTCGGAACCGAGGGGACTTTTGGGCTTCTGCCCTTCGCCTTGCAAATTTACTTTTACGGAAATCCTAATATCGAAATTGTCGGTTACTGGCCGGTTGGCGATATTCCCAAGCAAACTTTAGAATCCGCAAAAACAAAAAAGACCTTCTTTGTTTTTAACGAGAACCAGAAAGAATCTCCCGTTCCGGATACAAGTAGCCTTAAATTAATTGGCAAATTCCAAAAAGGCAGCGGTAACAGTTTTATGCGCCTTTATGAAGTTGTTCCCAGATGAGAATTAGCTTCGAAAAATTGATTTTACTTTCAATCATTATCCTGTCAGCTCTACTCCGGCTGATAAATCTTGGGACAATTCCTATTGGGTTTAATGACGATGAAGCCGCATTCGGCTATAATGCCCATTCGATTTTAAAAACAGGCAAGGATGAATGGGGTAGATTCTTCCCGTTTCCCGCCTTTGAGAGTTTCGGGGATTGGAAACTAGTTGGTTATCTTTATCCAGTTGTTGTCTCACAGGCGGTCTTCGGAGAAAACGAATTTGCGACAAGGTTTCCATCCGCTGCTTTTGGTATCGCTGCAATTTTTACAACTTATCTTCTCTCTAAAAAACTTTTTGAAGATAACGGGTGGCAGTCGAGGAAGGGGTCCCGCCAGCGCGCAGATTCGGAATATGGGCAAGAAAAACTCGAGTTAGAAATCAAATCGAGCACTGGCGGGAAGGAAACGACTGACAGGACCCGCCCA
>JACPKK010000008.1 GCA_016187105.1 Candidatus Curtissbacteria bacterium | reverse complement strand
GCCGAGTTTTTGCTTTTTAACTTTGAGGCACCGACAGCAAGCGTTGCCGAGATCAATAATAAAATTAGGCTTGAACAAGGAACGGTTTTGAGGTACCTTTTGATTAAGACAAAACCACTAAAAGTACGAAAGGTACGAGATGTACGAAAGGTACAAGAGGGCAAAAGTACAGAAGAAAGAAAAGAAGAGGTAAATCCGCCAGCCGACGGAGAGGTTAAGCCGAAAGTTACGGTGACGACCCGGCCGCCTTCGTCCGGCAAAGCCGGACTTCGGCGGGCAAGTCCGCCGGCGACTAAAGCCGTAGCTTCCAAAAAAGTGGCAAAACCGGTAGAATCTAAAAGTATCAAAGGTACGAAAGGTAGCAAAAGTATCAAAGGGAAGAGTAAAAGGTAAATGGCAAGTAGGGCATCATTAAACAAGGTACTGTTGATTGGTAATCTGACACGAGATCCGGAATTGCGATATACACCCTCTGGCGCGGCGGTTTGTTCTTTTGCGGTTGCCACAAATAGGGTTTATACGGCTTCTGACGGTACAAAAAAGGAAGAAGCGGAATTTACGAAAATTGTTGCTTGGGGAAAGCTGGGAGAACTCTGTTCGCAGCTTTTAACCAAAGGCCGCAAAGTTTACGTTGACGGAAGGCTGCAGCCCAGAAGTTGGGAAACCCCAGACGGCCAAAACCGCCAGACGACAGAAGTTGTAATTGACGATATGAGGATTCTGGATTCGCGGCGCGATTTTGAGGCCCAAGTTCCTGAAGATAGAGGCGAGGAAGCAACTGCGGTTGCGCCAGCCCCCGAGGAGCCTAAAGGGGAGACGAAGGCCCCCAAGGCCGAAAAGCCGCCGGCCCCAGTACCGTCTGGTACGGGGCAAGCCGACGCAGAGGTAGCCCATTCGGGGTCTGAGCCCTCAGGGTCGAAGACGAGCGATAAAGACCAAAAAGTAGATTTGGACGACCTGCCGTTTTGAGTTGTCGAAAGACGAAGGACTAACGACTAAGGTAATAAATTTATGGCTTTAGTCATTTGTCTTTAGTCATTAGTCAAAAATAGAATGCAAAGAATAATTGCCAGACTTAGAAAAGCCAAGAATTGCCCGCTTTGCGCTTCGGACACGACAGTCGATTATAAAGACGTGATATTGCTTAGGAAGCACATTTCGGAACGGGGGAAAATACTGTCGAGAGCCAGAACCGGAATTTGCGCCAGACACCAAAGGCAAGTGACCCGCGGTGTCAAAAGGGCGAGGGTAGTCGCCCTTTTACCTTTTGTGCAGGGATAATCGATTTTTTATATACCAATGCCCGAACCTGAAGTTTCCGAGATCACACCACCGCAAGCCCCAAAAAGTTCCGGCACTTTAAATTTCGTCATCCAGTTTTTTTTAATCGGCATAGTCTTTTTTGCTTTAGGTTTTGCCGTCGGCCAAAAAAAGATTGCCATCGAAAAAAGGGGTTTTGTTCCCCAGATTACTTTTACGAACCAGATACCGGCCAAGAACCAAACGGTAGACTTTTCGCTATTCTGGGATGTTTATGAAGTTCTGCCGCAAAAGTTTTTGGATAAAGAGGTTTTTGACGGACAAAAGATTTTGTATGGGGCGATTGCCGGAATGGTTAAATCCTTGGGCGATCCGTATACGGCTTTTTTGGATCCGAAACAAAACAGGGCGGTTTCCGAAGAGCTTGCGGGAAGTTATCAGGGGGTTGGAATTCAAATCGGCTTTAATAAAGAGAAGCGCTTGGTGGTGATTGCGCCTTTAGACGGGACGCCGGCAGAAGCGGCGGGAATAAAAGCGAAAGACCTGATTTTGAAAATCGACACCAGAGACACTTTTGACCTGACATTGCCGGAGGCAGTGGATTTAATTCGGGGAGAAGCGGGGACAAAAGTTAAACTTGTGCTTTTGCGCGAGGGCGAAGACAAGCCGTATGAAAAAGAAATCGAGAGGGCGCAGATTAACGTCAGGAGCGTAGTGGTTGAATATCGCGACGCAAAGCGGGGCAAGGTTGCCGTGATGCGCGTTTCAAGGTTCGGTGATAAAACCGATAGCGAGTGGGACAATGCTGTTTTGGAAGTCAGCGCGCAAAACGTCAGCGGGATTATCCTCGATGTAAGAAATAACCCGGGCGGCTTACTGACTTCTGGAATCCATGTGGGGAGCGAATTTATCAAGGGGACAGTGGTTGGGCAGCAGACTGCCGACGGCAAGATCACTCAATTTGGGGCAGACCACGCGGGAAAACTGCTTTCCAAGCCCTTGGTAGTTTTAGTCAACGGCGGTTCTGCTTCGGCTGCCGAAATTGTCGCCGGAGCTATAAAAGATAATTCACGCGCAAAAATTATCGGCGAAAAAACTTTCGGCAAGGGAAGCGTCCAGGACGTAGTGCCGTTTGCCGGAGGATCGTCGCTTCACGTGACTTTTGCCAAGTGGCTAACGCCCAGAGGCAATTCGATCCATAATGTCGGGATCACGCCCGATATTATAATTGAAGCCAAAGACGAAGGCGATTTGGACACGCAGCTGGAGAAAGCGCTGGAGGCGTTATGAGGTTTCAGTCTATCAGACTTAAAAAGACGAGCCTGGTAATTTTAATTTTTAGCCTTGGGGTTTTGGCTACGCTCGGTTTGATGAAGGCTTTGGGTCGGGAATTTAATCAAGGTCTGGGAAGCGGCGAGACTAGCACCTCTCAAACGCAAAAGGTAGTCGAAGAGGAATCGGCAGTAATTGATGTCGTTAATAAGGTTTCCCCTTCGGTCGTTTCGGTAGCCATCGAGAACAAGCAGCTTTTTGACCCGTTCTTCGGATTTTCCGGGCCGCGCGAGAAGCAATCGGGAATCGGGACCGGTTTTGTGGTTTCCGCCGACGGGCTAATCCTTACCAATAAACACGTCGTCTCACTTTCCGGAGAAAAATATATTGCGATACTTCGTGACAATAATGGCGGGGAAAGGAAGATGCCGGTCGTGGAGATTAACAGGGACCCTTTCAACGATTTGGCGCTTATCAAGGTCGATGCCGGCGACCTTACGCCTGTGGAGCTAGGGGATTCGGACCAGCTGAAAGTGGGGCAAACGGCGATAGCAATCGGCAATGCTTTGGGGCGTTTTGAAAATACGGTGACAACCGGTGTTGTTTCTGGCCTCGGGCGCGGAGTTTCGCCTATTGATCCCTTGACCGGAGTAGCGGAAAAGCTTGATGACCTGATTCAGACCGATGCGGCGATTAATCCGGGGAATTCGGGCGGGCCTTTGGTTAACACTCGCGGACAGGTAATCGGTATCAATACGGCGGTGGCAGAGGCGCAAAATATCGGCTTTGCGATAAAAGTCAATATCGCCAAGCAGCTGATTTCTGATTTTAAAAGTTCCGGCGGGAAAATCTCCCGGCCGCAGCTGGGAATAAAATATACGCATATCTCGCGGGATGTGGCCCTCTTAAACGAGGTGCCGGAGGGTGAGCTGGTGCGGGAAGTAGTTGGAGGTTCGGCGGCCGCTCGTGCGGGGGTTAGGGTTGGCGATATCATAACGCATTTAGACGGACAAAAATTAACCGAAGAGAATTCGCTGTCTCTGGTGATCCGTACCAAAAAGGTCGGTGACCCAATTAAAGTAAGGCTGTGGCGCGACGGCCAAACGCTCGACCTCGCGGCAATTCTGCAAGAAGCTCCAACGGGGTAAAATGGCGCAAAGCAGAGGGGGCCATGCTTTTGGGAAAATTTTCAGCAATCGGGCTTTTGTGACACTTTGGATAAACCAGGTCCTTCTTCAAGTTTCCTACAATATGCTCAATGTTTCTTTGATAATTTTGGTTTTTCACCTTACGGGTTCCAATACGATTGCGGCGACCTTTATTTTGATGGCGATGCTGCCGGTGATGCTTTTTGGGATTTTCGCTGGCGTTATCGCCGACCGCTTCGATAAACGAAAAATTCTGCTCATCTCGGACCTTGGGATCGGAGCGGCGATGCTGCTTTTTGTGCCGGTGCAGGATAAAGTGCTGTTAATTTTACTGGTGGCTTTTTTACTGAATGTAATTTTCCAATTTTTTATTCCGGCAGAAGCGGCTGCACTGCCGACCGTTGTCCCCAAAAGGGATTTATTTGCCGCCAACGCCCTTTTCCAATTTACACCGACGGCGGCTCTCATAATCGGGGCATCAGCGGCCGGTCCAGTCGTTGCTAATTTTGGTTATAACCCGGTTTTCATTTTTGGGGCGCTGGCGATGCTGGCCACTTTTTTCATTAGGCGGGCACTGCCGCCACTGCCTCCGGCAGTGCACATGGTTTTTAACAGGCAAAAGGAGGGATTTGGCGGGTTGATTGTTTTGTCAATTAAACATACGAAAGACGGCTTGCGGTTTATTTTTGGGGACAGG
Source organism: Candidatus Curtissbacteria bacterium (assembly GCA_016187105.1). Classification (GTDB taxonomy): domain Bacteria; phylum Patescibacteriota; class Microgenomatia; order Curtissbacterales; family GWA2-41-24; genus JACPKK01. Next base: position 7,798 of record JACPKK010000008.1, on the reverse strand, counting down.
AGGGTATGGATTTCCATTGCCGTTCTTTCTTTCATCCAGGCGGCTTTTTCGACAGTGGCGGCTCTGGCGCCGGGTTTTATGGAGCAAGTTTTAAGGATTGAGGCAACAGACGCTTCGATAATCATCCTGATGCCTCTGGGGCTGGGAGCCGTTTGCGGTGCATTTTTGACGGTGAGATTTTGGCACAAAACAGCCATGAGGACTCTTATCGTGAGGGGTTTTTTGATATGCGGCTTGGCTTTTATTTTGATGGCGGTTACGCCGATCGCGGGCCAGGCTTTGGCGCATCAGGAATTTTTAGTTACCCACATTAGGCCGTTTTCCAAGGCATTCACAGTTTCGGGCTGGGTTTCAATCTTTGCCCTATTTTTAGGGTTTGGGGCCGCGCAGGTGGTTATTCCGGCGCAGACGACTTTGCAGAAAAATACGCTTTTTGCGTTTCGGGGACGGGTTTTTGCCACTTGGGCTTTTTTAACTTCAATCGGCGTGGCGATTCCGGCACTTTTGGCCGGAGGGGCGGCGGATATTTTCGGAGTGGTGCAGGCGATAATGGCGGTAGGAATTATAGTTATCTCGGTTGGGCTTTTAGGGTTTAGGGCAGATTATTTCTTGGCCCGCTTTGCAAGGCGGTGATGATGCTTTCGATGTCCCCGTTCATAATTTTCTCCATATTGTAGAAGGATTTTCCAATTCTGTGGTCTGTCACTCGATCCTCTGCGGCCCGACAAATTTTAGCACTCGACTTTTCACTATTATTCATAGACGTCTCGTGCTGCAATTTATGTCGGACTCGCAAAATCGCCAATAGATTCGATAACTTTGCCAAGGTTTCCTTCCATTATTGCATCAAGGTCATGCCATGACTTGTTTATTCTATGATCGGTTAGGCGATTTTGCGGAAAGTTGTAGGTGCGGATTTTTTCACTTCTGTCGCCTGTCCCGAGCTGGCTTGACCTTGCTCCCGCAAGTTCGGCTTGACGTTTTTCCTCTTCCATCTGGAAAATTTTCGAACGCAGGATTTGCATGGCGATTTCGCGGTTTTGGCCCTGGCTTCTTTCGGTTTGGGCTTTGACGATAATGCCGCTTGGGAGGTGGCGAATGCGAACGGCGGTGGAAACTTTATTAACGTTTTGGCCGCCGTGACCGCCGGAGCGGAAGGCTTCAAATTCAATATCTTGTGGGCTGATCGTGACTTGAGTCGGTGCAACTTGGGGCAGGACGGCGACGGTAGCGGTCGAAGTGTGAATGCGGCCGGAAGATTCGGTCTTGGGTACGCGCTGGACCCTGTGGACGCCGGATTCATATTTCAGCTTTTCGAAAACATCTCGGCCGGAGATTTTATAAATTACCTCTTTAATATTGCCGATGCCGCCTGCGTTTTTATCCAATTCTTCGACTGCCCACTTTTGAGAAGCGGCATATTTGGTGTACATCCTGGCCAGATCGGCGGCAAAAAGACCGGCTTCTTCGCCGCCGGCGGCGGCACGGATTTCCAAGATGGCGGAGTTAGTTGACATTGCGTCAGCTGACGGAGTTGACGGTTCGTGGTTCATAGACTTTTCGAGAGCCGATTTTTGCTCACGAAGTTTTTCCAGTTCTTCGCGGGCTAAATGCTCCATGTCGGGATCGGCCAAAAGTTTTTCGACTTCGGCGATTTTTTCGTCAAGGTCGGAAATTTGTTGTTTAAGATACGTGTTCATTAGTATCTAGAAGTTTTCTTATTTTGGATTTCTCGTTCCAGTCGAGACTTTCCTTTAAAGATCCAAAACTATAATAATAGAATTTAATTTTATCTTTCTTTCCGTATCTACCAAAACCCTCTGCGATATTGGCCGAGATAGAATCGGTTGCTCTTACAAATTGTTCGCCTACAGTTTTTTTGGCAAATTGATCCCAGGTAATTACTAAATTCCAAACGTAATTGGATAGTGCGAGAGATCGTTTATAGCAATCTATATCGTTCAGTTGTAAGTACTTCATGGGTGTAACAATTATAAACAATTGAGCAATGAAACAATGTAGCAATGAGTATATCTAAGAGGCGGCTTGCTTTTTAGCAAGGTCGATCATTTCGCGAAGTGAACCCGGTCTTTGCCTTTTGATTTTTTCTTCTTTCTTTTGGACAATTTGGGCGCGAATGACCTTGGCTTTTGCCTGGTTTTTCTGGAATTTTTCAACGCGGCCTAAGGTGTCGACAAATTTCATTTCGCCGGTGAAAAACGGGTGACATTTGGAGCAAACTTCCACGCGGATTTCCGGCACAGTCGCGCCGGTTACAAACGAATTGCCGCAGGCGCAAACGACTTTGGCATCGTCGAAATATTGGGGATGAATATTGGCTTTCACGATAGAGGGTATTTTAGCAGAAATTGAAGCGAAGGACAATACAAAGTTATCTGGAAAGCCGGGGATGTTTTTTGCGGTGATATTCGGTCAGTACTATACCAGCGGCAACTAGGGCTGTTCCTAAAAAGAGTATAGGAGAGAAAGATTCTTTGAGTAATATTATCGAAAAGATTATTCCGAATACTGGCAGGAGGTAGAAAATAAAAGATGCCTGCGTCGCCGTTGTTTTGGAAAGGCCTATTTGCCAGACCGTGTAGGCAATTAGCGAGGAGAAAAATATACCATAAAGAAGCCCAAGTATGCCTTGAGCGGAAAGACCGCTATACCATCCGGGGTTAGTTGAAAGTTCCCACAATGCCAGCGGAGCAAAAACAGCGGCACCAATTACTGTTGTGGCAAAAGCAACCACAATAGGCGGATGCTTCTTTAATGCTTTTTTGGAGAAGATCTCATGACCGACCCAGGCGAGAGCTGAAGCGAGAAGTGCAAGGTCGCCTACTACCGCCTGCCACTTAAGTTCAAAGACTGGAATTCCGATTATTGTAAGTATTCCTAAAAATGCCAGAAGGGCACCGGCTACAAGTTTTGCCGACAATTTTTCTTTTAAGTAAATGTGGGCCAAAATGAGGGTAAGGACTGGTGTGGTTGCCACGATTACAGAAGCGTTGATGGCTTGTGAATATCGGAGCCCGTAAAAGAAAAAAGCCAAGTTTAGGTTTGTTCCAAAAAATGCTGCCAAGAAAAGGAGCTTAAGGTCTTCCTTTTTTATTCTGGACGAAAAAACTCCGTCCTTTAGGACGGAGGTGAAGCGAATTTTGAGCGAAGAAGGGAGAACCGCGGCCTTTAGGCCGTGGGAATCTATTTTTAATTTGCTTGCGACAAAAGGGAAGAGAAAAATGCTGGCTGTTGTCATTCGCAAGACAATAAGCGAAAAGATGGGGATTTCCTGAAGCGTAATCTTCATGATGGGGACTGTCGCGCCCCAAATTACGGCAGCAAGAGCGAGGTAAAATACGGCAGGATTAATCTTGGGCATTTAAAGATTCTATGAGGCGGTCGATGCCAAAAGAAAAGCCGACGGCGGGGATCTGCTTGCCGGCAAACATGCCGATTAGATTGTCGTATCTGCCGCCGGCGCCAATTGATAGTTCTCCTGGTTTTCCAGTCGGTTTAAGTTCGAAAATATTTCCAGTGTAATAGTCTAGTCCTCTTGCCAAGGTTCTATCAAAGAAAAAGTGCTTTCCAAATTCTAACTCGTGAGATTCAAGTTTAGATCTGAGCTGCTCAAATTCGTCAGACTTTCCGGGTCTATTGAGCAAGTCGACAGATTTTCTTGCTTCTTCTTTTGGCATTCCTCCTGAAACTAATTCCTCAATGACACCAACTTCGCCAACCTTGTGATATTTATCCCATGCCCGTACTACCGCAGGTGGAACATCTTTGAAATAATTCCTGTGATTGATGGCCATGCTTGCACTGGTCAAGCCTAAAGACCTGACCGCTTTGATTGCGGTAGCTATTATTTTTGCATCTTCTTCCAGACTATCTGATCCGACGGTATCGAAATCAAACTGGGTGAATTCGCGGTAGCGGCCGTGTTGGGGGTTTTCGCCGCGGAAGACTTGGCCGATTTGATAGCGGCGGAATGGGCCGTTTCTCATCAATTGCTGATTTGAGGCAATGAAGCGGGCGAGGGGAACGGTGAGATCATAGCGCAGGGCGAGTTCCCTTTCGCCGCGGTCGGTGAATTTATAAATGAGCTTTTCTTCCTCACCATATTTGCCTGTTAGCGTTTCGGCGAACTCGATAGTTGGGGTTTCGATAGGCTCGAAGCCTTCTTTTTCCAGAACATCAGCTATTTGATTAATAACTTGGCGGCGTACTCCCGCGGCGTCGGGCAAAATATCACGAAAGCCTTTAGGTGTCGGCGGCGCTTTTTGCATATAAAGATATTATAGATTGTTAGATTGTTGCATTGCTACATTGTTAAGTTATGGTAGCAAGTACACAAGGTCGACGATCTTTTTGGTGCCGCCCTCGTGGTAAATGATGACGGCGTTTTTGTCTTTTTGGATGTCGGTAACTTGGGCCTCTTTGCCGTCTAATAAACCTTGAGTCGTTTTGGTAAGAGTCAACTCCAGAATTTTCGCGTCCTTATTGGTTTTGGCAGTAAAAAGATTTAGTTTGGGGGCAGTTAAGATTTTGACGCTTGATAGCACTTCGTTATTTTGCGGTTTATTGTCGCGGATAATTGTTATTTTTTTGGCGGCGATTGTGTCGGCATCTTTGGCGTCTCCAAGAGCGACTAGATAGTCGCCGACCCTGATATCTTTTGCTGACTCGGTCGATTCTTTTTGGGCGGCGTCTTGGGGGAAGACGATATCGGTTAAGGAGCTGGTTCGGACAGTTATCTGGGAGTTTAAGGCAGAAACGGTAATGACATTATCGAAAATGGTTTTGACACTGCCGGCGGCAACAGCGCTAGCGGTATTATCATCTGCCAAATACAAGGCAGTTGATTTGCGCAATTCTTTGGCAAGGTCGCCGGAAACGGAGATTATGTCGATAAGATTTAAGCCGGATGAAAGGGTGACTTCTTTTTCAAAAGCACCGCTTGCGTCGGCTTTGGCGGTCAGCTGGAAATCGCTGGAAATAATAAAGATTAAGGAATCTGGAAGCATTTTGCCTTTGAACTTGACAGTTTTATCACTAGTGACGCTGCCGTCTTTGGGCTCAAAACCTTGACTCTCTGGTGGTAAAGGGGAAGTCTGCGATTTTTCGGAAAGGACGGTTTGAAGCGGGGCCTGCGGCTGGAGCTGCCAAAGGCCGAGGATGGCGGCGACAAAGAGGGAGAGCGAGAAAAAGGAGACAATATAAACCTTATATTTTTTCCAAACGGAGCCAATCATCGGTGGTCTTTAGATTAGCACAAATGATTGATCTTGGGCAATTTGGGGGACTCGCGCAACTTTTGCCTTTGTGATATTATTTTTTAGTCATTCGACGATAATCTTAATCTATGGTAGACATTTGGTTTTACGGCCAGGCATGTTTTAAGGTAAAGGGTAAAAGCGCGACCCTGGTTTTTGACCCTTATACCCCAGATTTCGTTGGTCTTTCAGCCCCTAAGCTGGAAGCAGATATAGTTTGTATTTCCCACGATCACCAGGATCATAACAATGCATTAGCCGTTCGCGGCACTGAAGAGGGCAAAACTCCATTTGTGATTTCGGGCCCCGGAGAGTACGAAAAACTTGGCGTTAATGTTGTTGGTGTGGCTGCTTATCATGATGACAAAGAGGGAGCCGAGCGCGGTAAAAATACAATTTACATGGTGACTGTTGACGAGGTAAACATTGTCCACCTCGGGGACATAGGGCAAAAAAAGCTGACCCAAGAGCAAGTCGAGGCGCTAACTTTGTGTGACGTCCTTTTAATTCCAACAGGCGGCGTCTATACGATAGAGGCGCGCGATGCGCCGGATATAATTTCCGCGCTGGAACCAAAAATAATCGTGCCGATGCATTACAAAGTCGAAGGGTTAAAGTTTGACCTGGCGCCAATTAGCGCGTTCCTCTCAACGATGGGTAAGGAAAACAGCGAAGTGCAGTCAAAGCTTTCCGTATCGCGCGAAAAACTGCCGGAAGAGCCGGAAGTGGTAGTACTGGAGAAACAAAATTAAAGATTAAATATAAAATATAAAAAATACATTTAAAAAATTTAAAATAAAAGGGCAAGTTTTTCTTGCCGTCCATATTTTTTATTTTTGATTTTTTATCTTTGATATTGAATTAACTGAATCATGCCTAAACAAACCATCGGCCGAGTGCCGCCGCAAGACCTTGACGCCGAGAAATCGATTATCGGGGCAATTCTTTTGGACCGCGATGCAATCGTGGCCGTAGCCCAGGTTTTAAAGCCGGAACATTTTTACAGAAGCGCCCACGCTGACATTTTCAGCGCCATCTTTACGCTTTTTGAAAGGCGCGAGCCCATTGACCTGGTGACTTTGACGGCAGAGCTCAAAGCCCGCGGCAGGTTTGACGAAGTGGGCGGGGCGGCGTATTTGGCGGAGCTGGCGTCGGCTGTGCCGACAGCCGCCAACATTGCCCAGTATTCGCAGATTGTGAGGCACCATTTTATAAAAAGGCAGTTAATTTCCACGGCGGCCAAGGTAACGGATGCGGCTTTTGACGAAACGGGTGACGTGAGGACAATTTTGGATGAGACAGAACAGGCGGTGTTTGCCCTTTCACAGGAACAACTGCGCCAGAATTTTATCCCTTTAAAAAACGCGCTGGCGGAAAGCTTTGACCGACTAGATGAATTGCATAAAAAAGCCGGCGGTTTGCGCGGAGTGCCGACGGGCTTTTGGGATTTGGACGGTAAACTGGCCGGCATGCAGGACAGCAATTTACTTATTTTGGCGTCGCGGCCGGGGCAGGGGAAAACTTCACTGGCCTTAAATATTGCTGCTCATGTTGCGGTTCGCGAAGGTTTACCGGTGGGCATATTTTCTTTGGAAATGAGCAAAGAGGAGCTCGTTGACAGGCTTTTGGTTAGTCAATCCGAAGTTGACGCGTGGAGGCTGAAGACCGGGAAGCTTGACGATGATGATTTTGACAGGCTACAGGAGGCAATGGGAATTTTAGCCGATGCGCCGCTTTTTATCGACGACACGCCGGCTTCTAACATTTTGGAAATGAGGACAAAAGCCAGGCGCTTGCAGGTAGAGCATGGGCTTTCGCTTTTGGTAGTTGACTACTTGCAGCTTATTCACGGCAGGAATTTGGAAAACAGGGTGCAGGAGGTATCGGAAATCTCCCAAAACCTCAAGAATCTGGCAAGGGAACTTAAAATTCCGGTTTTGGCGTGCTCGCAATTATCGCGTGCGGTTGAGCAAAGGGGTTCAAGAAGGCCGCAGCTGGCCGATCTGCGCGAATCCGGGGCAATTGAACAGGATGCCGACGTGGTGATGTTTATCTGGCGGCCGGATGCGGAAAAAATAGAACAGGTAAAACTGGATATCCAAAAGCACAGAAACGGGCCGACCGGGGAGATTGATTTGGCGTTTCGCCCCGACCGCGTTAAATTCTACGGGGTAGAAAAGCAAAGAGCTCCCAAGCCAAAAGCCGAACCGCAGGTTGTCGAAGCGGCGTAGGTCCCAGCCGCGCTAATCATATACAGCAGCTTAATTTACTAATGTCTTTGGTGAATGAAAGCGCAACAATTTTAATTGCCTCGGAAAGCGTTGGGAACATCGGGAGCGAATTGACCACATCATCAATCGTGTTTTTGTTTTTTACCAGCATCATCGCCTCGGCGATCAGCTCTCCGGCATTTGGCGCGAGAATATGCACGCCAAGAATTTGCCTTGTTTGCGGATGAATCGCCATTTTTATCATTCCCTCGGTGCGGTGCATAATGATTGCTTTTGGTACATCTTCAAAAG
>JACPKK010000043.1 GCA_016187105.1 Candidatus Curtissbacteria bacterium | reverse complement strand
TGCCGATATTGCCGCGGTCGTCCCAGGCGACAGGCTGAAGACGGTAGTCTGTAGACAGTAGACGGTAGACATCATTTGCTTTTTTGACGAGATCGGGCTTATTGGCAAGGAGCGGGAAAACGGCTACTTTGAAAGGTGCCAGCTTGGGGTGAAGTTTAAGAACAATCCGGTCTCCATCTTGGGAATAAGCATCGGTTAGGAAAAAGAGGGCGGTACGGTCGACGCCGCCGGATGTTTCGATTATGTATGGTAAAAAGCGTTTGCTTGACTTTTGATCGAAGTAAGTCATATCCACCCCGGAGTGCTTTTGATGTTGCAGCAGGTCCCAGTCTGCCCGATTATGGATGCCTTCAAATTCTTTCCATCCAGACGGTGAGTCGTACTCAATGTCCCAAGCTTCTTTGGCATAGTGGGCCCGTTCCCCCTCTTCGTGCTGACGGAAACGGAGTTTTGACTTAGTCATACCAAGCGAAAGATACCAATCCATCCTTTGCTTTTTCCAAAATTCGTACCATTTTTGCGCTTCTGCTTTTTCCGGTTTTACGTAGTATTGAAGTTCCATTTGTTCAAACTCGCGCGAGCGGAATGTGAAATTGCCCGGCGTAATTTCGTTTCTAAAGGCTTTGCCTACCTGGGCAATGCCAAAAGGAATTTGCATGCGGGTGGAATCGATGACGTTTTTAAAATTGACATGGACGCCCTGGGTAATTTCACCGCGCAGATAAACTTTCTGCTTGGCGCCTTCGACTACCCCCAGTTTTGCTTCGACTAAAAGATTGAATTTTTTAGGCTGTGTCCATGCTCCGCCGGCTGGCGGATTCTGACTCTTGTGGCTTGCCTCATGACCTTTTATTTCTTCTTTTTGATCTGCACGGAGTCTTTCGTGGCAGATTTTGCATTCAATGAGCGGGTCGGTGAAGGCCTGGACGTGGCCGGAGGCTTCCCAAGTTTTGGGGTTCATTAGAATTGCCGCATCAATACCGACGACATCGTCTCGGCCGTAGACCATCGACTTCCAAAACTCGCGCTTGATATTGTTTTTAAGCTCGACCCCTAAAGGCCCGTAATCCCACGTACCGGTAAGGCCGCCGTAGATTTCGGAACCGGGATAAATAAAACCCCGCCTCTTTGCCAAAGAGACTATTTTATCCAGAAGTCCGTTACGATCATCAACTTTCATAATTTAAATATAGATCGACATAAAGAGGCGAGGCTCGCCCGAGGGGCGGCTCTTCGTTTTGCCAGAGAAACAAGTTTGTCGAGATCGATCATTTTGAAGAAACGACAACAAAAGTGGCAAGGCCGGAAACGTTGGCGGTTAGCGATTTGGCACTTGGCAAATATTGGCTTTTAATTTCTTGCCATTTATTTTCCTGACTCGTAAAAGCAAAGAGAGAAGATTTTTCGCTAGTTGATTTAATGGTTACAGTTGCCGAGGATTTAAAGGAAGGAGCCACCGAAAAAACTCCATAGACCGGAAGGGTTACGTTTTCGATAGTGAAGGTGCCCCCTTGAGGCACGCCGACGGTATCGGAGAGAATTAACCAATAGTTTTTCCCAAGCGGGGGAATCTTGAGGGTAATGTTACCTGATCTGTCCGAAACAGCAGTACCGGCTGCACCGGCCCTCATAAGGTCCCAGGGGGTTTGGGAATCATACTGGGTGTCACCTTTTATCATATGAAGCGACAGGATGCCGTCGGTTACGCCGGTATCGGGATTCCTGACACCGCGCGAGGCAGTCCCCAGAAGGATTGATTTTTTATATTTGGGGTCTTTGGTATTAATATCGGTACCGGTTGCGCCTCTTTGGATCTTTGTTCCCGGCGAAGTCGGATTATCGGCCTGATAGGTTAGTTCGTATTCGATGCGGTCAAAGGCCGCCATATTTTCGATGGAAATGATGATTTCGGCTCCGTCGGAGGTCGGGGTTAAAGTGACATAGGGACGCTTGGCAAGTTCGATATCAGTGATCTCTGCAACTTCACCGCTTTCGACCCCTCGAGGCTTAATTTGGCCGGGGGATTTTTTGAAAATAAATAAAAAATAAATGCCGAGAAGAAGAGCAACAAAGACGACTGCGGCAATAATGTATTTATTTTTCCTAGATTGATCCATGGGGTCAATTGTTAAATTGTTAAATTGTTAAATTGTTTTAGAAACCGGGCTGTCTTTAGTTTTTGTCCGGCAATGCTTTCTATCATGCTATCAAGAAATGCCAACAGTTTCAAATGTGAAGATTCGGTTAAATTGATTTTTCCCTGGAGAGTGGCAAAGTCATCATTTTCCAGAATTGCAAAGATATTTTTGGCTTTGGAATCTTTTAAATTATGGCTTGAGAAAAAGCCGAGGGTGGACAGAAGTTTGGTTTTAAAAGCGCTGGAAACAAGATTAAAATCTTCGCCTTTTGATGTTTTTTTTAAAAAACTGACGAGAAGTGAAAAAACGCGAAGGTTTTTCTGGTTGTGAGGGGTTAGGATATCGACAATTTCTAAAAGATGATAGATTTTATTGGCTTTCTTTTCGGCAAACTCGGCGATGCCGAAGGCGCGTTTAACTTCAGCTTCCGTTAAAAGATCGATGTTTTTACCTTTGGCTACAAAAACCTTGCACCAGTTGCCGAGTTCCAGGTGGCCTGTCTTTTTGGATCTGGGACGGCGCACGCCTTTGGCGATAGCACTAATTTTGCCGTGGTCTTTAGTGTAGATTGTCAGGATTCTATCGGCCTCGCCGAAGTTTTTGCGGGCAAGAATGACACCTTCTGTTTTGAAGTACATACCTTAATTGTAGCAAGTATTACTTAGAATTTTCGCTCATGAAGTCAAAGACGGCTTTTGAAAGCAGGGCGATTTTTTCTGCTGCTTCTTGAGCGTCCCCAGTTTCGGTTAAGACGACAATAATATAGTCTCCATCGAGAGTAGAAACTATGCCTGCATCGTGCTTGAAACCCTCCAGTTCGCCAGTTTTGTGGGCAACTCTTACATCTTCTGGTAGATACTTGGGGATCCTATCGTTTAGCCTCTGCCTATAAAGCAGGGCAAGCATTTTATCCGAGGACTGCCTGTTGATAATCTCGCCCCTTGCGAGTTTTTCGTAAAGGGCGGCCATATCGCCTGCCGTCGCGCGCGGCGGAGAATTATAGCTTGATGAGCTGAAGTTGTGATTTTGT
>JACPKK010000045.1 GCA_016187105.1 Candidatus Curtissbacteria bacterium | reverse complement strand
TTTCTGTAGTCTGTGGTCAGTAGTCCGTAGTCTGTACAACCCATTCCCCGCTTCCTCCAGTCCAACTTTAAGCGCATCAAACCAAAATGGGTGGGTAAAGTCCCCCGTCGCCACAACATTAATCCCCTTAAATTTGGCCCAATTGGCCATATTGGGAAGTGTCATTTGCTGCGAAACCGCGCGGGAATACTTACTATGGAGATGCAAATCAGCTACAAATTTCATAAATCGGTTTACCCCTCGAAGCCCTGAGTCATCGAAAGGCGAAGTGGGACAACAAACTTCACGGCGCAATAATTTTGCCCCACACGCCAATTATTGTCAAATCACTTTGAGGATTTTTTACCAACGTATTGGTTTTTGTATAACTTCTCAATCTCGCTTACTGTCGTAGCATCTTCGGGCCTCTTATCATCTTCCCGAAATCTTACGAGTCGCGGAAACCGCAAAGCATACCCCACCCCTCCGTCAGCTGACGGATTCATCCCCGCCGTATGAATCGGTGATTTGGTAATTTCATCTGTAAAAATCTCCAACACTACTTTTGGCTCAATCCAAAACGAAGGTTCAATTTTAGACTCAACCCTTGCTGGTTTATGAGAAATTCTTAATTTTTTGGAAATTTCATTTACTTTTCTAAATTCTTCATCCGTAAGACCGGTCCCAACTCTTGAGATTGTTTCAAATCTATCTTTTTTCTCGTTATAAACCCCAACCAAGAGCCCGCCGACTCCAAATTCCGTCCTCTTTCCCCGACCCGTGTAAACTCCGAGTAGTACGACATCCACAGTGTCAGAAAGCTCTCCGGATTGACTCCTTTTGAATTTTATCCAATGAAATCCCCTGCCGCCGGCTTTATATGGCGCGTCCAGTTTTTTTAGCATCAAACCCTCCAGCCCTTCCGAAATCTCTTCGTTGAAAAACTTGGTAATCTCTCCTGCCGTATGCAAAATCCTTTCCTCGGCAATTCTTACAACCGTATGGTCGGCAGAAACAATCGACTCCAAGAGTTTGCGCCTCTCCTTGTATGGTTTTGCGGTAACATCCTTACCGTTTAAATACAAAACATCAAAGGCAAACAAAATTAGGGGCAGCTCTTTTGCTTTCTCTTCGATATTGTATTTTCTCCTGCGTTTTGTCGTTTCCTGAAATGGCAAAAACTCCTCGGTTAGCGGGTTATAAGCAATCGCCTCACCCTCCAAAATGCAACTTTTGGCCTTAATCTGGGTCTTGGCCCCTTCCACAATATCCGGAAAAGCATTGGTCGTATCTTCCAAATTTCTGGAAAAAAGCTTCACGTTGTTGCCGTCTTTATGGACTGCCACGCGAAACCCGTCAAATTTTGGCTCCGCCGCAAAAGTGTTTCCAAGTCTTTTGACTGCTTCTTCCGCGTTTGGTAAACGTTCGGCAAGCGCCGGCCGCACCGGTTTGCCGACGACAAGCTTTATATTTTTTATGCCGTTTTTCCCGTGTTTAAAGAACGTTTCGGCAACGTACCCAAGATCGCTTGTCTTGTTATAAGCATCTTCAATCTCCGGCCTTAGATCTTTCTTCCCTGTCTTGGCAATCGACAAAGCATCCATCACCGTCGGGTCACCAATCCCAAGCCGCAAAGTTCCAAGCGGGATATTAACAACATGCTTCGCCGAAATTGGATCTATAGATTTTAGAATATTAGAAAGCGTCGTAACTTTTTGCTCAACAGTCCCTTTTCCTACAAACTTTGCTATTTTTAAAAGTTCATTAAATACTTCTGTTACTGATACTGCTTTAGTCTTTAGTCGTTTAGCCTTAGACAATTTTTCCGCCGCCAGCCCCATGTTTCCCAAATGCCGGTAAGATTTAATGACGTCATCTTTACTGGCGTCATAAGCCTTGGCAATCGCCTGCGCCACCAAAGATTCTGCCATCCCAAGCTCCGTCGGCTCATAAAACGGCGCCACGCGGCCTTGAATTAGATAGCAAATCTTGCCAATTTCCTCGGCACTAGATTCCCGAAAAAGTTGGGACAAAATATCTACAAGCTCCAGCCTCTTGGAAGTTGCCTCTAATTTTTCGAAATACTGCGCTAAATTAGAAAATGTCATGCTGCTACCCTCAAGAGATCGTCTTTTTCCACCCCAGAAAGAACTTTTATCCCAGCAATCGCTGTAATTGTTAATGGCTTATCTGAAGCAACTACAATTTCGTGCTCATCTTCAAATCCTGGAATAAGATCGGTGTTTTCAAGTAGTTCTCTGTTAAAAAATAGCAGTACACCTCTTCTTTTTAAAGCCGCAGCCAAAACCTCTGACGCTTTTTCATCCCCAAACTCTCTTTTTATTTCATACAAAATTTTTTCATCGCCTTCTTCATCCACATCAATATCTATCCAGGGGCGCTCCTTGATATACTCATTAAACTCTTCCGGCACAAGATCCTTTGCTGCTGTAAGCAGATCTATGGCGCTATACTTTTTACCAGTCTTCTGCTCAAAATAGTCTTCGATAACGTTGTTGTTTGCGTACAGTACTGCCAGATCCAAAAAGAAATCGTCACTGAAATCACTAATGTCTTCTCTCTTCATGGCTTCTTTAAATTGATCGATAAACTCTGGTTTATCCTCGAGTCTACTCAATAATGGATAACCAAAATATAATTTTTTACCACTAACCCTATCCAGAGTTTTGCGAACAGATTCCAAGTCATGTGGTCTACTATGTTCCATTAAATCAGACATCAAATAATGAGGGATTTCTCCTGTCCGTAATATCTTGTTCAAGGTTTCTACCGTAGTTCCGTAAACGACTACCGCTTCCGGGCTAAATCCCGTTTCTATCCACTTTGATACTTGATCCTTGGACGTTAAATCTGATTTACCTGGAGTTTCGCTGCTTTGCATCTTACTTTAAAACGTAAACAGCTCCTTTCGTGCTGCCTTTTTTCTTAATTAAACCTTTCTTCTGTAAATCTTTTAAATCCCGCAGTATTGTATCATCGGAAAAATCCCGCAGCACACTTCGCCATTGCCGGTTGCTAATCGACCCGAACTTTTCCATATATTCTACAAGCTTTACTTGCCTTTCCGAAAGCATTATTTGTCCCGTCCTGCCCTTAAGTTTTGAATCCAGCGACAGCTTTTGGACCCGCTCCTTGACTCTCGCCAGTTCCTCGGCCAACCCTTCGCAAAAATATTCCAGCCATCCTGTCAAATCACGGTCGGAAAGACTAATGACCTTCTGATTTGAAATGGACTGCAAAATTTTATAATACCTTTTGGCATCGCGGTCAAAATATTCTTCCAGCGAGAAAAACTTTTTAATGTCGTATCCTTCCGAAAACAAAACTAATGTCGCAAACGCTCTTGAAGCCCTGCCGTTTCCGTCCACAAACGGGTGTATAAATGCCAAAACATAATGCACAATCCCCGCCTTTAAGACCGGGTGTAAATCCTCTGCGTCCTCACCATTAAGCCACCGGATGAAATCCGAAACCAGACCTTTAACTTCACCTGCTTTCGGCGGTGTAAAACTAATTTCTCCTGTTTTTGAGTTTTTAACAACAACCTGCGTATTTCTAAATTTTCCAGATTTATCCGGCGCCAGAACCTTATCAACCGTCAGTTTATGGATTGCTAATAATTCCTTTTCAGTAAATTCATAGCGTTTGTCGTTAGTCGTTCGTCGTTCGTCAATGTACTTTAGTACATTTCTATAGTTTAAAACCTCCTGTACATCTCTATCTCTCGCAGGGACACCTTCACCTTCTAAAACAGCTGCCACCTCACCAGTATTAAGCTGATTGCCTTCGATGTGGGTTCCGTGATGAACAGTACGGATTATCGCTTCCTGCCGAAATTTAGCCTCATAAGCCGGCACGAGCGGCGCGTTTTCGATGACTTCCTTGGCCGCTTCTATCTTGCCGATGTAGCGGAGAATGGCAGAATTAATTATAAACTTTGGACTATACATTCGGATTAATTCGGATTAAAAATTCGGGTAGATTCGGATCTAATTATCGCATATTTACCGCAGTTCTACAACTTTCGCTTTTTTATATAAATCTTTCGGCAAAGATTCAGATTCCGCTGCCGTTATTATCGTTTGTTGTTTCTCAATAACCCCCAAAACTGCCTCCCGGTGTTTCCAATCCAATTCCGAAAAAATATCATCAAGCGCCAAAACCGGCCGCGCTCCCCGTTTGGAATTAAAGTATTCCAACTCCGCCAACTTCAGCGCCAAAACCGCCATCCGCGCCTCCCCCCGCGAACCAAAAAACTCCAAATTTTTCCCTCGAAACAAGAACATAAAATCATCCCGATGCGGTCCGGACAAAGTTACCCCCGCCGCAATGTCGCGGTCCCTATTCATCAATAATTTTTCAGGTGTCAATAAACTTTGCTTGAGCTGCCAAGTAAAATCCATTGACAAAACCTGCCTGCCGGCAGGCAGGTTCACAAATTCAAAAAACTCCGCCCGCGCTTTGGATAAAAACTTGCCATGCTCCAAGAGCCGCTCGTCCCAGAAATCCAATTCCGATTTTTTGGCCTGCCTGCCGCTAGGTAAGATTTGCCCATCCAAAATTCTTTGCAGGATCTTATTTCTGCGCACCACAATTTTGTTGTAACTCGTAATCGCCCGCCAATAATCACGATCGACTGACGCCAATAGAGTATCAAGGTGATGACGTCTTTCCGAAGGCGAACCCCAGACAAGTTCCAAGTCAGAAGGTTCAAAGCAAACAACCGCAAAATGTTCTGTAAAATCCACGAGCCGCTTTTTAATTGAATCGATAAAATAAGTCTTACGGACAAGACCTCTTGTCATTCTGGCCGATTCGATAAACTCACGGCCCTTAGGCCCTGAGCGAAGCCGAAGGGCTTGTCCAGAATCTACTTTTCTCGATTCTGGAGTCGCTTCGCTCCCCAGAATGACGGCGTTAGGATCAACCTGCAAATTAATAGTCAACATCTTGCTATCCTCTAAACTCTTAACTCTACCCTCTATCTTGCTATCTGCCTGCCCAAACCTCACAAAATCCAAATCGGTGTCAACCTTATGAATTCTTACAGCCGCCAAAAGCCCCACAGCTTCCAAAATATTGCTTTTCCCGCTGCCGTTTGGACCCACAATAACGGTAAGCTTTGGATCAAAAATAACTTTGCGAGACGTAAAATTGCGAAAATTAGTAAGCTGAATAGAGGCTATGTTCATTGTTCTATTTCGAGCTTGCGAGAAATAAGCTCTCTTATTGCTAGATCGTTCAATTGTTTTTTAACAATATAACAATGAAACAATTTAACAATTATTTTAACTTTTGGCACTTTGGGCCTGCCCGCCAATCGCCTACGGCTCAAGCCGTTGGCAGGCGGGGCAAAAATGCGCGCTTCTTCCGTCCATCTTTTTTCTGGCAATTGGAGTTTTACAGCGCTCACACGGCCGTCCTGTCATATGGTATGCCTTGGCAAAAGAAAGAAACAACCCTTTTTCCCCGCCGCTTCCGACAAACGAATTGGCGCTGGATCCGCCTTTTTCAATTGCCAGTTCCATTGCGTCACGTATACCTTTGTGTAGAGCCTTTATCTCTGCCTCTGATAAAGAGGCCACTGATCTTGCTGGATGCACTTTAGCAAGCCACAGCGCTTCGTCGCTGTAAATATTGCCGATTCCGGAAACAAAAGTCTGGTCCATTAAAAGCTTCTTAATCCTAGAGTTTGGCTTTTTAGCAAGCCGATCAGCAAAATCTTTAAAAGAAATCTCCAAAGCATCCGGCCCAAGTACTCCTATCGCTTCGCGGATTTTCTCCTCATCTGTCGGCACAAACTTTACCCACCCAAACTTTCTAAGATCATTGAAATAAAGATGTCCGCCGTTGGTAAATTCAAATGTCGCGCGAGTCGTTTTATTAGGAGACGGCAAGTTGAGAGGTGGGATCGGGTGCCCGCCGGCAATTCTCGTTTTTTTGTCTTGATAAATAAGCTGTCCAGTAAGTTTTAAATGGATTAATATAGAAAATCCCTCTATACCCTTTTCCTCTTTGTCACTTTGTCCCTTTGTCTCTCTAGTGCAGTCGATTATTACCACTTTCCCTAGCCTTCTAATTCCTTTAACCTTTGCGCCGCGCAAGTCATCAATCGAAAATCCCCCCTCCGGGCCAGAGCGCCCTCCGGGCCGGCGGCCCCAGAAAAACTTCCTCGGCCAGTCGTACTCGACACCGGCAAAAATCAGCCCCTTGAGCTTTTTATCCAGTCCGTTAACAATCACAGTCACCTCCGGCAATTCAGGCATTACAGCTTCACCAACATCCCTTTTTTCTTTACCGAATTAAACATATATGCAAAAAACCCAACGACCAAAACAAAATAGATAACATTTAAACCAAAAGCCGTCACAAATTCTTTACTGTCAAACACTTCTGTTCTAAAAACCATCCTCATCCCTTCAAAAACATGCGTGATCGGTAAAAACCAAACAACTTTTTGAATGTATACAGGCAAAACCGAAACGGGATAAAAAACCGCCGCGAACGGCTGAATCGCAAAAGGCAAAACCCACGTTAAAGGCCCTACTGTATTCCCATATCGCATCACAATCGATACGTTAAATATCCCCAATACTACGGCAAAAAATACCAAATTAATCCAAAAAGCAGCTAAAGAAAAACCCATAAAACCTAATTGGAAATTAAAAAAGACTGCGGCAATAAGCCACATTGCCACAAAAGAAATCGATACCTTAACAACCGCGACCAAAACCAAACCAACGATGTATTCCAACATTGTTATCGGCGAAGCTAAAACATTTATTAAATTTCTTTCCCAAACATCCCACATAAAATCAATGCCGACACTTGTGCCAACCCTTTCAAAAATAACCCACAAAATCATCCCGCCGAGTAAAAACGAAGCTAAAGATGTCGACTCAAACTGGACATAATTGGTTAAAAACCCCCACAAAACAAGGCCCAGAATCGGAAACAAAAATATGTCGGTAAATCTTTCCAACTGATGAATAGTCAAAAAATAGTGCCTTAAAACTATGGCAAAAACCCTAGATAAGTTCATTGTTTCCCTCCAAAATATCCTCGCCTCTGGAAAGCTCTATAAAAACTTCCCTTAAATTGGGCTCTTTTGTCTCTTTTTTAAAATACTGTTGGGTAAGCGCTAGCGGGGAACCTTTTGCGATGACCTTACCATGGTTTACAAAAACCACCTCATCTGCAACTTGTTCAATTTCCCACATATTATGAGAAGTGTAAAGAATGCTTATCCCCGTCTCTCTTTGAATTTTCTTAATTTGGGCTATCCCGCGGTCGACAACGTCCGGATCCATCGACGCCATGGGCTCATCCAAAAGTAAAAGTCTCGGTTTATTTAAAAGCGCCTTACACATATTAATCCTTGCTCTTTGACCGAAGGACAGCTCTCGAACAGGTTTATTCTTCCATTTTTTGGCCTCAAATATCTCCAAAACCTCGTCTATTCTAGCTTTTGGATTTTTAACTTCGTAAAGTTTACAGTAAACAAGTAAAGCCTCATTAACTCTTAAGTGCCAACCGGTATTGAATTCTGCCGAGCAATAGTTAACTTGCTTCATAATCTCGCTTCTGTTGCCAAAAAGTTCTTTTCCAAATACTTTAATTTCTCCGCCGTCTGGCTTAACAGCACCCAAAAGGCAGTTAATTGTTGTCGATTTTCCCGCTCCGTTTGGCCCCAAAAATCCCAAAATCTCGCCCTCTTTTATCTCAAAAGAAATTCCGTCAACAGCAGTAAAGTCGCCAAACTTTTTAACAAGGTTTTTTACCTCCAAAATCGGCTTTGAAATTTTACTCATGAGCCTTATTCTAACCGAAGTAAATATGGGATTAAAGCTTTAAGTCAAAACTAAGCGTTGCCGCTTTGTGTCGCACTGCCAATAGCCTCAAGCATATTTAAACGCTCACGGAGTTGCCCTAAATT
>JACPKK010000038.1 GCA_016187105.1 Candidatus Curtissbacteria bacterium | reverse complement strand
TACCTGCGGCGGCCGAGTTTTGGGAGTTACGGCTTATGGTAAAACAATGCTTGATGCCAGGAAGAAAGTTTATCCTTTGCTCGGCAAAGGCGGCGTGCATTTTGAGGGAATGCACTTTAGAAAAGATATTGGAAGGCCTTAAGATACCCAATACCCATTGACGAAAAGTACAGCGAGAGATATTTGCAAAACCAAGAATATTCCCCAAATGATTGTCTTCAAAACTACTTTATCGGCAAGGTAAATCCCCATCAAAATAAAGACTGGAAAGGCCGAAAGGACGTAGCGGGGCATGCTGGTTAAGGTGCCGCTTGATGCCGGGATCAGTATCACCAAAAGGCTGTAAAGCCACCACGGTTTGGGGATTTTCCTGAAACCAAGGACAAGGATTGCTAAAAATCCGATTGTCGAAGCAATATCGAGATAGTCGTTAAAGGGCTTGGTGAGAGTGTTTATTGTCAGGTAGGAATAGATCGTCGTGAGCGGGTTAGCTGGTAACCGATGCCAGGCGGATTGGACGGTTGAAAAATAAAACGGGTCGCCAAATTTCAGATAAAGGTAAAGTGAGTACAAAAGCAGTCCTGATATTGATAATGGTAAAAGAAGAATCTTGGTCATTCTGGCCCGCTTCGCCGCGAGGCGAGCTTGTCCAGAATCCGGCTGGAAAGATTCTGGAGTCTCCGGCTTCGCCGGATCCCCAGAATGACTGAAAAAGAGGGACCAGATCACGGGAATAAGTAAAAAGATTCCAACCACCCTTGTTGCCGTTGCAAGGCCAGATACTATTACCGCGGCTAAGAACTTTTTGTTTTCCAAAAAGTAGAGTGTTAGTACGGCAAGAAGTAAAAATATTGATTCGGAATAAACGGCAACCCCGAAAAAAGCGGTGGGGAAAGTGAGGAATGTAATAATTGTCGTGACGGCAATTTGTGCACCGAACCTTTTTTTCAGCAGCTTATAAAAAATAATCAGGAAGAGAAAAAATGCGGTGTTGGTCAGGAGCAAACCAGCGAGGACATGATTACCAAAGGTGAAGATGCTTACGACTCTCACCAAATTGGGCAGAAGGGGGAAGAAGGCGTATTCCTGGGCGCTAAAATAGCCGTAGCTTGCGATGTTTATAAAATGGCCGCCATCCCACTGGGCCCAAGAAGCTAAAAAGTCAAAGTTTTTCCCGGGACCAATTGCCCCAATTCCCCCGTTGGCGACCTTGGGAAAAACAATCGATCCAAGATAAGTTAGCGCAAACAGGGAGATTCGCCAAAAGATAAAAACTTTAAGAATCATAAGAAACGGGTCCTGTCAGCAGTTTCCTTCCCGCCAGTGCTCGTTGACTTATGATTCGAAACATTAAATTGATTCCGGTGGGTCAACTGCGCGCTGTTGGGAGCCCTTCCTCTGCTGCCACCCGCAAGAGCGCAAAGACCGAGGAGAGGAAAAACCAAAAGCATAATTTGCGGGAAGAAAAGCGAGTTAACAAATAGAGAATGAACAAGAAGAGCAAACAAAGAGGCCAGGGTCGCCAGACGCAGGGGGTTTGAGCTTGCATCTTTAGCGATGGTTTTGATGATAGAGCCGAGAAGCAGAATAAAAAGGGAAATGCCGACAGCGCCGGTTGTGGCGGTAACCAAAAGAAGGCTGGAATCTACTCCCCCACCGGAGTGGCCGCCTTGTGGGTTATCAAGCGAGAAGAAATTATATTTTTCCTGGGCAAAACGGTAAGTGTTGAAACCGACGCCGAAAAGAGAATTATCGCGGATTATGACAAGAGCATTTTGCCAGCTTTCTATTCTTGCCTGTGCGGTTTCATCAAGAGTCAACGCGCCGATAATTCTGGTTCTGACTTGAGGAATCAATGCAAAGGTTAGGATCAAGACAATGAAAATACCGGCTAAGAGTTTGGGCGATTTGATAATTCCGATTGTGCCGGCGCCGGCAATAAATGCCAAATAAGAACTTCTGGAAAAAGTTAAGATAAGAGCGATAAAAGAAAGCAGGGCAACAATTAAAAATCCGTCCTTTTTCTTCTCAAAAAGATAATACGAAGAGGCCAAAGAAAAAATGAGGACGAAAATATAACCCGAGAAATTGGGATCAATGACCGTTCCAACAATACGGCGCTGATGGGGATCCCAACCGAAAGGCGTCAAAAAAGTCAGGTCCGGTATGGCGAGAAGCTGGACGAATCCCGTGAGTATATAAAGCGTGCCTGAAAGAAGAATCAAATTTACCCAGCTTTTAATATTGCTTTTGTCAACAAGATTAAACACAACGATTGATAAGAAGAAATAAGCAACAAATCTAGCCAGAAAAAGCGAGGCGGTGGCAACTTCGTGCGGTGTAAAGGCGGTGAGCGCCCAAATTATTGTAGAGGTCGACCAAACCGCAAAAAGAACAAACGGGAAAAATATTTTATTTGGAAATTTTAACGATTTTTTGACGGCCGTGGAATAAAATAAAAAAGCCAGGACTAGCGATGCGACAGCAATATCGGTCAGGGTTATTGCCCCGAGCGGTGATCCTTGAGGAATTCTGATAATTTGGCCGGGGATAATGGTGAGCAGGGTTACGATCAGAAGTGATTTTAAAAAATCCATAAAAATATCTTGGCAGTGTGCACGCACCTGGATTCGAACCAGGGACCTCTTGTGTGTGATACAAGCACTCTAACCGCTGAGCTATGCGTGCAAATAGTTATTAGGAAATTATACAATTACTATATGAGTTTAAAAAGTTTTTTAGTTAACACTCTGCGCGAGATTGTCCAGACAGTAGCGCTTTCCTTGGCGATTTTCCTTTTCGTTTATAGTTTTCTTGTCCAGCCGCATCGGGTCAAGGGTGAATCGATGGTGCCTAATTTTAGCGACGGCGAACTGCTTTTGACGGAAAAGGTGACTTACCGGTTTTATAAGCCGGCGAGGGGGGATGTGATTGTTTTTAAGGCTCCGGGGGCGCGAAACATTGATTTTATAAAAAGGATAATTGCCCTACCCGGGGAAAAGGTGAGAATTGAAGGCGGCACGATTTTTATAAATAATCAAAAACTCGAGGAGCCGTATGAAACTCAACAAACACAAGGCAATGTAGATGTAGCGCTTGGAGACAACCAATATTTTATGCTGGGGGATAACCGCGGATCTTCTTCGGATTCGAGGGTATTCGGGCCAGTTGAGCGGAGTTCAATTAAGGGGCGCGCCTGGTTTGTTTACTTCCCAATTTTTAAAACTGCAAAAAGCGACGGGGCAAGAATAGTATCACGAGTTGATTACGGCATCCCTGACTCTTTTAATGACCGCTGAGCTGGTTTCGGCGTTGGCGCGGACGGCAATCTGCATTTTACCTTCGATTCTCGATTGACTAATTTTAACTTTGACGGTGGCACCATCGGTTTGCAGCCTTTGGGCAATTTCTTCCTGGTAGCGATCCAGATCTTCATTTTGAAGCCTGATTTGCGGCTGCTGTCTGGGCTGAATATTTTCCCTAGCTCTCATTTTTCTGGCCAGTTCCTCTGCTCCGCGGACAGAAAGGGTTTTAGAAAGAATAATCTTGTAGGCTTCAACAATAAGGTGGGGATCTTCTAAGGAGGCAAGGGCTCGGACGTGACCTTCGGTAGTAGCGCCAGAGGCAAGGGCGTCTTTTAAAACATCCGGAACCGAAAGAAGGCGCAGGGTGTTACTAACATACGGGGCGCTTTTGCCGACTTTAACGGCAATTTAGCCGGTTGAAAGGCCGAATTCATCCAATAGCCTTCTGAATGCCTGGGCCCGCTCCAAGGGGTTAAGGTCGACCCTTTGGACGTTTTCGATAATGGCCATTTCCAGCATCCCTTGAGGCGTGGTTTCTTTAATAATGACGGGGACTTTGAAAAGGCCGGCGATTTTGGAAGCGCGCCAGCGGCGTTCACCGGCGATAATCTGATAACCGGCCGGTGTTTTGGCAACAACGAGGGGTTCTAGGACGCCATGTTCGCGTATTGAATCGACAATTTCTACCAGTGAATCCGGGGTAATTAAACCACGAGGCTGCAGCGGGTTTGGCTGCAACATGTCGATATCGATTTCGAAGATTTGATTATCTTCCATAACGCGGCCTTAGACTACTTCGACAAATTTCTTGCCGATTTTTTGCCTGAATTTAACAATGCCTTCGGCAATGGCAAAAATGGTGTGGTCCCGGCCGATTTTTACGCCAATACCGGGAAAGAATTTGGTGCCGCGTTGTCTGATGATAATGTTGCCCGGTTGGGCTTTTTGGCCGCCGTAGATTTTTACGCCTAAGCGTTTACCACCCGTATCGCGGTTTTTTGTGACTGCCCCGCCTGCTTTTTTGTGAGCCATTTTTTAAAAACTTCCTTTTTCCTTTTAAATAAATTAGTTTTTGAAAAATATCAGGAAGCTTCCATTAACCCTTAATATAAATTAGATAAATCAAGCTTGGCTGATATAAATTTCAATTTCCCTAATCGTTGAGATTCTACCGTGCTTTTCACGCAGTGTCAATGAGATATTTACGATGCCTTTTGATATATTCCACTTCCGTCATTCTGGAACGAGCGAAGCGAGTGATAGAATCTTTACTCAAGTTGGATTCTATCGCCTCATTACATTCGGCTCCAGAATGACAGAGTTGGATTAAGCTTGGATTTTCTCGATTAGGACTTTTGTGAGGTTTTGTCTATGACCGGAAGTACGGGTGTAGCGGGATTTGGATTTGAATTTAACTACTCTAATCTTTTTATCCTTAAAATTTTCCAAGACCTTAGCCGTAACTTTGGCTTTATCGACCAAGGGTGTGCCGATTTGGGTCTTGTCCCCTGCCAGAAGGAGAACCTGGTCGAACGTGACCTTGTCGTCTTTTGCTTCTAGTTTCTCAATGGTGATTGACTGACCTTCGGCGACTTTATATTGTTTTCCGCCGGTTTTAATAACTGCCCATGAGTCCATAGCCGTAAATTTTAACATTTCGAGTTTTTATCTTCAATACTGATATCTCTTCACCGAAAAAACGACGCCGAGAAGGAACAATATAGATATGAGTGACGAGCCGCCGTAGGAGACAAGCGGGAGAGT
>JACPKK010000037.1 GCA_016187105.1 Candidatus Curtissbacteria bacterium | reverse complement strand
TTCTTGTCGATTTAGCCGCCCCCGAAGAAGAACTCGAAGAAAGAAAAATCGAAGAAGCCAAGAAAGCCGCCGAACAGGCTCTTGCCCAAAAACACTTACTTTCCGAAGAAGAATTCGCCCTCGCCTCTGCAAATCTCCAAAAAGCCCTAGCCCAGCTTAAGATCAAGCACAGACGCCGCAGATTTTAAATTGAAAGTGGAAAATGGAAAATTGAAAATTTTAGCAATAACTTTCAACTTTCAACTCTCAACTTTCAACTTATGAAGTACGCTTCCATCACCATCTCCGGCCCTGTCGCCTCCGGCACAACCACGGCCGCCAAAGCACTCGCTGAAAAATTCAGCTTGCCATACAAATCCACCGGTGCTTTCTTTCGTCAATATATGCTGGAAAACAATATTCCCCTTCCCAATAAGGAAGCCGTCCCGGATGATGTTGAAAGACAAGTCGACGCAGAATTTACAAATCTGCTGAAAGACAGCCCAGGCGTTGTCGTTGATAGCCTCTATGCCGGCTACTTTACCCGAGATATGCCCCATGTCTTAAAAGTTCTCCTTACCTGTGATAAAGAAGAGCGGATCAAAAGAGCCATTAAGCGCAGCCGCACCCATATCGAAACAGCCAAGGATGTCATAACGCGTGACCAGGCCCACGACGCTAAATTCCGCAAGCTCTACGCCAACGAAGGCTTTTTAGACCCTTAGTTTTTTGATTTAGTTATCGACACAACCAACACTCCGGCCCAAAAAGTTGTCGAAACTGTCGCCAAAAAGTTTCAGGAAAACATATAATAGAAATATGCCCAAAAATCCCCGGTCGCCCCGCATCGCCAGGCGGAAATTAACCGCCAGCCCGGTGTTGCCGGAGAAAAAAGCACCCAAGATCAGAAGAATCGACGATCAAGAATTATCCGCTTTTGCCGCAAACAAAAAAGCTATATATTTGCTGGTTCCTTCTCTACTTTTAATAGCCGCCGTCGCCGCCATTTTTGTCTTTAAGCCGAAGCTCCCCGGCCCGCTTGCCGCTATCCTAAACCGGCAACCACTCGGCCAAGGAAACCCTCAAGGCAATAATCCGCCCCAATCCACCCAGGAAGCCAAGCTCGTTGAAGTTTATGAAAAGCAAAAGGGCATCGAACTTAAAAACTTCTCCCCCAGATATTCAGTTTTTGAAAATGCCGATCTAGGCTATCGCTTCGCTTATCCTGTCGGCTTTGGTGTTACTCCTGTCGACAATAATGCCGAAATAAAACCCAATACCGGTTCAGGCAAAATTCTTGTAATCGTCTCCAGTAACAGTTTTAAGGCGGAAGTATCCGGGGCCAGTGGCAAAGATCTTGATGTTTTAAACACCGCCGCCGATTTCATCCGCGGCACTTTCCAGTTCAAAGCTGCCAAATCTTACTCACAAAGTGAACTAGGGAAACGCTTTGGGGACGCAAATCAGGGTACCGGGGCTTACTAATCAACAACCGTTAATACTGTTGTATATTGATCTACACTTCCTGATTTCATCTTCACATTAACCGTTAGTTTTACTTTTCTGACATTGGGGTCATAAGTACAGACGGCCCGTGAACACGTACCGAAATTTAACTGTTTCCTTATATAAGGTACCCCGCTGTACTCCAGAGTCTTCTCGTTTGTAGGCAGGAAACTGCCTTCCAAACCCCTTTTGACGCCAATATTGCCAAGACTGTCGGCGTTATAGGTGAGATTAAAATAGATATATTGAATATTGCTGAAGTCTTTAGCGGAAAAGTCCACAAACATTAGCCTTTTACTTCCATGGACGGTACTACCTCTACCGGCGCCTCACCGGAAAAAGTGAATTTTGTCTGGGTTCGCGGAGGATCAGCAGCCAGCACCGGACCAACGGCCAAGGAAGCCAAAAGCGCAACGGAGGCTACGCCGGAAACAATCTTACGGGTAATATTCATTACTTATTCCAGTAAAAAGTATCTAGCGCTACTTTGTCAAGTATCTAAATCAACTACCGGCTAGTCTCGAAGCCAAACCGAACTTTGCGTTCAAAGATTTTAAAAATTGCTGCCTGTCAAAGTAAATAAGTTTTACCCGATGCTTCCCTTTTAATACTTTGACACTTTGGCCGCTTAAGACTTTCACATGTTCTTGCCCGTCTAAAGTTAAAGAAACATCATCACCTCTTACGATTTTTATTTCCACCTCATCTTCAGGCGCCAGCACTACTGACGGAATCGGCAGCCCATGGGCATTAACCGGCGTGATCAGGATTGAATCCAGTTCCGGATCCACAATCGGCCCGCCGGCCGAAAGCGAATACGCTGTCGAGCCGGTAGGAGTAGAAACCAAAACCCCGTCACCCCTAATAGTTAAAAACTTCTGATTGTTAACTAAAATCTCCAAATCAACAACCCGATATTGCCCTTTGACTACTATTTCGTTAAGCGCTCTAAAACTTTGCACTTTCAACTTTGCACTTTCAACTTTCGCATCAAGAGTCATTCTCTCCGAAACAAAATATTTACCGCCGATTATTTTCTCTATTGCTTCCTGCCACTCGTCAGCTTCTGCCGCCGTTAAAAACCCAAGCGTCCCTACGTTTATCCCTACAAACGGCACGCCAAGCTCAACGTGCTTACAAGCCGTATGAAGAAGCATCCCGTCGCCGCCCAAAGTTACCAATATCTCTGCTTGGTCGAGATTTTTATCGAGGACTTGGTGACCACGGCCGGTCAAGTACTTCCCTATCTTAAAAGCCACCTCCCCGGCCTTCCCAATATCTTTTGCGCTGATTATTCCAAATTTCATATTTTGAATGTGGGCCTGCTTGGAATCGGACCAAGTACCTGGTGTTTATAAGACACCCGCTCTACCAATGAGCCACAGGCCCCAGCCGCAAAATTTTACCATAATTTCAAGTAGATTTGATTTTCCATAGTCAAAGAACTACAGTTTACTTAGAGCATGTCGAGTCCTGAAAAAGGCTTGTCAGCACGAGAAGAAGCAACACTCCAGGGACTTAAAGAGGCAGGATATTTTAAACCTGGAATGGAGGGAGATACAAACCCCGCCGAGCCCCCAAACGAACCACTGCAATTTCCATGGATAGATTTTTATTTAGCACCTTTACGATTGTGGATTGGCTTTTGCGAAAGTTATCTGACAAAGATGAATCCTGCCACCCCTCAAAAACAGTCTCCAAGACAACCGTGATAATTATAGGCGAGCCCGGTGCACAATCTCCGGCACGTCAAACGTGCCAGCCGCGTTTGACACGGCGCATCGACCTTATAATCTGGCTCGATGAACAATTTCCGCATCAACTACGTTTACATCTCTACCGTACCTTAATCGGGAAAGCTGTTTTATCATCTCCGAAATTCGCGGGTCGCGGTCAATTTTTGTTAGGTCGCGTGTCGTATCCATCGAAAACGCCGGCACCGGTTCGTTATTAACAATCGTCTTAACGTAAGCGTGGAACCGTTCGACGTTAATTAAATCCGTCTCGTTAAATGTCGGCGTAAACTCATGCTGTAGATAATTAGCATCCGTCACTCCAACCCTAAAACTAACGAGCGTCCCGACGTTGCCGAAAATGGCGTTTTTAACATCTTCTTCAATCTGCCCAATAAACTGGTTGGCCACAATTAAATTCAGCCGGTATTTCCTGGCTTCCGCCAAAATATCCGCAAAAGTGTCGGTTGCAAAATTCTGGAACTCATCTACATAGAGGAAAAAG
>JACPKK010000036.1 GCA_016187105.1 Candidatus Curtissbacteria bacterium | reverse complement strand
CCATCTCCGGCAACCTTGAAATTTGCTTAATGAGATCCAATTCATAGGTTGTAGTCAGTTCATCATATTTTGCGTTAGTCGTTAGTCGTTTGTCGTTAGTCTTGGCGAGAATCGAACAGATTCTCGCATGCGCGTACTGGACGTAATAAACCGGGTTTTTGGTCGATTTCTCGCGCGCCAGATCCATATCAAAATCTATGTGGCTGTTTGGGTCGTACATCAAAATAAAAAACCGCAAAGCGTCACTTCCCACCTCATCCAAAACCTCGCGGGCAGTCACAAACGTACCCGACCTCTTGCTCATTGCCAACATTTCGCCCTTTTTCTTGAACCTCACCCACTGGTACAAAATCACCCGGAATTTAGAAACGTCATACCCGAGTGCCGAAATTACGGCCTGCAGCCTTGGCACATGGCCATGATGGTTGGCACCAAATATGTCAATAACCAAATCGGGATTATCTTTAAACTTTAAATCATGATATGCAATATCGTTGGCAAAATAGGTAAAATTCCCGTCCGACTTCTTAACCACCGTTTCTCTGTCCTTCAAAAACTCATCATTTGCCGCAAACCAAATCGCACCATCTTTTTCTTTTAAAAAACCTTTTTCGCGGAGATGGTCTAAACCTTGCTTCGTCTGCCCAGAATTTATGAATTCACTCTCTTTATAAATCTGATTGAAACTTATACCCATAGCTTTGCAGTCGGCTAATATCTCCGAGAGTAAAGTTTCTACGGCCAACTCTCCTAATCTCGATGCGTCGCTACTCGAGAATTTCAGTCCTTTGGATAATTCGTTTACCGCTTTTACTCCTAGTTCTCTCACGTATTCTCCTTTGTACTCTTGATCCTCCAGCTTAAGACCGGCAGTTACATTAACAATGGATTCCCCAAGCTTTCTTACTTGTTCTCCAATATCATTGTGATAGTACTCACGAACTACCTTGTACCCGCAAAACTCCAAAACAGAAGCTAGAGCGTCGCCGATCGGCCCGCCGCGCGCATTACCAAAGTGCAAAGGCCCTGTCGGGTTGGCAGAAACGAACTCGATCCTTGCATTTTTCCCTTTACCTGATTCGCTCGAGCCAAATTTTTCATTTGTTTTGAGTACTTCTTCTACTTGTTGCTGCCAAACCTCGTCCTTTATCCAAAAATTCAAAAAACCCGGTCCGGCGACCTCTAGTTTTTTTATGTAAGGCAAACCTTTTAAACTATCAGCTAAAATGTTAGGCAAACCTTTTAAACTATCAGCTAAAATGTTAGCAATCTCTGTAGCTGATTGCTTGTTACCAGTTTTCGGTTTTCTGTTTTCAGACTGTAGTTTTCCAGTTTTCTGTTTACCGGTTAACCGCTTAGCCGACTGACCTGTGTCTGACAACCGAGAACTGAAAACCGATGACCGAATTTTCAGGGCCACATTCGTCGCATAATCCCCAAATTTTGGGTCCTGCGTCCTTGTCACTTCAATTAGGTTGTTAGGTTTTTGGGTTGTTAGGTTTTTGGGTGCTATTTTCCCAACATCCCAGTAGCCTAATTGCCTAACAGCCTCCAAAACGTCTTTCCTGATTTGCTCCCGCAACATGCTTCAAGTATAACATTGCCAGTGCTGTTATAATAAACGTAGCAAAAATGCCCAAAGAAAAATCATTTAGAGCAGACGATTTAGTCCTCATTGACCTACGGGAGGGGTGGTGGCTTGGAAAAGTAACTTCTGTAGAGGGACCCATCCCGCCCTGGCCAGAACCGACGATATCTGTCAAAATTCATAAAGATTACACTCATAATCACCAAGGAGCAGGAGAATCAGTCGGTACAGTGCAAAAAGTTTCAAGCGGCTCACCTGCCCTCCATAAATTACCCAGTCCCAATCTGGAGAATTTTGGCTAGAGGATCTTACTTTCCAATCCTGATCGTCCCATCTGTATCATTACGTAATATTTTAATACCTTTTGATATTAACAAATCCACCACTTCTTTATGCGGATGGCCGAAACTGTTTTTGCCAACCTGAATTATCGCCGCTTTCGGCTGGGCTAAATCCAGAACAGCCTTGCTTGTCCCCGTTTTGGAACCATGGTGCGAAACTTTTAAAATCTCACAGCTTCGGTCAATCAAAGGCTCCAGATGCTCTTTTGGTAAATCTCCCGTTAAATAAGCGCACCTCGCAGATCCCGAGCTTGTCGAAGGACGACCCCATTCCAGCCGCATCACAATCGAAGTCTCGTTTAAATCACTTGGCGGCTCGGCTTGCCACTGGGTAACTTTAGCGAAGGATGGCCAAAGCACATCCAAACTCAATCCGCGGCTTATTGCAAACCTCTCCCCGGCTTGCGCTATATGCATTTGCGCTTTTTCCTTGCCAACCGCTTCTTCCCAAGCTTTATAAAGGCCGGTATTGTTCCCGACGCCGGTCACAACAATCGTCTTCACTCTATACCTTTCCAAAACCGCCAAAAGCCCCTCCATATGGTCTCTCTGCGGATGCGTCATAATCACCAGCTCCAAATCCCTATCCCAAAACGGCATATTGGAAGAAAGACACTCAAGAATCTTCTCCCCCGGCCCGCCGTCGACAACCGCCTGTTTTGACCCGCTGGTAATTAAAATCCCGTCCCCCTGCCCCACGTCGCAAAAAATCAGGTTGGATTTACTTAAATTTATAGATTGGAAGGTTAATATAATTCCAAGCCCTACCAGCAAAGGAGTAATAAACAGAAGAACTTGTACCTTTAAATCCACACGCTCTTTCTTAGTCTAATCTATCGATACATTAGACTAAAGTTTTCTTAATTTTTTCCGTCTGCGCGAAATAGCTTCCTCGTCAATAAAAACCTTACCGGGGCTACTCAACCTATACAACAAACTCTCCACGTCCTGCCACCAGCTTCTCCACGTTTCGCTTTTTTCCAGCTTTTTAATAGCCTTCCTCAAACCTTCTGATAACTCCAACGTCTTTGAAACACTGGCAATTGTTGTCTGGGTAACCTTTAATGCATCCCGTATCGAATTGTAATTCTCGCCCCTTGTTAAGAGTATCGCAATCGCCAGTCTTTTAGGAAGCATAATTCTCTCCGTTCTGGTCAACAGATCGCCAACAAACAATCTTGCTTCATCTTCGCCGATTAAACCAATCGCTTTATAGAAGCTTGTATAAATCTTCTCTTCAGCCTCTCTTGAAAGCGGTCTTCTTGAAACCTGTGCCATTTAGTCTAATGAATCGATATATCGATACATTATACAAAAACTCTATGAGTGTCAATCGGGAAATAGATTTCCACGGCCTAAAAGCCGTGGTTCTCTCTTCCTCACTTCAAAATTCGCTCCATCCCCAACACTCATGCTAGGAGTTTTTCGCTCGGAATAAATTAAGCAAGTAAGTTAACCGAATAAACTAACTATAAGGGCAAAAATATAGGCCGGGACATAGGCAAAGTAGGCTACAGCCTGTGCCAGAGGCATAAAAATAAGGCTTGCTGCCGCCGCAACAAACCCCAAAATCATAATCGGCGAAACCAGCTCCGCTACTAACACATTCACGACCGGCGCAACTGGTGAAATTCGCTCAAAGTGAAAAAGAATTACAGGTGCGGTAAACAAATAGGCAGAGGTTGAAATCGAGGCATTTTGCACAATTGAATCAAAAGCAATTGAGGAAATTTTGAATCTTTTTCTCGCCAAATTTTGCATGAGCGACCCGAGCGTTATAATCCCCAGTGTCGCCGCAAAAGTTAGCTGAAAAGAAACCTCAAAGAGGGCGTCCGGATTAAAAAACAGAATTACGAGCGCTGCCAAAACTAAACTCCATAAAGCTATTCTTTCACGACCAAAATATATCGCAATAGAACTAAATAGCACCATCAGGCTCGCCCTGATTACCGGCGGTTCAAACCCGGTTAAAAGCGCATAACCGAAAACAGCGGTCGTAGCAAGCAGCAAACTTAAACGCCGGCCCAAATATTTGGAGAGTGATAAAAATAATCCGGCCACAATCACCAGGTTTTGACCGGAAACAACCACAACGTGAATCGTGCCGGTGTTAATTAGCTCATCTCTAAATTCCGCTCCGATACTGTCAACCCCCAGAACCATCCCGCCAACCAAAGATGCTTCACGGCTTGGCAAAATTTGCGCGAAATTTGCCGTAATTTTTTGCCTGATTTTCGATAAAAATCCGCTTACTCCGCGCTTAGCGCCGACCTTCGTAATTTGCGGATAAAAAATTCTGCCTTGCTTGTCAACCTCTCCGCTGATTTGCAACCGATCACCAACTTTATACCTAGGGAAAAGCTGCGTATAGATCTTGGCGTCGGCAACAAAAAGTGTCTGTCCCTTATCCGTCAGCTTCGGCTCGCGTGCAAGCGTCGCGGCAAAAGTAATCTCTTGGTTCCTAGGTAAAGTTTGCGCCGGTTTTTGCAACTTAACCCTTATAAAAAAAGCCGCAATTAAAAATATAATTATAAAAATATAACGAAGATAAATTCTCAATTTGCTTTTCCAGTCATGTCATTCTGGGAATCCGGCGAAGCCGGAGACACCAGAATCAAAAAGCAAAGATTCTGGATATACAGAGCCATGCGATCCATCAATAGATGGATCTAAAGCCAGAATGACAAGTGTTTGAAAACAGTTTAACAATGTAACAGTTCAACAATTTCAGTAACTTATCAGATCCTTTATCTTCTCGTAAACTGATGCCGATACCGCTTTTTTGCTAACTAAGTCATCTAAACTGCTGTAGGGCCGCGAGGCGATAATCTTTTTGGCGGTTGCCGGCCCAATCCCCGGAAGCGTATCAAGCTCTTGCTCACTCGCGCTATTGATATTGATCAGGCCTTTGATACCTGTGGTACTTGTGATACCTTTGATACTTTCCTCTCGAGTTGGAATATAGATCTTCTGCCCGTCGCTAATTTTTGCCGCCAGATTCATTTTCGTTGTATCCGCTCCCTCGGCCAGCCCTCCGGCCGCGCTTATCGCATCGCCGATGCGCAAATTACCCGCCAGCTTGTAAACTCCGGGTGCCAAAACCGCTCCGCCGATATCAATAACAGCCTCACCCGCCTGCCCGGGATTGCCCTCATCCTGCGCAGTAGAAATTATCTGGATCTCCTCGCTCTGCTGGTTTTTGAAGAAAAACAGCCCCGCCCCCAGTGCCAAAACAAAAAGTCCGGCCAGGAAAAAACTCGCTATGATTAAATCCGTTTTGGTATGAAGGATCTTCACAAACAATCTGACAATCTGACAATCTAACGATTTAACAATTCAACGATTATTCTCATATTTTCGCTCTTCCAGCCAAAATTCTCTTCCTGTACTCTTTAATCCATTTTTTGTAAGCATCAATATACTTTTCCCCGCCGCGCTCTTTTATCTCGCGGTTGACCACCCCGCCGTGGTGCGGGTGCCTAAAAAGCCGCTTGTTGCTGCTGGAAAACCCGTGCGCGTAGTGGCAAAGCTCGTGCGAAATTGTGTAAAGCACCACATCGGCTGGAACATCATCTCTGGCAAACATCCTTGTAATCGTAATCACGCTCTTGGCAGGCGTCTCTGACGCTTTAAGAGTGCCACGGGCTCCAAGAGTATCACGAGTGCCACGGGCTTTTAATAAAAATCTTGGCAAATAGCTCGTGATACTCGTGGTACCCCGACCACTCGTGATACCCTTCTTTACCAGCTTTATCGACCCAAATCTAAACTTCGCTTCCCTGCCAAAACGAATCTCCAAAGGATTGGTAATCGCCACGCCGCCAAAATATGTTTTCAAAAGATACTGCAGTTTTTCGTCAAGCCACCTGTTGTCGCGCATGTTTAAAAATGATTTTAGGTTAACAAGAAGATCTTTGCAATACAAAATTTAGCGGCTCGAATTTGCATCGCAATTCATTAAAGCTTATAATACGCGCCTATGGAAAGGCCAACACGCCTTACTAAAAGATTACAGGACCTCACCGACCGTCTGGGCTGGAAAGCAAAAGCCCCAAGGCCGCCATTTGCTGGCCCGACCGACGGCTATACGGGACTATTTCTAGAAGTTTGGCAAAAAGACCCCATAAAAGACGCCCCGCGCAAGGTCCGCAAGCTCTATCGGGAAATCGGCCGGGATGCCCAAAATGCCCTCCAAAGCCTCGATCAAATTCTCAAAGAGCTCAAAAACAGTGCTGTCCTCAACTCAAGGGCAAAGCAATTCCTCGCCTTTGCCGTAATGGAATGCCTAGCCGCAAGACACGAAAACGACAGCAATTCACGGCAAGAACTGCAACCGATTTATAACCAGATCGCCCGCGAGCGGGATCGCTTCCTTCAAAAATCGCCCCTTGACAACACGGATGGCACCCAAGAGCGTGCCGACGTCATCGCAGAAGTTGTAGTTAGCTCTTTCTATGATCCGATTCCCAAACGCCGGCCCGCCGACCGTCAATTGCTTTATAACCCGCACGAGCAGGCTCGCCAAAGCATTACTCGGAAAATGCCTATGATTGGGCTATTCAATTCAGATTTTGCAAAGAGCTAGCCGGCATAGTTCAATTCAATTTGCTATAGGAAAAACTGTATGTATAATAATATCGCCAGGACGCAGAGCTTTTGCGCCTTGTTTTTTTAAAATGACACCGGAAAGCAAGTCAAAACATAAACCAGAGCCAAGCGCGGCCATGCTTCAAACAAGCTGGCGTGAACTTGAATCAAAAGCGCAAGGAGATTTCAGCCTATTTTGCCAAAATTTTCCAGGCATCTCGTCCGCCGCCGGCGCGCTTATCCGCTACTCATTTATAAAAGCCGTGCTTTCAGAAATGTCCCCCGCCGCTCCCAAAGGTGTCGGGGCCCTTATCCAGCATCCTCTGGACCGAACCCTTTTTGAGATTAAAGTAAACCATTTAAGCACTGTTGCCGATCCTGCCAGAAGCGTCAAGCTTGCTATGCGCTCTGCACAATCAGGCAAAGCTTATTTGCAAAAAAGAACTCCAAAACTAAGGTCGCAAACAGAGCTTAATCTGACATTTTTAGAAAGAAGCCTCGTGGAAATACCAAAGATTGCCGCCGTGCCTAGACCGCAAAGTTAACCAGCCTCTCGGCTCACCCTTCGCCAAGCCCAAACCGCATTTGTATTATAGGGCTATTTTTGTTAAAATCCGCCCATGGCAAGTCCGGAAGCAGCCAGGCATATACCTGCCGATCCAGACCGAAAACCCGTTCATAAGCGCATTCTCCCATGGTTTGAAGGCCTCAATAATCCTGGCGCCACGAATGAAGAAATACAGGCACTTCTTAATAACGTAGGCAAAACTGCATATGGCGCTCTCTTGAGAGCGGGTCTAATTGTAACCGTTACCAGCGTTGCCAAAGAAGCGGGGCTGCACCCTGATGCTCGCACTATACCTTTAATCCACAAATTCTTGCAGGAAGAAAAGATTCCGGCAGGAAGATTTCCTAACAAAGTAAAAACTCCTGACGGCGGAAAAATCATTGGACATTACAATTTCATTGCCAAAATACATAAGCCTGACGCTGTAGAATCGTTAAGCAACGCCGCTGAATTTGCGCATCTTAGGAATAATCCGGTAGTGCAAATAGCTGGACCTATAGGCGAAAGGTTATTACCGAATACTACTGAGCTGCGAAATAGCGAAAAGCACGACAGTATCGGTAATTTAATTTCAGGAATTCGGGGGAAAAGATGGAGTGGTAAAGGCAGATTAAAAGCCACTGAAGTTATACGTGGTTCGCCTGTTGAGATTTACACGGAGGCTTCAACAAGCGGAGGCTGGTTCTATCCCCGCGACAAAGAAGGAGAACTTGAGATCTTTTTAAGACAAAGAATTCCAGCACTCGGCCTTTCGGTCCTAGAGAACCAGGTTGATTAGCCTGTCGGCAACAAAAATTACCCTTCGAGGCTTCTCTTTACCCAGAAATTTTGTCACTTTCCCGCTTGCCAGTGCCAACTTTTCGACCTCGCTTTGGCTAATGCCAGCCTCAACTGGCAATCTCTCCCTCACCTTGCCATTTACCTGAACAACAATTGTCACCATACTGGCCCGCGCCAGCTTCTCGTCATACTCCGGCCACGGCTGTTGGTGAATACTCCAGTTATCAGTTTTCTGTTGTCGGTTTTCAGATTTAAGTTTTTCGGTTTTCTGTTCATCAGTCTTCGAACTGACTGACAGACCGACTGATTGACCAGAATCAGACAACTGATAACCGAGAACCGATAACCGAAGCTCCTGCCACAACTCTTCCGTCAAGTGCGGCGCAAACGGCGCAAGGAGCTTAAGGAATACTTCATACTCCAATTTGCTAACTGCTGACCGCTGACTGCTTACAGCGGTTTGCTGTGAGCTGATTGCAGTATGCGTCTTCCTGCTTAAATAATTCAACCATTCCATCATCGCCGCAACGGCCGTATTAAACTTAATCGCCTCAATATCTTCTGTCACTTTTTTAATAGTCTTATGCATCATCTCCAGATCCTGCCTGGAAAGAGTACCACGGGCTTCAAAAGTATCACGGGTATCACGGGCTTTTTTAATTTTTTTCATTCCCGTGGTACTCGTGGTACCCTGACCACTCGTGATACTCTGTCCAAGTTGCCACACTCTTTCCAAAAATCGATAAACTCCGCCCAAACCACTCGGCACCCACGGCGCCACCAAATCGTATGGCCCCAAAAACGCCAAATACATCCTCACCGCGTCCGCTCCATATTCCTTAACCTGATCGTCCGGATTAACCACATTGCCCTTCGATTTACTCATCCTTGCCCCATCCGACCCTAAAATCACGCCGTGATGAACTCTTTTTTGCGCATACTCGCTTGCCCCTTGAAGCCCTGAGCGTAGTCGAACGGGCGAAGTGGGGTCAAAAATCGCACCTATATCAACAAGGAATTTATAAAAAAATCTTGAATAAAGCGTATGCCCAAGCGTATGCTCTGCTCCGCCGAAGTAAATATCCACCGGCATCCAATTTTTGACGAGCTTTTTATCAAATGGCTCAGTCTCAACTTCCTTTCGGGTGGCAGTTCTGGAAGGGTTCCCGACCTGCCTGCCGGCAGGCAAGGCAGCGCGCAGTTCGGACTGATCATCTTGATCACGATTCGAGTCCTCACCCGAACGAGCACTGGCGGGCCGCCGAAGGCGAGCCTCGCTTTCAGCGGGAGGGAAAAAACTGACAGGACCCGAAAGGTTCTTTTTCCTCAAATACCTTAAGAAGTACCAAGAAGAATCGACAAACGTGTCCATCGTCTCCACTTCGCGCCTGGCGTCCTTACCGCATTTTGGACATTTGACATTTACCCACTCCTCTGCCGTCGCCAAAGGCGGCTTGCCTTTCGGCGCGTAATCAACTTCGTACGGCAGCTCGAGGGGCAAATCGCGCTCCGGCACAGGAACCGTTCCGCAGTCATCGCAGTAAATTATAGGAATCGGCGTTCCCCAATATCTTTGGCGCGAAATCGACCAGTCGTGAAGATGATAATTTGTCCTACGCTTCCCCCACCCTTTTTCCTCAAGAAAGTCCATAAATTTCCCTTTGGCCGGCTCTGGCGCGGCAAGACCATCGAACCCCTCGGAATTAACTATGAATCCTTCCTCCAAAACACCATCTACGTCTTCTATTTTGGCAGTGTCCCCCTTTGTCTTGGCTATCACTTTGATGACATCAAATCCAAATTCGCGGGCAAACTCAAAATCGCGAACATCACTACCGGGTACACCCATCACCGCACCTGTTCCATAGCTCCCAATCACGTAATCGGCTAACCACACCGGAATTTTCTTGCCGTTGACTGGGTTTGTTACATAAGAGCCAGTGAAAGTACCAGTCTTCACTCGTGACTCTTTTCGCTCCATCTCACTCTTTTTAGAAGCTTTGGCAATATAATCCTCGACCTGCTTCTTATTTTCAGAGGTAGAAAGGATTGTTGCCATAGGATGTTCCGGCGCAAGAATCAAAAATGTGGCACCATATAGCGTGTCCGGCCGGGTGGTAAAGACTTTAAGCTCGTCTACGGTCGACTGACTACTGCCCACTGCCTTATTTTTGCCGTAGTCTGTAGTCTGTAGTCTGAATGCAACCTCGACCCCCTCGCTCTTCCCAATCCAATTATTCTGCCCCTCGCGCACTGACTGCGGCCAATCAATTTCTAAAGAGTCTACGGTCTTCGGTCTACTGTCTACTGCTTTTTTATTTTGGGTAGTCTGTAGTCGGTAGTCTGTAGTCTGCTCTGGCCACAGAAGACGCTCCGCATAATCCGTAATCTTCAAAAACCACTGCTCAACCTCTTTTTGAACTACCTCTGAACCACACCTCCAGCATTTACCATCTTCCACATTCTCATTAGCTAGAACACACTGGTCTACCGGGCACCAATTGGCCATCGCT
>JACPKK010000040.1 GCA_016187105.1 Candidatus Curtissbacteria bacterium | reverse complement strand
CTACTATCGTTTGGAGAAGAAAGCTGTGAACCGGATCCATCGGTGGTAGAATACCATGCGACGCGGACAAAAAATACATTCACATTTGGGTCCTGACTTTTGCCGTAGGCTGAAGCTTCGTAAAACATCCCCTGTTCAATATTTTGTATAGTGGTTTGGAAACCATAAGAAGATGTCTTATCGTGTGTCACTTTTATTGAGTAATTTCCGCTCTTTGCCGCTTCTTGAGAAATAACAGCTGTTGCTCCTCCGCCTGAAGCCGACCAACCGGATAAAGATTGATCTTCAAAATCCGTACTAAAAAGAGTAACAGCAGAAACGTTTTTTGGGGAAATTAATAATAACGATAAAATAACTAATAGGGCAGCCAGTTTTGCCACTTTACTAAATGATTGGGCTTTGGGGATTTATTGTCAAATTACTGGGGCACCATATGAAGATATAAAGTTTCCAGTCCATCATCATGTTTTACCCTTGCATAAAGTAACGTCCCAGGATAGACTCCTCCACATTTATAAGAGCCTCCGTAGAGTTTTCCGCTTTTGACGGCTTTGACAGTACCTCCGTCGCCGGCGCCGGAACCTGTTTGCATATCGATGCCGGTATGGCCGCTAGACCCATAGAATGAAGCATAACCGTGGGATGTTCCATAACCCTGGTTAATATAGACGGGGTCGCCAATGGGCCAGGGCAGATCACCGCCGGGGTTAACAGTTCCGTAGTAACCGTACTGACTTTCGGGATAAGAGTAACTGACACTTTTTGAGCTTAGGTAGTTATTGGGATTTTCGATGGAGCCGTTCTTATGGACTTCAAAGTGGAGATGCCCTCCGCTTGAACAACCGGGGCTGACATCATAAGTCGCAA
This sequence comes from Candidatus Curtissbacteria bacterium, assembly GCA_016187105.1. Classification (GTDB taxonomy): domain Bacteria; phylum Patescibacteriota; class Microgenomatia; order Curtissbacterales; family GWA2-41-24; genus JACPKK01. The sequence continues at coordinate 7,376 of JACPKK010000040.1, read as the reverse complement.
TTGACCCGATATTATCCTGGGCATTGACATCTCTTAGAAAAGTTTCTGTTCCTCCCCCAAAGGCAACGGCAAGTTCTGCCTGGGCCTGGGCTAATAATTTTTGATACTTTGACTCGTCGTTTTTGGTTTCAGCAAGAAGCGCCTGTTTTGATACCTTTTGTGAATCCAGACTGACTTTTAAAACCTCGAGTTTCTTTTTGCTTTCTTCGATTTGAGCTTGTTTTTCCTCCCGATCGTCTTTTTGGTTTGCGTAATTGGCTTTTGTTTGTTGTAAATTTGCAAGTATTTTTTTGTCGTTTTCCTGAACCTGTTTTAGGTATTGAATCCTTAGCATAATATCGGAAAAGTCGCTTGATGTTAGGATAAATTCCAAATTAGAGATGAAGCTTTGCTGATAGGTGGCAACTATCCTTTTCTTTAACAAAACCTCAAGCTTGTCGACGGATATAACTACCTGATCGATTCTGGCACCTAAAGCGTCTATCTCTTTCTCGAGCTTAACGATTGTTGACTGGGCATCGGCGATTTTTACTTGAGTTAATTGGATTTGGCTATTAAACTGGGCAATTTGACCTGCGAGTGTCTTTTTTTGGTCCCCAAGTTCTGAAATTTTTTTGGAGAGAATTTCGATACAGCCGGAATCGGTACTGCCTTTTTCGCAGTCTTCAAGCGTAAGAGCGCGGATATTGCCTGCGGCTACAAATAAAAAAACTAGGAGCGGGACAAGTAAAAAAAATGATTTCTTCATTTAATCTTCAGGTAACGGTAAAGGGCTATGGCCGCGCCGCAGATGCCGACAACGCTAGCTATTAGCGCTTCTCCCACCCAAAGATAGATAAAGAAAAGAGGGTTAACCGGAAAAACCTGAATCGGGCCTAAAAACTCCTGGATAGGACGAGAGTACGTTAAAAGAAGCGCGTAAACTAAAAAGGTTGAAATGCTGGCGCCGACAATCCCGTAGATGGCGCCTTCTATTAAGAAGGGTTTGGCGATATACCACTTGGTGGCGCCGACTAAATTCATAATGGAAATTTCGTCGCGCCGCAGGGCAATACGCATGCCCACGACCATTATAATAATAAGGAAGGATATTGAAAGCAGAGCAGAGACTAGGATGGCGCCGCCCAGACGAATTGTTTTTGTCCATTTAACCAGCTGTTCTACCAGATTTTCCGGGGTGATAACCCGCTCGACTTCCGGCTCTTCCCTGACTACTTGGGTAACGGCATTAATATCGCTGGCTTTATTGATAGAAATATCGATAGAAGCCGGAAGGAAGTCGGCAGAGACCGATTCCAAAAGGAGCGGTTCATTTTTATTACGTTCGCGGTAAATTGCCAGCGCCTCTTCCTTGGTAACATATTTGACGCCTTTGGCCAGCCCGGTGGCTTTTACTTTAGCAATGATTTCGTTGATTTTCGTTTCGGTCGCGTCGTCTTTGAAAAAAGCAATAACCTGCGGCCTTTGCTCAACGTAATTTAAAACGATTTGCCCGCCGATTATGAGAATGGCGAATATTGAGGTAACGAAAAAAGTGAGGGTCATGGCAAGGCCGGCAGCCAGAGCCTGATAGGGGCTGCGGCGTAGGAGCTTGAGTGTTTTTTTAATCTGCCTCATATTTGCCTTCTTTTTCGTCTCCTTCTATTTTACCGCTTTTTATGAAAACAACCCGTTTTTTGAAATGGTTAACGATCCCGGAGTTATGGGTGGCCATGATAATCGTAGTTTTGTCTTCCTCATTTATTTTTTCCAAGATTTTAACAATACTTAAAGCGGTTTGGGGGTCTAAGTCTCCGGTGGGCTCGTCGGCAAGAAGAATTTGCGGTTTGGAAACAATGGCCCGGGCGATAGCAGTCCTTTGGACCTCCCCGCCTGAAATCTGAACAGGAAAACTGTCGGCTTTTTGGGTAAGGTCGACTTTTTCTAAAACAGCAGCGACTTCTTCTTTAATTGCTTGGTCAGGCCTGGAGAGAACTTCCAAGGGGACGGCAACATTTTCAAAGATGGTTCTTGTTAGAAGCAATTTAAAATCTTGAAAGACCGTACCGATTTTACGGCGCAGCAGGGGGATTTTCGAAGAAGGAATTTTGAGAATATCTTCGCCGTTAAAAAGAATTTGGCCAGCTGTCGGCCAGGTTTCTCTGGTGATGAGCCTAAGCAGTGTGGTTTTGCCAGCACCGGAAGGGCCGACCAGGAAAATGAATTCTCCGTCTGCAATCTTCAGGTTTAGGTCGTCAAGGGCAATTTGACCATTCGGGAATTTTTTAGTAACGGATACGAATTCTATCATGAGGCAGTAGTTTTAGGCCGGACTTAGTCGACTACTTCAACCTTCCCTACATCCATCAACCAACCGACTTGAGAGGAACCGAATGTTTCTCCGAAAACCTTAACGTTTTTACCGACGTATTGGTCGAGATCAAGAACCGACGAGGTCAAGTAAGCTGTTTGGTCCTCCCCGCCGGGACGAATCAGCCTGTGAGTGCCTTGAGCGTATTTATCAAGCTGATCGTTTTTCTCAAGTTTTCCTTCGGCCTGGTCCCTGAAAGTCTGGTTAAATGACACTTTTTGTTCCGGGGTAAGATTTTCCTCTTCGATCGAAGCCTTCGCAATTGCTTGATTTTTACTTCTTGAGGAAAGGACAAGGCCAGAAGCAATGCCGGCGCCGACAACTGCGACGATGATTAAAACCGGAACGATCCTGGCAGGTAGAGCAAATTTGGGCTTAAGAGGAATGCTTTTTAGGTTTAGGAAAGTTCGCGGGTTTTGGTTTTCGTCCATGACTGATTTAGAAATTATATCTCAATTACTTGGCTTTGAGCAAGTCACGTTAGTGCAGGGTTAATTCCCGTTTTACGAATTCGTCCAAGTCGCCATCGAGAACGGCTTGGGCGTTTGACGTCTCGTAGCCAGTCCTTAAGTCCTTGACCATTTTATATGGGTGGAGGACGTACGAGCGGATTTGATTGCCCCAGCCGGGCGTAACGTGGCCGCCTTTTATTTTTTCTTTGGCGGCCTTGTCTTCCTGCTGTTTTAGATTCCAGAGCTTGGCTTTTAAGAGTCTCATAGCGTTTTCGCGGTTTTGGGCCTGGTACCTTTGAGTCTGGCAGGTAACAATGATGCCTGTAGGCTTATGTTTTAACCTAACGGCGGTTGAGACTTTATTGACATTCTGGCCGCCATGGCCGCCGGAACGGAAGGCTTCAAATTCAATATCGTCCGGGTTAATTTCGATCCCCTCGACTTCCTCAATTTCAGGCATGACCTCGACTAAGGCAAAAGAGGTTTGGCGCAAGCCAGCGGCGTTGAAGGGTGATTGGCGCACAAGCCTGTGGACGCCTGCCTCTTTCGAAAGAAGACCATAAGCGTATCTCTGTTTGACAAGTATGGTTACGGTTTTGGAACCAGCCTCTTCGCCGGGAATTTCGTCGATGACATCCCAGTCCCACTTTTTAGCGGAGAAATATTTCTGGTACATGCGGGAAAGCATATCAACCCAGTCCATGGCTTCGGTTCCGCCTTGGCCGGCATGGATTCCTAAGATTGCGTAGCTTGAATCATGATCGCCTGACAAAAACATTTTTATTTCCAGCTCATCGATTTTTTTGGCGACTTTTTTAAGCTCCAGACTTACCTCTTTGGCCATTTGGGGATCGTCCTGGCTTATTGAGAGCATTGGACCAAGACCCGTGATCTCTTTGTCAAGACTTTTTACCGACTCGATCTCCTCGCCGATATCGGCAATTTGCTTCATAATTTTTTGAGCAGACTGTGAATCAGCCCAAAAGTCCGGCTCTTGGCTTTTTGCTTCGAGCTCTTTAAGCTTCCCGCGGCGAGCCTCGATATCAAAGTTTTTCCTGATAACTTCGAATCTGTCTTTAAGGCTAGATAGTTCTTGTTGATGATCCATAATATGGGGAGAATTATAGCAGGTGAAGACGCCCGCGTGCCTAATCGTGGACGACGACACGAGTACCGACTTCGGCCCAGTTAAAAACTATGCCTGCTTCTTCGGGTCTCATATTGACACAACCATGGCTCATGCGCTGGCCAAAGTTGTTATGCCAATAAGCCCCATGAATGCCGTATCCTTGATAATAATACATGGTGTAAGGAACGTTTGGCAGGTTATAGTAAGTCCCGAGAGCCTGGGAGCCGCCAGACATCCTGGTATACCTCAATTTTGTCCAGATGCGCCACTCGCCGGTCGGGGTGGGCGCCCATTTGCCGGTTGAAACCAAAAAACTGGCGACGGTATTTGTACCTTCCTTCATGTAAAGTCTTTGCTCGGAAAGATTGATTTCGATCCACTTATTATCGTCCAGGGGAGACTGTTCGCCCAGCACTTTGGCGTCAGCGAGAAGGCTATTATAGGTGATACTTTTGTTGAGCCAGACTGCTTCACTGGTGTTTTCGAATTGACCGGTTTGGGATTTAATAAAATCCACATAACTTTGAGAGGCAATATTATTTAAGTTAATACCGGCTTTTATGCCGACATTTTGGTAAGCAAGGTAAACGTATTTTTTGAGCGGGGTTAAAAGGAAAACGAGGCCTAGGGCAACTAGAAAAAATAAGACTACTGGGTGGCTAAAGCCTTTTTTGAAGACCATATAATTTAGTATTGAATTTCGCTTGGTGAAAGTCAATCTGAATTAGTCGGTAATCCTGTATTTTAGGAGGTAAAAAATGGCGGCAACACCGTCTTGCCATTTAATTTTCTTCTCTTTGACCGGTCTTGGATGATAGGAGATTGGGACTTCCCAAATTTTTATTTTTTGTTTGGCAATTTTGGCGGTTATTTCCGGGCAGAATTCGAAGCCTTGCGACTTTAATTTAAGGTTTTTTAAGACGTCTCTCCTCATGGCTTTGTAGCCTGTTGGCTCATCGGTGATATTGGTCCTAAACAAAATGTTGGTAACAAGAGTAACTAGCTGGCCCCCCAAATTAAATGTCCAGTGGGAGGAGGGATTATTGCCCAAGATTCTTGAGCCGTAAACCACTTTGACGTTTTTATTATCGAAAAGGGCAAGGATTTTGGGTATATCGCGCGGGTCATATTCCAAATCGGCGTCTTGGATAACAACGATATCACCTGTCGCGATTTTTAGGGCTCGGGTAACGGATGCACCTTTGCCGAGATTTTTCGAGTTGACGATTACCTTTATGTTTTTGCTACTAGGGAATCTTTTGAGAATTTGGCGAGTTTCGTCAGTCGAGCCGTCATCAACAATAATAACTTCCTTATTGTATATGGTTTTGAAGGACAAAACCTTGTTTACAATTTCCTTGAGGGTTTTGCCTTCGTTAAAACTTGGGATGATGATAGACAGGGCCCTGCGGACCTTAATATTCACTTTGTTCATATTTGCGGTCCTATGGAAAGTTTCACTTGGATATTTTCTGGACTGCTATTGCGCCGTTTACATTTTTCTCCCAGATGATTTTATAGTTTCTAAAGTTCGTTTGCCAACTAGCACTTGTGTAAAACTCATTTTCTGGAGCGTTTTCAATAATCAGATAGATTGTGTTTTCCATTTTTGGATTAACAAAGTATTTTGATTTATTCCTTACGTAATCGGGTTTATTGGGTAAATAGGCAAAATCGCTTGGCAGACCTCTTCTCTTTTCGACTCCTTGCCACCAAAAAAGGTATTGATAATTAAGGTCGTAGACCGACGGGGTGTAGACGTAAACAGAAAACGGAGTCTGGGTGTCTTGATAAATAAGCTCAATGGCTCTCATCTGATTTGAGAGTTGGGCGGGATCTTTTTTGCTTTTCGCGATCTTTTCATTTCTGGCAACAGGCATGAGGTTAGTGGTTAAAAAGATTATCAAAAAAATCAGCAGTCCCCCTTTAGACTTTAATCCGATTAGGGCAAAAACGATTAAAAAAGCAACATTGACCGCTAGGCCGTAAAGATACCAGTTTTTAATTTCGACGGTTACCAGGAAAGTATTTACCAAAAATGTGATGATAAAAATATAAAGGTTGATTTTAAATAAAATTGAAAGTTGAAAATTGAAAGTTGAAAATTTAGATTTGGCTTTTGCAAGTTTATAAATCCCAAAAACCGTAAAAATAATTAGGCCAATTGCCAGTAAATTTTGCGGGGCGAAGTTTGATTTTAGAAAATCAAAATAGACCAGAATCCGGTTTGGAATTCTTTCCAAGAGAGGAAGATGTCCGGAAAGTGACGGGTTATTGCCCATGAAATAGGCAAGCAGCGATTTTGTCTGGATAAAGTTATTTCTAAGTTCAAATAAGATTTGAGGGATAAAGGGGATGAGATAAGCAATAAGTGACAGGAGAAAAGTTTTCAGGCCCTGTTTTGATTTAAAAAATTTAAAAAAGAGGAAGAAAAAAACCAAAACTATCGTAAAGGCTACTGCCGGGGCGGGGTCGGCGCTAAACATTAGACTAACAGCAAGTGTTGATAGGGCAAGGTATAGAGGGTTTTTGACTACGGCAAGAAATGTAAAATAAGTTACAAGAAGCGTTAAAAGAGGGAGTGTATTGGCATGAAAAGCAAAAGTTGAAATGTTTACTAAATTTGAAGAAAACAATAACAAAACCGTTAGAGTGAAGATGTAAATTTTGGGTAAATATTTTCTAAATAAAATGAAGGCGAGGATTCCAGTTAACACGACCGTCGAAGCGGTGGCGTAAACGGCAGAAAGAGGATTGCCGCCGGATATTAAAAGCGGGCTCGCTAAAAAATAATACCAAAACGGCTGGAAATAAACTCCCCAAATGCTAGCCGCCGGACCGATTAAAGTGGGGATGTGATAAAAGCTTATGTCTTTGGCCCACAGGAGATCCCGGCCCATATCGTAAGCAAAGGGAACGGAATCTCTGGAAATTAATAAGATTCTGATAAAAGCGGCAAGTATCGCCAACAGTGTCAGCGTGATTTTTGATTTCATAGCTCGGAGCAATTGTAACAAAAAACGAGGAAGATTAGCCTTTGTGATAAGGTGCGTTGATCATGCCGCACTTCTTATACTTGTATGGTTTACCTGTTTGGGAGTTGACCGCTCCGCAGGGGCATGGGTCGTTGCGGCCAATTTTGGAAACCCGAAGTGGTTGGTTTCCGGGTTGTCTGGCCATCGGGTTATCTGGAGTCGTGACCTGATCACCTGATGACCTGATCACCTGATGACCTGATTGTTGTGTCTCCAGTCTGGCAATTTCTTCATCGAGTTCTTCGTCTGTCATTTGATTGGGGTCTTTGGAGATTGATTGCTGACTCGTGACTAGTGATTGTTGATTGTTATTTTGTTCGGCTTCCAGCCGGGCAATTTCGGCGTCGAGCTGGTCGTCTGACATGGCCAGTGGATCAACTGCCGCTTGTTGATTGTTGCCGCCGGAGGCG
>JACPKK010000039.1 GCA_016187105.1 Candidatus Curtissbacteria bacterium | reverse complement strand
TTTGTGGGGACAGTTAGTGCTTTGTCATTCTGGCCTGTCCAGAATCTGATTTGTTTGATTCTGGAGTTCTCGCTCTTCGATTTCACTCGGAGTCTTCGACTTCGCTCGTCCCCAGAATGACGGAAAAGGTGATAAGTTGTAACGCGCGGTGACAAGTCGATGATTTCGATTTTGGATTTTGTAAGCTCCGATATTTTTTCAGCGATAGTTAAAGTATCAAAATACGGCGAGCGTTCGTCTTTGTAAGCGCCGTCATGTTCATCAAAAATAATTATCTTTTTAAGGTTGGGGCAGGGGGTAAAAATTGCCAGGCGGGAACCGAAAATAAAATCACACCCCCCCGATAAAATTTTTTGCCAGGCGGCAAACTTCTCGGAAGTTTTTAGCTGGTTATGATAGAGAACGTAATTTTTTGCCTGGGGGAAATTGGCGAGGGTTTCCGGGATTCTGTCAATATTGGGGACGAGGACTAGAGTTTGGTGAATGGTGAATGGTGAATATACAGAGCCATGCGATCCTCGTCCTTCGGACTGCGGGTCTAGGTGAATGGATTCTTTCCATTTACTATTTACGATTTTCGATTTACTAGGCAATTCTGGAAGAATTGCCTTTACGCAGTTGGCCATTGGGGCAATGTAGTAGGCGGACATCCATTTGAGAAGTTCGATTTGGTAAGGGAGAAAGATTGGCTGATCGAGAAGTATCGAGTTAATGGGCTTGATCTTTAGTACTTTGTCATTCTGGAGACCCGAAGGGTCGATAGAATCTGATCTTGAGATCCTATCGGTCGTTTCACTCCCTCCAGGATGACGACTGTTAATAGATAAAATGATTCCTTGAGGGTTGCGCTTACCAAAGGGGACAGAAACCAACTGGCCGATTTTTGCGTTTAAACTTTTCGGGATTTCGTAAGTATAGGAATCAATTTCCGGCGGTTGGTAAGTTAGGACGACGACTTGCGCGTACATGGCGAGCTAATCGTAAATGGTTAATCATTAATGGTCAAATGGTTGGAAGAATGCAATGATTTAAATCATTGCATTATCTTTAATTAATACTTCCGTTCTTTCCTTAATCATTTTGGTTTTGGTAGGCCTGGAGGAGGTTTTGGAAAAGAGAGGCGACGGTCATGGGGCCGACGCCGCCGGGGACAGGGGAAATCCAATCGACAATTTTTTCTACTTCGCCCGCAGTAACATCGCCTTTTAGTTTGCCATCGACAACGGTTGTGCCGACATCAATAATCGTCTGACCCGGGCTGATGTGGTTTTTGGTAATTAAACCGGGTTTGCCGACGGCGGAAATTATGATATCGGCGGTTTTGGTTAAGCGTTCCATATTTTGAGTTTTGGAGTGGCAGACGGTAACGGTGGCATCAAGATTCAAAAAGGCAAGGGCGGTTGGTTTGCCAACCAATGATGAGCGGCCGACGACAACAACATGTTTGCCGGCAGGGTTGATTTTGTAATGGTCGAGCAGGGTTAGAACGCCTTTGGTGGTTGCTGGGACAAAACCGGTCGGGTCGTTTTCCATAAGTTTTTTAAAGTTTACGGAGTGAAGACCGTCGACGTCTTTTGCCGGGTTGATTGATTCGATGATTTTGTCTTTATCGAGATTTTCGGGAATTGGGAGCTGGACAATGATGCCGTTTATAGACTTTTCAGAGTTGAAAGTTGAGAGTTGAAAGTTGAGAGTTTTTTCTGTGACATCGCCAGGCAACTTGAGGTATTTGACGTTAGCGCCGATTTTTTCGCCGAATTTTATTTTTTGGGCGATATAGGTGTTGGACTCGGGATTATCGCCAACCTGGATTATTACGAGCCGGGGTGGCGCCTGTAGATTTTCGATTTTAGATTTTAGATCTTGCGCGATTTTGTCGCGGACGATTTTGCCGTCAAGTAGTTTTGCCATGTTATTTTTATTTGCTGTTACACAATTTTTTCATTGAATCTTTCGTCGGCTGTTGAACTAATCTTATCAAATTCAGGGCCCTCGGAAATTCACCTTCGACAAGCTCAGGTTCAGTTCCCGCTTCCCTAAATTTGCTAAGAAAGTTCAAAGACGCCGACTCCAGCATCAAGAAAAAATTGGTGACGGTGGTCTTAAGGGACTGGAAACCTTGCGGTTAGGGATTTGACTTCTGTTGCGATTTTTAGATGGTTTTTGTTTTTATAGACGCGGGACTTGAAATCTTTCATAAATTCGTTGCGGGCTTCTTTTTCGGTTGGCATCTTTTCCTTTTTAACTTCTTCAATAACTCTGTTGATCCACCCGGCGACCTTTTTCATTTGGGGTTCTTTCATGCCGCGCGTTGTAATAGCCGGAGTGCCGAGGCGGATGCCCGAAGGGTAAAAAGGCGGCTGGGTGTCAAAGGGCACGCCATTTTTATTAACAACGATATTGGCAACTTCCAAGGCGATGGCGGCGATTGAGCCGTTGACGCCTTTGTTTCTTAAATCAATCAAGATTAAGTGATTGTCGGTGCCGCCGGAGACTAGATCAAAGCCAAAGTCAAGAAGTGATGAGGCAAGGGTTTTGGCATTTTTAACAATTTGTTTGCCGTAAGTTACAAAAGCCGGAGCGGCGGCTTCTTTTAGGGCAACAGCGATGGCCGCTGTCTGGTTATCGTGCGGCCCGCCCTGAAGACCGGGGATAACGGCGCTGTCGATTTTCTTACCTAGGTCCGGGTCTTTTTTTAGGCCTCTGGCGGTTACCATAATCATGGCACCTCTGGGGCCTCTAAGGGTTTTGTGGGTTGTCGTGGTAATAATGTGGACGTATGGGACAGGAGACGGATGGGCACCGGCGACAATTAAACCGGTGATATGGGAAATGTCGGCCAGAAGATAGGCGCCGACTTTATCGGCAATTTGGGCAAATTGCCTAAAGTTGACGGTTCTGGGGTAAGCGGTAAAACCGCAGACGATGATTTTGGGTTTTTCGCGAATAGCTTGCTTTTCGATGGCATCAAAGTCCAGCCTGCCATCCTCCCCAAGTTCATAGAGGGTTGATTTGAAGAAACGGCCGGTTGCCGACTGCGGCTGGCCGTGGGTTAAGTGGCCGCCAAAGGCAAGAGATAGGCCCATGATTTTGTCTCTCAAGGGTTGGCAAAGCGCAACATAAACGGCCAAATTGGCGGGGGAGCCGGAATGCGGCTGGACATTAACATAGGGAACGCCAAATAATTTTTGGGCGCGCGCAATAGCCAGCGATTCAACTTCATCGATAACCCTGTTGCCCTGATAGTAGCGTTTTTTCGGGTAACCCTCGGAATATTTGTTAGTTAGCACTGTAGCCATCGCCTCCATGACGGCGCGCGAGGTGTAGTTTTCCGAAGGAATCATTTCGAGGACGTCGCGCTGTCTTTTTTCCTCATCTTTTATGAGTTTATAAATTTGGGGGTCTGTTTTTGAAAGTTGCATGGCCAATAAATTTTTAATTTTTAATTTCTAATTTTTAATCAATGACTAAATTTGAAAATTTTTAAACATTTAAAATTCAATGAAAATTTAAAATTGTAAATTTAAAATTATTATGACTGGCGTCATTGTAGCTTTTTACCTTGGGTTTGATCAAGTAGCCCACGCGCTTCTTGGTAATCCGGCTTTAGGTCAACGGCTTTCCCTAATGATTTGAGTGCAGCCTGATTTTTGCCAAGACCAAGCTGAGCTTTTGCCAGATTGAGAAAGCCGGACGGATCGGTAGGGGCAAGCTCTGTCTCTCTTTTATTTAACTCTAACAGTTTAATTTTGTAGGCAGGGTTGTTTTGCGAAAGTTCCTCATAAGTTTGGCTTACTTTGCGTAGCACTAGAATGTTATTGGGTGACAGCGATAGGGCTTTTTGGCTTTCTGCGGCCGCTTGGTCTTCTAAGATCTTGGCAACATTAGGATCTTTGCTTTCGCTTGCGTAAACAGCCAGGACGTAAGAGTACTCGGATAGATAAAAAGGATTTTGGCCCGGGAAAAAAGAGATGGCGCTAGCAAACGGCTCGAGTCTTGCAAGACTTCTGGCGCGGGCTGCGAGGACGTCGGCGGTGTAAAGACGCAGGACGAAAACGGTAAGCCAAACGCCGGCGGCAAGGACCACGGCAGCAGCAGCTTTTTGGGCGAGGTTGCCCATTCTTAAGTTGATTGTTTTTAGCGGGGGACCGGCCATGGCAAGGATAATGGCGATTTGCAAGAACATAAAAAGCTGGGTGGCGACTATCGAAAAGCCAAAAAAGACGGTCACGAGATACCCCGCTACCCCTGCGATTGCGGCTTTGGCAAAAATGGCGCGGTGATTTGGGGTTCGGGTCCTGTCGAGAGTTTCCTCCCCGCTGGAAGCGAGGCTCGCCTTCGGCGGCCCGCCAGTGCTCGTCGACGTGATACTCGATCCGAATGATTGATTTTGTTTGATCGACTGCGCGCTGCCTTGCCTGCCGGCAGGCAGGTCGGGAACCCCTCCACGACTGCCACCCGCCTTGGAAATTTTAAAAAGTTCGAAGAAAGCTGCGCCGAGAAAGATTAAGTAAGCGCCGAGTCCTAAAATTCCGGTATTGGCGGCGTAATTTAAGAATTCGTTGTGGGCTTTGTTGTAGTAAAAATTCCATTCGCTTGTGGCGTTATGGGACTCGGGGCGAAACCGGTAGTAGGAATAGATAAAAGTTTCCGGGCCGAAACCTAGAAGCGGTCTGGTTTTGAAAGCGGCACCGGCGCCTTGCCAAACGATTAAGCGGATTTGCCCGGATGGCGTGCCGGCGTTTGCCTTAACAGATTGGGGTTTTGCCAAAGCTTCGGCGATTCGCGACCTTAGAGTTGCACCGGAGCCGACAAGGACAAGTGCCGTGAGAATCGCTGCAGCAAGAAAGATCTTAAAGTTTTTTCTGATCAGTTTAGTGCCGATCGTGGCTGAAAAAATTAAGACGGCGACAGCCAGGCCGAGGAGTCCGGAGATGGAACTTGTAAATAGAAGTGCCAAAATCAGCGCAGCGATGATGGCAAAAGGCAGGAGGCGAGAGCCCTTTTTAGAAATTAAAAGAAGAGACAAGGCAAGGGGGATTATCATGACCATGAATGAAGCGAGCCAGTTAGGCTGGCCAAGGGTGGAGAAAATTCTGGCGGTCGGATCAAATTCTTTTTGCCAGCAGGCGGCATTTAGTTTGCCGGTGAGGACTAAACAATTAGGGTCGTAGCCAAAATGGCCGGGGATGCCCCAGAGAGCGACGGCAAAAGCGGCGGCAATCATTGTGAGAAGCAGTTTTTGGGCTTTTTGGAAATTAAGGTTGACGAGGGCGGCGGTAAAAATAATCAAATAGGCAAATTGTGAGAGGAGGCCGCCGTTTAAACGGGTGGGGTAGCCGAAGACGGAAGTAAATTTATCGATTGAAGTTAGGGTTGAGACAATCTGGATAGCAACAAACGCGAGAAGGGAAAAGAAAACTACGTTTTCGGGGATTTGGATTTTGCCTTGAGCGATAAATTTTAGGGAAGTCAGCACCAAAAGCAAAACGGCGGACAGATAAACGATAAACATTTTGGGGATTTCGAAAAGCTCGGTACCTGCGGTTGAGAAAAGGAGAGGAGTTAGGACAACCGAAGTTAACAGCGTAAACCAGATGAGTTTATCTAAGACGGGAATGATTTTGTGGCCCACGAGAAAGATGTTAGCATAGTTGTCACACCCGGCAAATCTTTGTATACTCTTTTCGCCTTCCAATGATTCCGGTTTTAGATAATATCTTAGGTAAATTTTCCCTTGATTTAGGCATAGATTTAGGTACGGCCAATACGCTTGTTTATGTGCGCGGTAAAGGAATAGTTATCCGTGAGCCTTCGATTGTGGCCCAAAACAGAAAGACGAAGAAAGTTTTGGCAATCGGGCAGGAGGCCAAAAGAATGGTCGGCCGGACCCCGAAAAATATCGAGGCGGTGCGGCCGCTTCGGGACGGTGTGGTTTGTGATTTTGATACGACTTTAGCGATGATGTCGCACTTTGTGCACAAAGTGCACGAGCGGCCGGGCAAAAGCATTTCAATTCCCCGACCCAAAATTATTATCGGCGTGCCGACGCAAACATCGGAGGTTGAAAGGCGGGCGGTTGGCGATGCGGCCTGGGCATCGGGCGCGCGCGAAGTTTACCTAGTCGAGGAACCGATGGCGGCGGCGATTGGGGCAGGCGTGGAGGTTTGGGAGCCAGTTGGTTCGATGATTGTGGATATTGGCGGCGGGACTTGCGAGGTTGCGGTGATTTCTTTGGGGGGTATTGTGGTTGGCAAATCCCTAAAAGTTGCCGGGGATGCGATGGAAAGGGAAATCATAAGTTATGTCAGGTCGCGCTGGGGGCTTTTGATTGGGGAGAAAACGGCCGAGGAATTAAAGGTGCTACTTGGGAGCGCTGTGCCAATTTCGATTGAAAAAGAAATGATCGTGCGGGGGCGCGACCTGGAAAAAGGCTTGCCAAGGTCGGTCAAGGTAACGTCGGTCGAGATTAGGGAGGCTTTGTCTGGCGCTATTTCGACAATTGTTTTGGCGATAAAAGAGGTGGTTTTGGATACGCCGCCGGAGCTATCCTCCGATATTGCCGAGCGGGGGATTATTCTTTGCGGAGGCGGTGCGTTAATTTATGGCTTGGCTAGGCTAATATCGCAGGAGACGAAGATGCCGACAACTTTAGCCGACGAGCCCCTAAATTGTGTAGTTTCGGGCTGCGCCAAACTGCTTGATGAGCCGGAACTTTTGAAAAAAGTGGCGATTTCCAAGATCTAAAATGTTCAGATGAAAAAGAAAAAGCTGCATCTGCTTGGCGCGGATAGTGCCATTTCGAGTGAGAGAGTCGGGCGGTTTAAGTTTAGCCCGGATTTAGAAAGTGACGAAGAAGACCAGGCTAGGACCAAAATTTTTGCCCTCCTTGTTTTTATTATCGTTTGTGCTCTTCTTTTAAGGCTTTTTTACCTTCAGGTCGTAGCCGGTTCCCAAAACCGGGTGCTGGCGGACAATAACCGCATACGGCTGGTTGGCATTGTGGCGCCGCGAGGCAAGATTTTTGACAGGAACGGTCAAGTTTTGGCCTCCAGCTCGCGCATCTTTTGGCTCGAAAACGAGGAGGACAAAAAACAAATAAACAGCGGCCAAAAGGAAGATTTAGAGG
>JACPKK010000035.1 GCA_016187105.1 Candidatus Curtissbacteria bacterium | reverse complement strand
AACGAGCCGCAGTGGATGCGCGAGTATAGGCTGCGCGCTCTTGAGATTTTTCTTTCCAAGAAAATACCAACTTGGGGCGCGGATTTATCATCGATTGATTTCGACAACATCTTCTATTACATAAAACCCACCGACAAGCAAAAAACTTCATGGAGCGATCTTCCAAAAGATATTAAAGATACGTATGACGCGATTGGAATTCCAGAAGCGGAGAAGAAGTTTTTGGCCGGAGTGACGGCGCAATATGAATCTGAATCCGTTTACCATTCTTTCCAAAAACAATGGGAGGATAAGGGAGTTATTTTTCTGGATATGGATTCGGGCTTGAGGCAATATCCGGATTTGGTCAAACAATATTTTGGCCACAGCATTCCGGCGGCAGACAATAAATTTGCGGCTTTAAACAGCGCTGTTTGGTCTGGTGGCTCTTTTATATATGTGCCGCCGGGGGTTAGTGTCGACATTCCACTTCAAGCTTATTTTAGGATCAATGCGGCCAACATGGGGCAGTTTGAAAGGACTCTAATTATTGTGGACGAGGGGGCTTATGTTCACTACGTAGAAGGTTGCACGGCGCCGGTTTATACGACAGATTCACTGCACGCGGCGGTAGTTGAGATTTTTGTGAAGCGCGGCGCGCGCTGCCGATACACAACAATCCAAAATTGGTCAAGCAATGTTTACAACCTTGTGACCAAGCGGGCGTTTGTTAGCGAAGAAGGGACGATGGAATGGGTGGACGGGAATTTGGGTTCCAAAATTACAATGAAATACCCAAGCTGTTATTTGGTTGGCAGAAAAGCACGGGGTGAGATATTATCTTTGGCATTTGCGGGGGTCGGGCAACATCAGGATGCGGGCGGAAAGCTGGTGTTTCTGGCGCCGGAGACAAGCGGAGAAATCATTTCAAAGTCTGTCAGCGCGTTTGGGGGTAGGACTTCTTATCGGGGACTCGTGAAAGTTATCAAAAACGCCGAGAAGGTGAAGTGCAATGTGAGGTGTGACGCTTTGATACTCGATGAAAAATCAAGGTCTGACACTTACCCGACGATGCAGGTCGGCGAAGACGATGTGATGATTGGACATGAGGCTTCGGTTTCAAGGATTGATGCGGAAAAATTATTTTATCTGATGAGCCGCGGGCTAACGGAGATGGAAGCAACATCCTTAATCGTTAATGGTTTTATAGAACCGATTGTTAAAGAGCTGCCGCTTGAATACGCGGTGGAGCTAAATCGATTAATTCAATTAAATATGGAAGGAGCGGTAGGATGATGGTAGAAGCCCGGAGTCAAACTGCGGAGGAAAAACGATATTTCCGTGTTCCTATAGCCATCGAAGATGCTGAAGTTTTAGAGGAAAGATTACGGGATCTGCCATACTTCTACGAGGCAGCCCATGCCGGCGGGCTGATTAAATTATCCCCAGAAGATCTTGTGACAGTCTCAATTCATCGCAGGCTGGCGGAAGCTATAGACAGGGAACAACAAGACGGTACCTGTTCAGTTGATTTAACTTGTGAAGAATTGGATATATTGGGAAGTTATTTTTTGAATAAGATAACTATGCGTTCTCGTTTTAGGCCAGATGCTGGTATTGGGCTGATCTTTAAGGAGGAATTGCCCAGATGGGAGAAGGAAGACCAAAGATTAACAGGGGCTTTTTGTGAGTTAAACCAGCAGTTTGTTTTAGCCGGCGGTAAGGGAACAAATTATTTTGAGGCTTTTCTTAATTTTGTAAGATGATTACTTTGAAAAAAGATGAGAAGAGGATGATAACGGTGTTTATGGACGCAGATTCGTCGAATCGTCATTCTGGGGAGGAAACCGACTCCAGAATTGATTCTGGACAAGCCAGAATGACAGACAGACGGTTGGATGTTATTTTGGCGGGGGAGAATGCAAGTGTCGAGGTTGTGGGGTTGGTGTTAGCTAAGAATCAGGACGAGAAATCTATTGAGGCGAATATTGTGCATGCGGCGCCTAATACGAAATCGAATGTCAATATCCGGTCTGTACTGCGAGATAGGTCAACTTTTGCTTTTCGGGGCAATGTCAAAATTGAAAAAGGGGCGAAGGGGGCGGATGCGTATTTGAGGTCTGATGCGCTACTTTTTGATGAGGCCAAAATGGGCGATGATACGCCGGCTCTGGAGATTTTGGAGCCGGATGTAAAAGCCGGTCACGCGGCAACTATTGGGAAAGTAGACGAGGAGATGATCTTTTATTTGATGAGCCGGGGGCTGACGAGAGATCAGTCCGAAAAGATGATAATTAGCGGGTTTATTGAGCCAATAAGAAACGTCATTCTGGGGAGCGAAGCGACTCCAGAATCAAACAATACAGATTCTGGACAAGCCAGAATGACAAATAGGAAGAAAAATGAAAGTTAAAGTAGCCACCAAAGGTGAAGTTGAAAAAGGAAAAGTTAAGCAGGTAAAAATCGGTGACGATTTGGTTGCTTTGTATCACACCGATAGCGATGAGTGGTTTGCAACTGCTGATATCTGCACGCATGAGTACTGTGAGCTTTCTTATGACGGCGGCAAACTGGAAGGTTATGAGACGGAGTGCGACTGCCATGGAAGCAAGTTTGATGTGAGGACCGGAAAAGTTTTACTGCCGCCGGCTGTCGAGGATTTGAAAACGTATAGTCTAACTATAGAAGGGGACGACATTTTTGTAGAGATCTAATGCCCATTTTTTTTACGATCGTCAACAAAACGGCTATAAGGGGGCAGTAAATTTGAAAAGTTTAAGAGAAGATTTTCCAATATTATCTCGAAAGGTGAACGGGAAGCCGCTGGTCTATCTAGATAACGCCGCGACGAGCCAGAAGCCGAGGCAGGTTTTGGAGGCGATGGATGACTACTGGCGCAAGCATAATGCCAATGTGCACCGGGGGATACATACGCTTTCGGTTGAGGCAACGGAGAGGCTGGAGGATGCAAGAAAGAAGGTTGCCGATTTTGTGGGCGTCAAAGATGCTCGTGAGATCGTTTTTGTGCGCAACGCGACAGAGGCAATCAATTTAGTGGCTTACAGCTGGGGGAGACTCAATATCGGCCGCGGTGATGAGATTGTTTTGACAGTTGCGGAACATCATTCTAATTTTGTGGTTTGGCAGCAGCTGGCTTTGGAAAATGGGGCGGTTTTGAAAATAGTTCCCGTTGACGAAAATGGCGAGATTGATCTTGCAGCCTTTAAGAAAGCATTAACAAAGAAGACAAAGTTAGTTACCTTTTTCCATGTTTCAAATGTTTTAGGGACTGTAAATGACGTTCATCGTTTATCGGGAATCGTTCATCGGAAAGCACCAAGAGCAGTTGTAGTTGTGGATGGTGCGCAGGCTGTACCGCATATGCCGGTTAATATTGATTCGATCGGCTGCGATTTTTACGTTTTTACCGGACACAAGATGCTTGGGCCGACCGGAATTGGAGTTTTGTGGGGGAGAAGAGAGTTTTTGGAGGCGATGCCGCCGTTTTTGTTTGGCGGAGAGATGATTTCGAAGGTTAGTCTTGGCAGGAGCAGTTGGAATGAGCTGCCGTGGAAATTCGAGGCCGGGACGCCCAATATTGCGGGTGCAATCGGGCTTGGAGCCGCGGTTGATTATTTGACAGCTTTAGGGATGGGGAATGTCAGGAAGCACGAGATGGAGCTTACGGAGTATGCTCTGAAACAACTGGGCAAAATCGACGATGTTATAATTTACGGCTCGAAAGATTCTGAAAAGCGGGGCGGGGTAATTGCTTTTAACGTCGGGCCGGTCCATGCCCACGATGTGGCATCGATTCTTGACTCCGAGGGCATTGCCATAAGGTCCGGCCATCACTGCGCGCAACCACTAATGGAATTTTTAGGGATAGAATCGGCAGCGAGAGCGAGTTTTTATATTTACAACACGAAAGAAGAGGTAGACAAGTTTATTGCTGGTATAGATAAAGTGGTTAAAGTCTTTAAGTTGAGGTCTACCGACTACAGTCTACGGTCTACTGCTGTAGTCAGTAGTCAGTAGTCAGAAAGCAATTATGGATATCTATCGTGAAGAAATATTAGAGAATTGGCAAAACCCGCAGAATTTTGGGAAGATGAGCGCGGCCGATTTAGTTATCGAGCAGATTAATCCATTGTGCGGAGATGAGGTGACTTTCTTTTTTAAAATCAAAAAAGGTAAAATTGATAAAGTTTCTTTTACGGGGAGCGGATGTGCGATTTCGATTGCGTCTGCTTCACTTTTATCCAGCGCAATTTTCGGCAAGAAAGTCAGTGTCATTAGCCGGATAACAGGGCAGGACGTTTTAGGATTAATTGGCGGTTCGGTTGCTCCCGCAAGGTTAAAATGCGCATTTTTGGCGCTGGAAGCAATAAAGAGAATAGAGGCCAGAGTTAAGAGTTAAGTATGAAGTTGTCTTAACTCTAATCTCTTAACTCTAAAAAACTATTATGAAGAAATGGAAAATTACAGTTGACCGCGACCTTTGCATTGGCGCGGCTTCCTGCGTGGCTTTGGCGATGAAGACGTTTGCCTTGGACAGCGAAAACAAAGCAGTTGTTATGGAAGGCGAGGGCGATCCGCCGGATTTAGTTAAGCTGGCGGCAGAAAGCTGTCCGACTAAAGCAATAATTTTAGTCGATGAGGAAACCGGAAAACAGGAATACCCCTGACCGCGTCAGACGCGGTAATGTCAAATGTCAAATGTTAGAATGGTTGCATGGCGGCAAGTGAGATAGCGGCAAAAGAGCCCGAGCACCCCAATTCTGGGAATTTTTTAAGAGATATTGTTTTTGGTGCCAATGATGGAGTCGTAACGGCCATCGGTTTTTTGGTGGGAATAGCTGGCAGTGTCAGTGATCAGGGGATTATAGTTCTGGCGGGAGTTTTGACAATTGTGGCCGGGGCCGCGTCGATGGCGCTTGGAAATTATCTGGGAGTAAAGAGCCAAAAAGAATTTTATGATCAGATGGAAAAGATTGAGCGGTGGGAGATGGAACATAAGCCGGAGATTGAAAAGCAGGAAATTGAAGAGATTTATTCAAAAATAGGTTTTTCCGGCCGCGAGCTAGCGCTTCTGGTTAACAAAGTAACTGCTGATAAGGAGTTGTGGCTTAAGGTGATGATGCGAGACGAACTGGGTTTGAGCCGCGAGGAAAACGGCAGTCCGGTTTTTTCAGGTCTTATTATGGGTGTTTTTTATCTTTTTGGGGGGATTCCGCCGCTTTTGCCGTTTATTTTTTTGGAGCCCGTGGGGAGGGCTCTTATCTTTTCGATTTTGATGGCGATTGGGGTTATGGGTTTTATCGGTTTTTTCCGCTGGTTTTTGAATAAAGGCAGCTTGAGGGGCAAAGTTTTGGAGACGGTAGTAATTGGAGTTTTGGCGGCCTTAATCGGTTTTTTAGCGGGTCAAGTCTTGTTGTTTTTGGGAGTCAGATGAGATCGATAGACTATCTAATAATCGGCGGATCAGCGGCCCGCCAAAGGCGAGGCTCGCTGAACAAATGAGGGAAATAGATTTCTTGGTTATAGGTGGTTCGGCGGCCGGGACAACGGCGGCGGAGGTAGTTAGGGGGTCTTCGCCTTCGGCAACAATTACGATCATTACTGACGAAAAACACGAACAGTATTCGCGGGTACTGCTTCCCCATTACACCAGAAGGAAAATTCAAAGGGAGCAGGTATTTTTGAAAAAGCCCCAGTGGTACCAGGAGCGGAAGATAAACTTAGTAAAAGGGACGAGGGTGCTTTCGCTTGACGCGAAGGGACATAGTGTAAGAGATGACAGGGGGAACGAATATCGATACGGGAAGCTGCTTTTGGCAATAGGCGGTGATGTAATAAAACTCCCGGTTCCCGGAGCAGACCTTGAAAACGTGCTTTACCTGCGCACCATTGAAGACGGGGATGCGACGATTAAATATGCCGGCGGCGCCAAAAAAGCAGTGGTCGTCGGCGGCGGGTTTATCAGTTTGGATTTTGCAACCAGCTTTCGGGCGAACGGGGTTGAGGAAATTACGATTTTGATTCGTGAGCCATATTTTTGGGCGAATAAACTGGATCGCGGTTCGAGCAAGATTATTGTGGATATCTTGGGCAAAAATGGCGTTTCGGTGGTTGCCGGCGAGGAAACAGCGCAAATTCTCCCTAAAGATTCAAAAGATCTTGCAGGAGAGGTGGTTACCAAAAGCGGGAGACGGTTTGATTGCGATGTGGTAGGTGTGGGTATTGGCATCAAAAGTGATCTTTCCTGGCTTGCAGATTCGGGTATCAAGGTTGACCGCGCGATAGTTGTCAATGAGTTTCTGGAAACTGGCGTTGCCGATGTTTATGCGGCCGGTGATTGCGCCCAGTTTCATGACTTGATTTTTAACACCAGTCATGCTTTGGGTAACTGGGCAAATGCAACGAGTCAGGGAAAAGTGGCAGGGGAGAATATGGCCGGTGGCGCCAAAGTCCCCTTTGAAACAGCCTCTTCTTATTCCGATTCGTTTTTTGAGGGAACCTATTCTTTTATAGGTGTAACAGACGCACAGTTTGCGGATGAGGTTATAACGCGTGGGTCATTTGAGTTGGGGAAGATGACGAGAATTTATATCAAGACGATAGGTAGTGTAATGCGAATTGTCGGTGCTTCTGTTATCAACCACCCGATGGAGGTGGGGCCGCTGACTTCTATAATAAAGGGAAAGGTTGATGTGAGCAGTCATAAAGAGCAGTTAGCAAACACGAGTTTTGACTTAAGGGGTTTAATCAGTTCTTAAACGCATTTTCGGGATGAAGAAGTTTTTTACGCGTAACGCGTTTTACATTGCTTTTGTGCAGGCTTGGGCGGCGACTTTGGGGAGCCTTTATTTTTCGGAAATCAGACATTGGACGCCTTGCCTTTTATGTTGGTACCAGAGGATTTTGATGTATCCATTGGTTATTATCATTGGTGTGGCGATTTGGAGAAAGGATAAAAATGTTGTTTATTATGTATTGCCCTTGAGCATTTTGGGTGCATTAATTGCTTTTTACCACTATATGCTGCAAATGACACCGCTTAAAGATCTGACGCCAATTGCGTGCAACGCATACGGGCCATGTTCGGAAATCAGGGCGCTTACTTTTGGAGTGCTGACTTTGCCCAAGTTTGTGACGATTCCGTTTCTTTCTTTAACGGCGTTTTTGGTAATAACGGCAATGATGGTGGTTCTTCTAAAAACCAAAGACAAAAATGTCAAACGAAGGTAAGTTTTTTATCGGTATTGGTGCTGTAACTTTGGCGGTAATTATTGTCGGAGTTGTGTTTTTTGCCGGAGGGAGTAAATCTGGAGAAACCAAGAGCATTGCAGTCGGGGAACTCACAGCCGGCGGGCAGACTTTGGGGGAATCTACGGCCAGCGCGCAGATCGTGGAGTTTGGCGATTACCAGTGCCCGGCGTGCGGACAGGCTCATCCAATAGTTAAGCAGTTCTTAAAAGACCATGGGGGCAGTGTTTATTTTGTTTACAGGCATTTTCCGCTGACGCAAATACACTCAAATGCCAATCCCGCGGCTCGGGCGGCGGAAGCTGCCGGAAAGCAGGGAAAGTTTTGGGAAATGCACGACATTTTGTTTGAAAGGCAGGGTGCATGGTCACAAATGAGCGACCCGCAAGGCAAATTTGAAGAGTACGCGCGGGAGCTTGGGCTCGATTTGGAAAAGTTTAAGGCGAATCGTGAAGAGGCAATAGGCAAGATTAATGCGGATGCCGACTTGGGTGAGAGGGCGGGGGTGCAGTCTACTCCCACCTTTATCATCAACGGCCAAATATATGCGGGGGTTTTGACATATGATAAGCTGGAAGAGCTGACGAACTAGTACTCTTAATAGTAGATTAATGAAGGTCTTTATTGCTTCTGATCATGCGGGGTTTGAGCTGAAGAAGGCTCTTGTCGCATATCTAAAGTCAAAAGGTTTGGAGGTTCGCGACTGCGGCAATGAGGTTTTTGATAAAGATGATGATTATCCGGATTTTATCTATCCATGCGCTAAGAATGTGGGAGAAAATCTGGGGTCGCTCGGGATTGTTATCGGTGGCAGCGGTCAAGGAGAAGCAATTTGTGCCAATAAGGCACGCGGCGTGCGGGCGGCGCTTTACTACGGAGCCAAGCTAGATATTATTAAGCTCTCAAAAGAACATAATGATGCCAATATCCTTTCGCTCGGCGCAAGATTTTTGACAGAAGATGAGGCGAAGGAAGCAGTTGATCTGTGGCTTTCGACAAAATTTAGCGGTGAGGAACGGCACGCGCGCAGAATTGCAAAGATAAGGGATTTGGAAAAGGTATAAATCCCTTGCGCTCCTTGCGGGGCTAAGGGGATTTGGAAAAGGCATGATCTAGCGAAATGAGCAAGCTTCAATTTTTCTCAAAACAAAAAATATTAAGGACGAACCTGCTTTTCATTTTTATTTTTTTAAATATTTGGGAATTTATCTTGGCGCGCGAGATTTTCAACGGGATGATTTTGGGAATAGTAATCTTTGGGCCGGTGGCTTTTTTGTGGTTTATGAAGACTTTGAGGGCTGCGATGCTGGCGACGGCGGTTTCTATTTTTGAGGCGGTGGTTCTGGCAGTATTTGTAATTGAGGGTTTTGAATTCGGGGGAGCGGCGGCGACTTTAAAGTCGCTTTTTTGGGTTCCGTATTTGGCGATGGCGGCTGTTAACATGATGGTAGGGCTTATGATTTATGGTGATTTCAAAGCGAAAAAAGTGAAGAAGACAAAATAATGACCGCTCGTGAATGGTTCCAAAGAGCTAAGGATGAAAATTTCGCGATTGGCGCCTTTAATGTCGATAATCTAGATGTTATGCGGGCGATTTGCGAAGCAGGCAGAAAGATGAAATCGCCGGTGATGCTGGAATTTTCCCCCGGCGAAGTTGAGTATTTTGGGTTTGAAAACATTGCTGATCTTGTGGAAAATACCAGAAAAGACTTTGAGATTCCCATCCTTCTCAATTTAGACCATAGCAGTAAAGTAGACGATTGTTTGGCGGCCCTTCGACTTCGCTCAGGGTCTGGCGACCCGGTCTTTGACAATGTGCACTTTGACGGATCAGAGCTATCGCTTGAGGAGAATATTGAGGCAACAAAAAGGGTGGTAGAAGCGGCAAAGGCGAAGGGTACTTTGGTTGAGGGAGAAATCGACAGGCTGCCGGGATCAAGCGAGGTGCATGACGAGGAGTTAGATCCCGAAGTTGTCAAAAAATCCTATACTGATCCGGTGAAGGCACAAAGATTTATCCAAGAATCAGGGGTAGATATTTTTGCGGCCGTTTTTGGCAACGTCCACGGCACATTCCCCAACCAGCCGGATTTGGATTTTGACTTGCTTTCCAGCATAAGGAAGGCACTGCCCAATACATTTCTTTCAATGCACGGGGGGTCGGGAATCCCCGCGGTGCAGGTTAAGAAGGCAATTGGGGTCGGCAAGATTGTCAAAGTAAATGTCAATACGGAACTGCGCGCACAGTACAGAGACGCACTTGATGAGGCGCTTGGTGCCAAGGTTCAAGAGCAAGCTTCTTATAAACTGGCGCCGGATATTGTCCGCGCCGTGGCGGCTGTCGTTGAGGGTAAAATTGAGGTATTTGGATCTGGTGGCAAAATCTAGTCTTGATAACAATAGAGAGGAAACTGTAAACTAGAAACTTAAGTTTATGATTTGCAGTTTTTGGTTTAAAGTTCGAGGGGAGGTGTAAGATGAAAAATTTGAAAACAGTAAGTTTAATCGCTGTTGCTATTGCTTCAGTCCTGGCGCTTACCGCTTGCAACGCTTACAAAACGACATCGTCCGGCGAGTCAAGCTCCGAGAGAGAGGCTGTCTCGACCTCGTCGGCGGGCGATGCCACAAATGAAGAAGCGGCGGTTGTGACTTTTTCTGATAACGGATTTGCTCCTTCCACGTTAAATGTTAAGGTGGGCCAGAAGGTGGTTTTTGAGAATGCAAGCTCATCCACTCTCGAGGTCAATTCGGCGCCGCATCCGACCCATACTCTTTATCAGGAGCTTAATATCGGAAAGGTTGCTGGCGGAGCAAGCGGATCGACAAGTTTTGCCAAAGCCGGGACGTATAAATACCACAACCACTTAAACGCTGGCCAAAACGGGACAATCGTAGTAAAATAACGCCCCAAGATGATTAGGAGAGTGCCGCTTATTGTCTGGTTTATCATACCGACCATAATTTTGGTCGCTGGCGGTGTGTGGTTTTTTTCAAGAAACGCCAGTGTTTTGGGTGAAGCGACAGATAAGGGGAAACCGGTTGCCGTTGCTAACCCCCTTGAGGGGGTGGAAGAATTTGCTATCGTTTCCCAGGAGCATATTGCGACAGGCAAGGCTGGGTCTGGGTATAATTCTAATCCGCCAACTTCTGGGCCGCATTGGCAAGGGCCTGCCAAAAACGGCATTTATGACAGCGCGCTTGCCGATGAGCAATTAATTCACAACCTGGAGCACGGTTATGTCTGGATTTCGTATAGGGTGGAAAATTCGGATCTGACGGCCACTGCTACGCAGAGTGCCGGTTTAAAAGCGGAGGAGATAGACAAACTTAAAGAAATAGTCAAGGATGATGACTGGAAGATAGTTTTGGCGCCGCGGGCGGCTAATGACTCCAAGATTGCACTGGTGGCGTGGGGAAGGTTGCTTAAGCTGGATGAGATTAATGAGCAGAAGGTCAAGGAATTTATAAGGACTTACCGCAACCGCGGGCCGGAGCAAACACCAGAGTAAATTGTTTCATTGTTCAATTGTTAAATTGTTCTAAAACAATCGAGCAATGTAGCAATCTAACAATGAATCTTAGTTGACAATCTATGGATTTGAGTGTTCTAATTTCATTGTGAAGCTTAATATCAATTTTGCGCAGCAAAACTTCTCTTTGCCGTGGAGGGCATATTTAGCGGAGTTTTTGGGGACGTTTGTTTTTGTTTTCGTGGCTTCGGGAGCCGTACTTTCCAATATTTTTTTTGGGGACGTGGGAGTTTTGGCCCAAAGCTTGGCCGCGGGCTTGGCGCTTGGGGCGATGATTTTTATGACGGCGGCCATTTCCGGGGGCCATCTTAATCCGGCGGTAACGTTATCTCTTTGGCTGACTCGTAAAATTTCGGCGATCAATGCAGTTTTTTACATCGTTTCCCAAGTTGTGGCCAGTTTTGCTGCCGGCGCGGTTTTGCTTTACGTTTT
>JACPKK010000032.1 GCA_016187105.1 Candidatus Curtissbacteria bacterium | reverse complement strand
TACTCCTGGAAATATTTGAGAAAAAGTGCACCCATGAAATTATCCAACCGACCTTTATTTATGATTACCCAGCTGATTTCTACCCGCTTGCCAAAAGAAAAGCCGACGATCCGCGTTTTGTCGAAAGCTTCGATATATACGTCGCCGGCATGGAAATGGGAACTAATTATTCTGAGCAAAATGACCCCCAGGCACTAAGAGACGCTTGGGTCAAAGAAAAGGAAAAAGCCCAAGCCGGCAACGAAGAAGCACAAGTTGTAGACGAAGATTTTTTGGAGGCTTTGGAATTTGGCATGCCGCCAACCTCCGGCATCGGTCCGGGTATCGACAGGTGGATTATGGTTCTCACCGACTCGCCATCAATCTCCGATGTCATCCTTTTCCCAACTATCAGACCCAAAAAACAATGACGAATCTAATTACTAATATACTAGTATATTAGTACACCGAAAAAAAATGAAGACTGAAACTTTAAAAAAAATTTTAAGGGTATTTCTTACTCTCCAGTGGGCCAAAGAACTTCCCCGTCAAGGTTTTATCGCCCTGGGGTTTAAAAGAAACGAAGCCGACTCGGTGGCGGCTCATTCCTGGACAACTGCCATGCTGGTTTATTTCCTCGGCAGCGAAATGAAAAAACAGGGGCAAAAAGTAGATGTTGACCGCGCCGTCAAAATGGCCCTTTTCCACGATATGGCCGAAACAATCGTCGGCGATGTCGGCACTTTTGTTAAAAGTATGGCCAAAGGCGCCTTTGCCCCCATCGAAGAAGAAGGCCTCAAGTGGCTCGTCAAAGACCTGCCGTCAAATAAAGAAGTAATTTCCCTTGTCGAAGAATACATGGCAAGAAAAACCCTGGAAGCCCGTCTTTGCAAAGTTGCCGACAACCTTGACGCTTTAGCGCAGGCTAAAGGTGTACCCGGCGCCCAAAGTGCCTTAAAATATTTTAAAGAGGTTTACCATATTACCAAAATCCCCTGGCACAAAGACGCTGTCGAAATGATCCTAAAAGACGAAATCGAACCAGAACGTTCCTGGCAGAAAAATAATCACTGATCATGTACCAGCAACAATTAATTTTCAATTTTCAATTTTGCGAAGCAAAACATATCTTTTCAATTTTCAATTCTATCTATGCTTGATATTAAATTCATCCGCGGTAACCCAAAATTAGTCGAAGAAAAAGCCAAACAAAAAGGCTATGTTGTTAATGTCAAAAAACTACTGGAAGTAGATGAAAGGCGCCGCAAGTTAATTGAAGAAGTAGATAAACTTCGATCAGATCGCAAAAAAGCCGCCGACACTCGCGACGAAAAAAAAGGCCAGCAGCTCAAAAAAGAACTAAAAGAAAAAGAGGATAAACTTGAAAAGCTACAAGAAGAATTTTATGTACTAATCCGAGAAGTTCCCAACATGCCAATGGACGATGTGCCAGTTGGCAAAGACGAGACCGATAACAAACCAATTAGGAAATGGGGAAAACCCAAAAAGTTTGATTTTAAAGTCAAAGATTATCAAGACCTCGGGGAAAGTCTTGATTTGATAGACACAGAAACTGCCTCACAAGTTTCGGGAACAAGATTCAGTTACCTTAAAAATGAATTAGTACTACTTGAGTTTGCATTAATTCAATTTGCTCTTAATCTTTTAACAAAAGAAGAAGAACTCGAAAAAATGTCAAAAGGTCACAATCTCAAGCCCTTTATTCCAATCGTCCCACCCGTTATGATCAAACCTCAAATATTCGATCAAATGGCAAGGCTCGATCCGAAAGAAGAAAGATATTATCTTGAAAAGGACAGTTTATACTTAATCGGTAGTGCAGAACACACCCTTGGTTCGATGCACATGAACCAGACATTAAACGAGAAAGATTTTCCGATAAGATACGTCGGTTTTTCAACTGCTTTTCGAAGAGAAGCTGGTTCATATGGCAAAGATATTCGAGGTATTTTCAGAGTTCATCAATTCGACAAAATCGAAATCGAAAGCTTTAATTTGCCAGAAGACTCAAAAAAAGAGCAAGATTTTATAGTCGCAATCCAAGAACGCTTAATGCAGATGCTTGAAATTCCTTATCAAGTTGTCATGGTTTGTACGGGTGAGATGAGTGCACCAGATGCCAGGCAGATCGACATCGAAGCTTGGTTTCCGGCGCAAGGTAAATATCGTGAAACACACACATCAGATTTAATGACAGATTACCAAGCGAGACGTCTCAATACCAAAGTCAGAAGATCAGATGGCAAAACTCAGTTTGTGCATATGAATGACGCTACCGTCTTCGCAATTGGCAGAACACTGCTTACCATTATGGAAAATTACCAACAAAAAGACGGTTCAATTTTGATCCCCAAAGTCTTGCAAAAATACGCCGGCTTTTCCAAAATTCCCCGCTAAATTTTGGCCTCTTTTTGATCTTAAATTTTCCCTTGACACCGACTTTTTCATGCTCTAATTTAAGTTTAGAAATTAGAAATTAAAAATTAGAAATTTCAAAGAAGCCTCCCATCTGCCGAAGGAGGCTTTTTCTTTGCTAAAATGCATATCGTAAGTTAAAATTGACTACTATGCGTCCTACACTGCCAGACGTGGAAGTTGCCAGACTTAAAAAGAGAAACCGCATAAAAAGACTTTCCCCAAAAGTTCACAAAATTGCCCACGAATCCGGCAGATCGACAAAAGATCTATGGCGAAGGATAGTATCACAATCGAAAGGTAAAAAATAATGTTTGGAATCTTAGGTAAACTTTTAGACTCAAACGAAAAGCAGTTAAAAAAACTGCAGCCGCTTGTCGATGCTGTCGCCAGCCGCTCCGCCAACTTTTCTAAACTCTCCGACGCCAAACTGAAAGCCAAAACCCCCGAATTTAAGTTAAGGTTAGAGCGTGGAGAAACTCTGGATGATATTTTGCCGGAAGCCTTTGCCGCTGTCCGCGAAGCCGCCGCCAGAACTTTAAATCAAAGGCACTACGATGTGCAAATTCTCGCCGGCATTGTCCTTCACCAAGGCAAAATCGCCGAACAGAAAACCGGCGAAGGCAAAACCCTTACTGCATCTCTCCCGCTTTATTTAAATTCCTTAACCGGCCGCGGTGTCCATTTGGCAACAGTCAACGATTATCTTGCCCGTGTCGGTCTTGGCTGGATGGGACCAATCTACGAGGCGCTTGGAGTTTCCGCCGGCTGCATTATGCAAGAAGCCGCCTTTATCTATGATCCAAAACATACTGACAAAAGTCAAACCGATTGGCGCTTAGAGCACCTGCGGCCTGTTGATAAAAAAGAAGCATATCGTGCCGATATCACCTACGGCACCAATAACGAATTTGGTTTTGATTATCTGCGCGACAACATGGTTTGGAGTCTTGACGATATGGCCCAAAGAAGCCACCACTACGCCATTGTCGACGAAGCCGACTCAATTTTAATCGACGAAGCCAGGACCCCGCTTATTATTTCTGCACCCCAGAAGCAGGCCTCCGATAAATATTTCCAATTTGCCAAGCTCGTCGGTGAACTTTCCCGCGACACCGATTATGTTATCGACGAAAAATTAAAATCCGCCAACCTGACAGAACACGGTATCACCAAAGTCGAAAAGCGCCTCGGAGTTTCCAATCTTTACGAAAAAGATTTCGGCACCATCCACCACATCGAACAGGCCCTTCGCGCCAGGACTCTCTTTTTCAAAAACAGGGACTATGTTGTCAAAGACGATGAAATCATTATTGTCGACGAGTTTACCGGCCGTCTTATGCCCGGCCGCCGCTGGTCAGAAGGTCTTCATCAGGCAATAGAAGCCAAAGAAGGCGTCTCCATTCAGCAAGAATCCCAAACCCTGGCAACAGTTTCTTTCCAGAATTATTTTCGCCTTTACGAAAAACTGGCCGGTATGACGGGTACCGCCGCTACCGAAGCGGAAGAATTCCACAAAATTTACAAGGTCGAAGTCATCGTCGTTCCCACCAATAAAGAGATGGTTAGAAAAGACAATTCCGATATCGTCTACAAAACAACCAAAGCCAAATTCACGGCCGCCGCAAATGATATCGCCGAGCATCATAAAAGGGGCCAGCCGGTTTTAATCGGCACGACTTCAATCGAAAAGAATGAATTCTTAGCGGAACTTTTAAAAAGAAAAGGCATCCCTCACCAAATCTTAAACGCCAAGAACCACCAGAGGGAAGCCGAAATTATCGCCCAAGCGGGCCAAAAAGGATCCGTTACTCTTGCTACCAATATTGCCGGCCGCGGTGTCGATATCATCCTGGGCGGTACTCCGCCAACCGATAGGCTTGGTCGTCCCAAAACAACCGGTGGGGAGTTTAAAAAATGGCAAAAAGACCACGACGAAGTAGTTAGGTTGGGGGGTCTCCATGTTGTTGGTACCGAAAGGCACGAAGCCAGACGCATCGACAATCAGCTCCGTGGCCGTTCCGGCCGTCAGGGCGACCCGGGCTCAAGCCGTTTTTATGTTTCTTTGGAAGACGATATCATGCGCCTTTTTGGCGGCGACCAGATTGCCAAAATTATGACCGCCTTTAAACTCCCTGAAGATACGCCCATAGAACACGGCATGGTTAGTAAAGCCATCGAAAACGCCCAAGTTAAAGTCGAAACCCATAACTTCGATATTAGGAAGCACCTGGTCGAATACGACGACGTTGCCAATAAACAAAGGGAAATTATTTACGGCATGCGCCGCGATATTTTACTTTCCTCAAGCGACAAAGACATAGCGGGAAAGATGACAGAAGAGATAAAAGGCAAAATCGAAAAGGAAATCACCAGTCTTGTTTTGGCCCGTAGCGCCGAATCGGTTTCCAGCCCAGACCTTGGGAAAATCATCCAGGACTTTACAACCATTATTCCTTTTGAAGAAACATCGCAAAAAAAACTTCTTCAAGATGCCCCGAAGAATCCCCAAAACTTAATTGAATTTTTAAATAAGATCGCCAGCCAAGTCTATGACAGCCGCCAAAAATCGCTAGGCGAGCAAATCGCCAGAGACATCGAAAAATTCACCAGCCTTTCTATAATCGATACCTTGTGGATTGAACACTTGGACACCATTGATGATCTTCGTGAAGGCATCGGTCTAAGGGCGGCGGGCCAACGTGATCCGCTGGTAGAGTATAAACAAGAGGCCTTTAATCTTTTTGAAAAATTGGTTGGCAACATCGATTACGAAATAGTCCATCGCATCTATAAAGTCCAGGTCCGCCAGGAGCCGCAAGTGGAAAAAATTGAAGAAAAAGGCATCGAAGTCCACGCCGAGCCTCAACTGATCAATCGAGAGTCAACGATCCCGTCAAAGACGAGGCTCGCCTCCGGCGGCAACAATCAACAATCGGCAGTTGATCCACTGGCCATGTCAGACGACCAGCTCGACGCCGAAATTGCCCGGCTGGAAGCCGAACAAAATAACAATCAACAATCACGAGTCACGAGTCAGCAATCAATCTCCAAAGACCCCAATCAAATGACAGACGAAGAACTCGATGAAGAAATTGCCAGACTGGAGGCTCTTGAGTCAGGCAGCCAACAAGCTATTGCCCCCACAAACCCAATGTCCCAAAGACCAAATAGCCCCCTTCGTGTTACGAAGGTGGGCCGCAACGACCCATGCCCCTGCGGAGCGGTCAACTCCCAAACAGGTAAACCATACAAGTATAAGAAGTGCGG
>JACPKK010000034.1 GCA_016187105.1 Candidatus Curtissbacteria bacterium | reverse complement strand
ATTACTTTTGTTACACTAGAAAAAGAAAATCCGTCAGGCTTCGGCAGGATCGTCAGGCAAAACGGTAAGCTTAGCGGCATTATCGAAGAAAAAGATGCCACGGAAAACCAGAGGGCGATAAAAGAGATCAACGACGGTCTGTACATTTTCGATAAAAATTGGCTTTCCAAAAACCTTTCAAAACTGTCACCTTCCCCCGCAACTGCCGAATATTATTTGACTGATCTTATTAAAATTGCCCTTGACAAAAACGACAAAGTCGAAGCATATAAACTAAAAGATCCGCGCCAGTGGCATGGCATCAATACCCCCGAAGAATTGGAGGCAGCCAATAAACTAGCTACACTAGCCGCCAAGATTCACATTATGGGCATTGGAGGCGCTGGAGCTGCCGCTGCCGCCGGGATCGCTAAAGCTTATGGGTTTAGGGTGAGCGGTTGCGACCTGGAGCCAAATTCCGCATACGCCAAAAATCTGTCTGTTAGTGTCAAGACAGGCCACGACCCAAGCCATTTGGCAGGAGTCGATATGCTCGTTATTTCTCCGGCCGTCTTAAAGCTTAATCCCCAAAACCCCGAAGTAGTAAAAGCCAGGGATTTAAAAATCCCCCTTTTAACCTGGCAAGAATTTCAAGGCCAATATTTGCAGACGGGTAAATTCGTCATCAGCATCGCCGGGGCCTGGGGCAAATCAACAACAACCGCCATGGTCTCTCAAGTCTTAATCGACGCCGGCCTTGACCCAACCTGCGAAATCGGCGCCAAAGTCCTTTCTTGGGGCAAAAACTTCAAAGTCGGCCAGTCAAAATACTTCGTCTGTGAGGCGGACGAGTACAATAATAATTTTCTAAGCTATTCTCCCGACATTGCCGTCATTTTAAATATCGCTTGGGAGCACCCGGATTTTTTTAAATCAGAAAAAGACACCATCGCCTCGTATCAAAAATTTGTCGGTAACATTAAACCCGGTGGTACGTTAATAGTCGGTCCACAAGTTAAACCACTGGTCAAACAGAGAAAAGGTGTCAAGACGATAGTCATAAGCCCCGCGCAAGATATTAATTTATCTATAATTGGCGATTTTAGGAAAGATAATGCAGCCGCCGCCCTTGCCGTTGCTAAAGTTCTTGGCCTTGACCTTAAATGGGCCAAACGGTCAATTGAAAAGTTCACAGGCCTTGGTCGTCGCCTCGAGTTAAAAGGGGAGATTAAGGGAGTCAAAGTTTATGATGATTATGCCGTCCAGCCCTATACCGTTAAGACCACAGCTGATGCTTTAAAAGAAAAATATCAAGACAAAAAGGTTTTACTGGTTTTTGAACCCCACACCTTTTCCCGCATCGAAACTTTTTTTGGCGACTTTGTCTCTGCCCTTAAAAAATCAAATGTCGATAAAATCTATATAACGGAAGTCTTTGCCGCCAGGGAAAAAGGGGATAAAATTGCACTCGCCCAAAAACTTGCCAAAGGGGTAGGTGAAAAGGCAAAACTTACCGGATCACTTGTCCAAACCGCAGAAAAAGCCAGAGAAAATCTCAAGGAATTTGATATTATCCTCTCGATGGGCGCCGGAGACGTATACAAACTTTACGATTTACTAAAATAAAATGCCAAATTACGAGGGAATAAAAAATATTTTGGGGCCCCTGCGGGTGTATGAAAACGAACCATTATCCCGTCATACCTATTTTAAAATCGGCGGCCCGGCCCGGCTGTTTTTCGAAGCCAAAAGCCTGGACGATCTCAAACTGGCGGCAGCGACAGCCAAAGAAAATAAAATTCCATTTGTAATCTTAGGCGGCGGCGCCAATGTCCTTATATCGGACAAAGGTTTTAATGGATTGGTTATAAAAAACAGGGCAGACGGTATTAAGCTTGTAGGCTTAAAAGGGACAATCGACAAAACCGGAACCGGCATCAAAAACGCTCTGGTCTGGGCGGCTTCCGGTACGCCTATGAACCAGCTTGCCCGCTTTACCATTGACCAGGGCCTGGAGGGTTTGGAATTCTTGCTTTCCGTTCCCGGAACTGTCGGCGGCGGTATCAAAATTAACGCCCATTTTGAAGTCGAGAAAGGTGATTTTTTGGGTAATCACTTGGTTTCTGCTTTACTTTTAAACCCCAAAACCGGTGAAGTTAAAAACGTCGATTCTACATATTTTGAATTTTCTTACGACCATTCCAAAATTCAAGAAAGCGGTGAAATAGTTCTGGAAGCAGTATTTCGTCTAGACAGATCCGAAGATCCCAAAGACATTTGGCAAAAGGCAATGGACAACGTTAAACGCCGAAATCAAGAGCAGCCGGTTGGCGTTGCCTGCTCCGGCTGTATTTTTAGAAACATCGAGCATGATGATGCAGTTCGGCTATCGACTCCCAACCTTACGACTTCAACCGGTTATATCATCGATAGCCTTGGCTTGAAAGGTACAAAAGTGGGAGGCGCCGAAGTATCTCGTCACCATGCCAATTTTATTCTCAACACTGGCGGCGCTACCGCCTCTGATGTTATAGAATTAATTAACCTTATCAAAGCCAAAGCCAAAGAAACTTACGGGTTAGATCTAAAAGAAGAAATATTTTTGATCGGAGACTTTAAGTGAATAAAACTACAATTAAATTTAAATCTGGCTCCGCCAGTTTAAATTTAAGGCCCGCAGTCCGAAGGACGAGGACCGCATGGCACTGTATATCTACTGAAGGGAAAGAGGAATACCAAGGAGAAAACCGAATTAGGTTGTCTCCTTGGAGTATCTCATGATTTCTTACGAAATAACCGGCGGTACAAAACTTTCCGGCAAAATCAAAATTGCCGGTAATAAAAACTCAATTTTGCCGATTATGGCTGCTTGTCTTCTAACGGAAGACACCTGTATCATCGAAAATGTCCCAAAAATTTCCGATGTCGACGTCATGACCCAGCTGATGCAAATGGCCGGCGTGATAATTGAAAAAAAGGGCGCTTTCGCACTTTCGATTTGCGCAAAAGAAGTACACACGGTAGATTTCCCCCAAGAATTAACGCAAAAGTTAAGGGCGGCCGTTCTTCTTATGGGGCCGATGCTTTCAAGGTGCGGTGAGGTTAAAATGGGTCACCCCGGCGGCGATATCATCGGCAGAAGGCCCCTAAATACCCATATTCAAGCGCTCGTTGCCCTTGGCGCCAAGATAAAAGAAGGCGATTTTTACGAAGGTTCGACAAAAGGTTTTAAAGGTGCCGATATCTTTTTGGAAGAGGCCTCTGTTACCGCCACCGAAAACGTTATTATGGCCTCGGTTTTGGCAAGCGGCACAACGGTTGTGAGAAGGGCCGCTTCAGAGCCGCACGTTATCGATTTGTGCCAGTTCTTAAATAAAATGGGGGCGCAAATCACGGGTATCGGTTCAAACGTTTTAAAGGTTGTCGGCGTAAAACACTTAAAAGGTACAACTTTCAAAGTTCGCCCTGACCATATTGAAGTTGGTACTTTTGCCATCCTTGCGGCAGTTGCCGCCACCAAGCTGGAAATGGCTCCGGTTATAAAAGAAGATGTCGAAATGATACTTCTCACTCTTTCAAAGTTTGGGGTTAAATATAAGCTGGAAAAAGAAACGCTCACCGTTTTTGGCAGTAGGTTAAAAGCTATAGAAAAAGTCGTCACCGATGTTTGGCCGGGTTTCCCAACAGACCTCATCGCTCCGATGATTGTTCTGGCAACACAGGCCAAAGGTGTTACCATCCTTCATGACTGGATGTACGAATCGCGCATGTTTTTTGTCGACAAACTGCTTTCCATGGGTGCCAAAGTCGAAATTGCCGACCCCCACCGGGTACTCGTCTCGGGCCCCTCAAAACTTTTCGGCCAAAGGCTGGACACCCCCGATATCAGGGCCGGTATTGCCCTTGTCATTGCCGCCTTAACCGCCACAGGCAAAAGTCAAATAGATAAAGCCGAGCTTATTGAAAGGGGTTACGAAAACATCGTCGAAAGGCTCTGCGCCCTTGGTGCAAGAATTAAAAGGGTAGAGGGCTAGAAAACTATGAACAAAAGACTTCGTGTTGCTGTTCTGATGGGCGGCAAATCCCCCGAGCATCATATATCCCTAATTTCCGGCAGGGAAGTGGTTAAAAATTTAGATAGACGAAAGTACGAAGTGATTCCGCTGGTAATCTCCAAAGATAATGCCTTCCCTTTCGGTCAACTGTCAATTGTCAACTGTCAACTGTTTTTTATCGCCATGCATGGGCCGTACGGTGAGGATGGGACAATGCAGGGGTTTCTGGATTTAATCGGAGTTCCTTACACAGGTTCTGGCGTACTTGCTTCTGCGCTAGGCATGGATAAAATTTCCTCAAGGAAATTATTTACCCAGGACGGCCTAAATGTACCCAAATACTTAATGGTCCAAAGAGGCGATAGCATAAACGGTATCCTCTCAAAACTCAAACTACCCTTGTTTGTTAAACCGCGAGCCCAGGGTTCTTCAGTCGGCGTCTCCAAGGTTAAGGTTAAAAAAGATCTTAAAAAAGCCCTGGGAAACGCTTTTTCCTACGGTGACGAGGTTATTGTTGAAGAGTTTCTTGGGGGAACCGAAGTAACTTGTGCAATTCTGGGCAACAAAAAACCGCGAGCCCTTCCGCTTGTCGAGATAGTGCCCAAAAAAGAATTCTTCGACCTGGAAGCCAAATACGATCCCAATTTAACCGCTGAAATCGTCCCGG
The DNA here is from genome assembly GCA_016187105.1 of Candidatus Curtissbacteria bacterium. Classification (GTDB taxonomy): domain Bacteria; phylum Patescibacteriota; class Microgenomatia; order Curtissbacterales; family GWA2-41-24; genus JACPKK01. The sequence goes on along the minus strand of JACPKK010000034.1, from coordinate 7,002 downwards.
CCAGAATTAGCCGGGCTTTGACAAAAAAAGCCCAAAACGCCGCCCTTTGCGCTTACAAGGCTCTTGACTGCCGCGGGTTCGGCCGCATCGATATGATTATTTCAAAAGGCAGACCATATGTTCTGGAAGTCAATACCATCCCCGGCCTGACCCCTGTCTCCCTTTTCCCCAAAGCCGCGGGAGCAGCCGGTTTAACTTATCAAAAACTGCTTGACCAAATCATTACCCTGGCCCTCGAAAATTAACTTGTCCCGCCTCTGCCATGTTTTGCATGAGAAGGCGACCTGCTGATATAATTATCTTTTGATGATCTTAAAAACTGATGTTTTTGAGGAGGTTAAATCCTGGAAAAAACCTCTTCACAAATCTCGCACCTATATCGCCAAAAATTACCTAAAACTCCTTCCGGAAGTCGAAGTTATCGGCATCACCGGCAGCGTCGGCAAGACCCTGACCCAAAACGCGATTTATTCCGTCCTTTCCCAGAAATTTAACGTTTCAACAGGTGGCGAAAACCTTGACCCGACATTCCGCATTCCCCAAACGATTCTTGCAACCAAGCCGTGGAATCAAAAAGTAGTTTTGGAATACGGCGTCGAAAAACCCGGCAACATGGACCATTATCTTTCTATCGTCAAACCTAAAATTGCTGTTGTTACAAATATTGCCCCAACCCACACCAAATATTTTAAAGATATTGAGGGCGTTTACAGCGAAAAGGTTAAGTTGGTAAAGGCACTTGCTAAAAGCGGCCGTGCAGTTTTAAACGCCGACGACCCCAATGTTGCCAAAATGGCAAGTGAAACCGAAGCCAGAATTTATTGGTACGGCAAAAAGGCAACTGACAGTGTAAAAATATCGCATTTTTCGCAAAGCCTTGCCGGGTCGACCTTTCGTTTGCACTACAAGAGCCAAAAGGCGACTGTCAGTTGGAAGGCCGTAGGCGAACATCAGTTAACTTCGGCATATGCCGCCGCCGCCGTTGGTCTTTTGGAAGGTTTGACGCTGAAACAAATCGCCAAGGGGCTTTCCCAGGTAAAATTGCCCGAGCATCGTCTTACACCTCTCGTTACCAAAAACTTTAATATTATCGACGATACGTATAACTCTTCACCAAAAGCGGCCCTTGAAGCCTTAAAAGCATTTCTCAAATTGTCCAAAAATTTGCATAAAATAGTTGTCCTTGGTCCGATGAAAGATTTAGGCCACCTTTCCGAGGATGAGCACAGAAAACTGGGCGAGGCGATTGCCAAATCTAAAATTAACGTTCTCATTACCTTCGAGAAAGTTGCCGAAATTATTGCTAAATCAGCCAAAAAGAACGGTTTCAGAGGCAAAACTCTCAACTCCGATTCGATAGCCGCAGTCGTAAAAGGCATTAAAAAACTCAAAAAGAAAAATAGCGTTATTTTTATTAAAGGTTCCCGCCACGCCCACTTGGATCGGATCGTAAATGGTTTACTTGGCAAATCAACAAAAGTTTCCTGCTACCATTGTGGCGAGCTCAAGTGAGATAATTAATAAAGCCCTTGATACTCGTGGTACTCTTGATACCCGTGGTACTTTTTAAACTATCATGGTTCAAATTTTAGGCTTACTACTCTTATCTTTTTTGACAATCAGCATTCTGCTCGTGCCCTTTATCAATATTCTCTATCGGATAAAACTCCAGCGGCAAAACCAAAAAACCCGCGATATGTTTGAGGTTAGGACACCCATTTTCGACAAGCTTCACGCCCACAAAGTCGGCACGCCTGTCGGCGGGGGAGCACTCATAATCTTAGTAGTTAGCATCCTTTATCTTCTGGTAATCACCCTGGCTCCCTACTTTGGCATAGAAAGGACGTCGGTTTATCCCTACAAAAAAGAGGTTCAGGTTCTCCTTTTCACCTTTTTCTCTTTCGGGCTTTTAGGCTTTTATGATGATTTGCGCAAGACCTTCGGCTTTGAAAAAACTAAATTCCGGGGGATGCGCCTGCGGTACAAATTTTTGATCCAATGGGTTCTGGCTATCGCCATTGCCGCCTTTCTTTATTTTGGTCTCGGTATCCATATCTTAAACGTCCGCTTTTTCGATATTTTTGACCTCGGGATTCTCTACATTCCCTTTGCCGCCTTTGTAATCGTTTCCTTCACCAACGCCGTTAATATCGCCGACGGCCTCGATGGCCTGGCAGCCGGCCTCCTTGTAATTTGCTTAATGGCGTTTTTAATCATGTCGCGGGGCATTTTAGATACAACCTTATCGGCCTTTTTAGGCCTTTGGATCGGTGCTTTAATCGCCTTTTTGTATTTTAATATTTGGCCGGCCAGAATCTGGCTTGGAGATGTAGGCGCCCTTTCCTTTGGCGCAACTCTCGCCGTCAGCGGCCTCCTTTTGGGTAAGCCGATTGCTTTGGCCGTAATCGGCGGCATGTTTGTTGTCGAGGTAACATCATCCCTTATCCAAATCCTTTCTAAAAAAATCCGCCGTAAAAAAGCCTTCGAAGTTGCCCCGATTCATCTCTGGCTTCAAAATAAAGGCTGGGAAGAGCCTAAAATTGTCTTTAGGTTTTGGCTTGCCCAAATAGTCCTTGCCGCCTTTGGACTCTGGCTTTCGTTCTTCTAATTTTATGAGCGAAGAGAATAAAATAAGCTCTCTTATAAATTATGGCAGACAAAAGACCGATCGGACTTTTTGATTCTGGCGTTGGCGGCCTTTCTGTCCTTTTGGAAATTGCCGGTCTTCTGCCGCAAGAAAACTTTGTATTCTTGGCCGATCAACTCCATAATCCCTACGGTGCCAAAACGAAAAAAGAACTGGAAGATCTCACCGGAAGAATTACCGATTTTTTAATTAGCCGCAAGATAAAAGCTCTGGTTATAGCCTGCAACACTGCCACTTGTTACGCAATCGACTATTTAAGGTTAAATTACGACCTTCCGATTATCGGTGTTGTTCCGGCAGTCAAACCCGCCGTAAAAATCACCAAAACTGGCAAGATCGCCATTATGTCCACTCCGGCAACTGCCAAAAGTTCTTATCTTGACGAACTGGTCCGTGGCTTTGCAAAAGGCAGACAGTGTCTCAAGCTTGGCTGCGCTGGGCTGGAAGAAGCTGTTGAGACTTGGGACAGAAGGGAAAGCGCTATACTTCTTGATAAGTATACCGCCAGGATTGAAAAATTTGGAAGCGATGTGGTTGTTTTAGGCTGTACCCATTTCCCCTTCCTTAAAAAAGACATCAAAAAAAGGGTAGGGGATAAAGTCAAGGTTATCGACTCTGGTCAAGCTATTGCCAGAAGGGTTAAATATATACTTAAGAAAAAAGACGCTTTCTCTACCCAAAAAAACAATGATTTGTTTTTTACAACCGGCGATCAAAAAGAATTCTCGCGCGTCGCTTCAGTCCTCTTGGGGACAGATATTTCAGCCGAAAGGGTGGAAATCTAAAATGATCAAAGGCAAAAAAATCATCATCATTGGCTTTGGTAAAGAAGGTCGCGCGGCGGCTGAATTTTTAGGAAAGCTCAATAAAATTACGATTTATGACGATAAAGAAAAAACCCAAATTGAAGCAAATGAACACTTCGATTTAGTTGTGCGCTCACCGGGTGTTAGGCCCGACCATCTTCTTATCAAAAAACTCACTGTCGCAGGTGCCACCTATTTTTTTTGACCTTTGCCCCTGCCCCATAATCGCTGTCACCGGCACCAAAGGTAAGGGTACAACGGCAACCCTTATCTATAAAATGTTAAAAACTCAATATAAAGACGTTTTTTTAGCCGGTAATATTGGCACTCCCGCTTTGGAAATCTTGCCAAAATTAAAAAAAACGAGCTTGGCTATTCTGGAGCTATCCTCCTTTCAGCTTATAGACCTTAAAAAAAGCCCCCATATCGCCGTTGTCCTCATGGTTACAAGCGAGCATTTAGATTGGCATAGGGATCAAAGTGAATACAAAAGCTCAAAAATGTCGATCGTTAAGTTTCAAAAGAAAAACGACTTCGCCGTCGTAAACCAAGATTTCGAAAACTCCAGGTCATTTAGAGTTAAGACTCCGGCAAAAGTTTTGTTCTTTTCCGCGCAAAAAGAGGCAAACGGCGCTTACTTAAAAGACAACAAAATTATCTGCCTTGTCGATGGGCCCGAAACTATCGCATCAATAAATGATGTTCTTCTGCCCGGTAGACACAATCTCCAAAATGTTTTGGCAGCAACTGTAGTCGCCAAACTCCAAAAGGTCAAAGCGGAAAACATCGCAAAAGTCATAAAAACATTCAAAGGTCTCGTTCATCGGTTGCAACTGGTAAGGACCATAGATGGAGTTAAGTATTACAATGATTCGTTTTCCACAACCCCGGAAACTTCCATAGCCGCGATCAGGTCCTTTCCCCGAAACCCTAAAATCCTTATTCTTGGCGGTTCTTCCAAAAACTCCGATTTTCAACCTCTGGCCAGGGAAATCGTAGGCGATAAAACCGTCAAGGCCATAGTTCTCATAGGAGAGGAAGCCAAAAGGATGGGAGACGCGCTGGCAAAAAGCGGTCCTTTCACTGGACCCATAATGGAAGGGGCAAAAAACATGCGGCAAGTCGTAAGTGCCGCTCAAAAATTGGCCAAAGCTGGGGATATTGTCCTCCTGTCGCCTGCTTGTGCCTCGTTTGGTATGTTCAAAAATTACCAGGACCGGGGCGAGCAGTTTACGCAAGAAGTGAATAGTTTAAAGTAAGTTATGAAAATTTATCGCACCCAAAAACACGCAATCGACGTACCCTTTATTGCCGCCACCGTCCTCATGGTCATCATTGGCCTTGTTGTTATTTACGATGCTACTCCGCTTGCGGCCTTCCAGGACTTTGGCGATAAGCTTTACTATTTCAAAAACCAGCTTATTTGGGCGACTTTGGGCGCCATGGCGCTTGCCTTCTTCAGTTTTTTTGATTATCACAGACTCTTAAAAGTAGCCTATCCCTTTTTAGCCTTTAGTATCTTTTTGCTTCTCATTGTTCTTATCCCCGGCATCGGTTCAAAAATTTACGGCGCCCGCCGCTGGATTACGCTTGGCGGTTTTTCGTTTCAGCCTTCGGAAATCGCCAAGCTGGCGCTGATTTTTTATGAGGCGGCTACGATCACTAAGTTTGAAAATTTCAAAATTAGGATTGGAGACGCTCTGCTTGTAATTTTCCTGCCTGCTCTCGCCATAACCGGCCTGGTTCTAATCCAGCCGGATCTAGGCACCGCTCTTATCTTTGTTGCCATCACCCTAACGATCTATTTTGTCGGCGGCGGTCCGATAAAACATTTAATTTTGGGCTTCCCCGCCTTGATCGCCGCCGTTTTAGCCGCAATTGTCCTCGAACCTTATCGCTTTGCCAGGTTGAAGTCTTTCCTCGACCCTCTGCATGACCCGCAAGGAGCCTCTTACCAGATTAACCAGATCTTAATCGCCCTTTCTTCCGGCGGCCTTTTTGGTGTTGGTCTTGGCGCCTCCCGCAGTAAATTCAATTTTATTCCTGAAGTCCAGGGCGATGCCATTTTTGCCGTTTTTGTCGAAGAGTTGGGTTTTGTCGGCGCCGTTCTTTTAATAGCCCTCTTTCTTTTTATTATTACAAGGGGCATCACCATTGCCCAAAACGCCAAAGATTTTACCGGCAAAATTCTGGCCATCGGTATTGTCAGCCTGATTGGCATTCAGGTCCTGTTTAACCTTGCCTCAATCGTCGCCCTTGTTCCCTTAACGGGAATTCCCTTGCCCTTTATTTCCTACGGCGGCTCCTCGCTTTTTGTTACGATGGTCGGAGTTGGTATCCTGATTAATATCCATCGCGAGTCGCATAAAACTTAAAATGAAAAAAGGCAAAGTTTTCTTTCATAAAATCGTCATTTGCGGCGGCCACCTGACTCCGGCTCTGGCGCTTATTGAAGCGCTCGAAAAAAAAGGTTATCAAATAATTTTCTTTGGCCGCAAAATCGCCACCGACGGGTCAGATAATCTGTCGGCCGAGTTTCGGGAAATCTCCAAAAGAGGTATTCCTTTTATCGATATCGTCTCGGGAAGGCTGACGCGCAAATTTACCAAGTACACAGTTTCTTCTCTGTTAAAAATTCCTTTTGGGTTTTTGCTGTCGCTTTTTTACCTTGCCAAATATAGGCCCTCTTTGGTTGTATCTTTTGGCGGATACCTGTCCACCCCCGTCGTTTTTGGCGCCTGGCTTTTGGGCATTGATTCCATAACTCATGAGCAGGCAGTAGTTCCAGGGTTTGCCAATCGAATCAATAGTCTTTTTGTCAAAAAAATCTTCCTCACTTGGCCCGAGAGTCAAAATTACTTCCCTCGCGGGAAGCGTCAAGTGATTGGCAATCCTCAACCGTTTTCGCGGTCAACAAAAATACCCGGCGATAAAAAAATCAGAGCGTTTCTTGCCAAAAAAGGCGACCTAATTCTCATAACCGGCGGCTCGCAAGGGTCTCATGTCATAAACAGTCTCATCTTTGACAATGTGGACCTTTTTGACAAGTTTCTTGTCTTCCACCAGACTGGAACCGCCAACTGGCGAGGTGATCACGCGCAAGCCGCCAAAATCAAGAGGGCTAATTATTTAGCCGTCGATTACGTCAGCCCCCGCGATATTGGCGCCCTCCTCACAAGGTCCAAATTGATAATCAGCCGCTCCGGTGCCAATACCGTTTGGGATCTGGCCGCCCTCGCCAAACCGGCAATTTTAATCCCCCTGCCGATATCGGCGTCGGGTGAACAAATGGCCAACGCCCTGGTTCTCAAAAATGCCCAAAGCGCCGTCATCGTCACCCAAAAAGCGCTGTCCAGACAAACCTTAAAAGATGCCATTGACAAAATGCTCAAGAACTATCCGCTCTTCTTAAGAAGTGCCGGTACCCTTCAAAAAACTCTCCCTCAAAACTCCGCCGAAAAACTCATCCAGTATATAACCTCCACTCTTAACCCTTAACCTGTCTCGCCGGCAGGCGGGCTCTAATCTCTAAACTCTAATCTCTAATCT
>JACPKK010000033.1 GCA_016187105.1 Candidatus Curtissbacteria bacterium | reverse complement strand
CCCTGACTGTCGTCTTGAGGCGTATCGCCTGCCGGGTTTTGTCCGCCTTGATCGTTTGGATCCATAATATTTTCCTCCTTTTGTCAATTTTACCAGATATGGTGCATGGTTTGTAAACCCCGTAAAAAATTGGCAAAATCAGGGAATTGATTTTCGGGTTTCATTTGGGATATAAATAGAGGTTAGAGTTTAGAGTTAAGAGATTAGAGATTAGATGGACAATAATCGACGGATAATAATTCACGCGGATTTGAACAGCTTTTTTGCAACGGCCGAGCAGCAGACCCAACCAGAGCTTCGCGGTAAACCGGTTGGGGTTATTAAAGCAAAGGGTAGGACTTGTATTATTGCAGCTTCGGTAGAGGCTAAAAAATTTGGGGTGGGAACGGGCAGCAGGACTTACGATGCCTTTAAGCTTTGCCCGCAGATTATTTTGGTCCCGGCGGATTTTCCGAAGTATGAGGCAATGAGCTATAAGTTTATCGATATCTGCCAAAGCTATTCTCCGGATTGTGAAGTTTTTTCTTTGGACGAGTGTTTTATCGACGTAACGGAAACGGAGAAATTTTGGGGTAATGCTTTTAATATCGCTTGCGAGATTAAGGACCGTTTGCGGAAAGAGGTTGGCGATTATATGACTTGTTCCATCGGTATTTCCCATAACCGGATGCTTGCAAAACTGGCCGCCGAACAAATTAAACCCGATGGGCTTTTTTGGATAACAGATGACAATAAACTGGAGGTTTTAGACAGGTCGAATCTCATGGATGTTTGCGGACTGGGGTATGGACTGTACCGGCATCTGACAAAACTTGGAATCGACAGCTTTCCCGCGCTTAGAGACAAAACCATGCGGTTTTTACAAGAAGAATTTGGGCCGTTTTGGTCGGTGCATCTTTATAATCTGGCGCGAGGAATTGACGATTCGCCCCTTACGCCGATTGATAAGATAGCGGATGCCAAAAGCGTGGGGCGGACTTATACCACCCACCGCAATTTATACAAGAAAGCCGAAATAGAAAGGCTGATTCGCAACCTTGCCGAAGAAGCGGCAGCCAAAGCCCGGCAGATGAACCTTGCCGGCCGATATGTAGGTTTGTGTCTTCGTGGAGAGGTAGACGGCACAGTAGCCTCACGAACTGGTTCGTGGGGCCAAAAAGAATCCTGGTACGGGCATATGACTTTGAAAAATTATATTGATGACGGGAAAAATATTTTTGATATTTGTGTAGCGATTGCCAAAAACTGGCGGATCCATTCTGTAAGATTTTGCGGAGTGACACTAGGGATGCTAACCAAAAAAGACTATCTCCCCTCTCCCCTTTTTGCCTCCGACCGAAAGCGGGTAAACCTGATTAAAGCAATAGATAAGATTAATAGTAAATGGGGAGATTACACCCTTTACCCGGGACAACTTTTGGGGACGAATTTAATTATGCCGGAAGTCAACGGCTTTTTTGGCGACCGCAAATACCGGTTAGGCTTTGTATGAGTTATATAAAAAGCTTGTGGTTTATCAAATAAAGCAGCTGGTTGGGATTTTTCATAAGATTTATCTCGATCCAGGAATCGTAATTGTTGTGTTTTTTTAGCGTATTTTTCTCCGAAGCGAAAAGCTCGTCATCCAGCAGAAAAAACCTTCTGTTAAAATCTATGGCCTCGGTTTTGTCCAGCTGGAAACTGGTTGGCTTAATCTTTTCAACTAGGGTGACAGTTTGGGGCAAAAGAAACTGGGATAAGTATTTAACAATGCTCTTGCTGTTGCCGTTGCACTTGGAAGTCAGCCAGAAAACGGAATAGTTTTCTAAAATATACCCGAGAAATTTATCAAGATGAAGGGCGGGCGCCACACCCCTTGTCAAAATGACGCCGTCTATGTCAATGTAAATATTTTTGGGCAAAACTTTGCTTTTTTTCATTGGACAAATGTTAACGCGGTACCTTTCTTCTCGGCCCGGCCGGTCCTGCCGATCCTGTGGATGTAATCGTCATAGGAAGCAGGCATATCGTAGTTGATGACATGGCTGACGTCTTCGATATCGAGCCCGCGAGACGCAACATCGGTCGCCAGAAGTATCTGAATCTGGTTTGTACGGAACTGGTCAAGAGTTTTTTGCCGTTGGCTTTGGCTTTTATTGCCGTGAATTGCTCCAGCCTTAAAACCGCGGTGGGCAAGTTCATCCGAAAGCCTTTGAATACCCCATTTTGGCCGGCCAAAAATTAATACCTTATTGAAACCATCAGAAATTAATAAGTCGTGGAGTTTGTCAACTTTTTGTTTGCCCGATTCAACTTTAATAATTTCCTGGCTGATATTTTCAACCGTATCCCTTTCCTTTACCGAAATGGTTATGGGGTCGGTGACAAAAGTCTGGATAATTTCTTTGACCTTTGACGAAACGGTTGCCGAAAAGAAAAGCGACTGGCGCCTTTGGGGAAGAAGCGAAATTAAGTACTTAATGTCTTTTATAAAGCCGATATCGACCATACGGTCAGTTTCGTCGAGTACCACACTGCCGAAGCCTCCAAGATGCAGGCAGTTTTGACGGACAAGATCGATTATCCTACCCGGTGTTCCAATTACAAAATTAGGCCGGTGGGCAATTTCCGCCCTTTGCCTTCTCATGCTCGTCCCGCCAATACAAAGGGCCGATTTTATACCAAGCCCTCTGGCAAACAGTTGGAGCTCATCTTGAATTTGCAAAGCCAGTTCGCGGGTAGGGGCGACAATAAGGACGTTTTGGATCCTGTCGTTCACTATTTTATTTATTAGCGGGATTAAAAACGCGGCGGTTTTACCGGTGCCGGTGTTGGCAATGCCGATAATATCCTTACCTTCCAAAATTGCCTCAATAGCCTGGTCCTGGATTGGGGTCGGTTCAATGTAATTTTTGGCGGATATATTTCTCTTGATCCCTTCATTGATAGCAAAATCATCAAATTTATGTTTGGGGATATAAGCCTTGCGGGCGGGCATATCGCCTGGCATATTTTTGCTCTGGCCGGCCGTAATTGCCCATAAAAGGCCCTGGTCGGTTCTGGCGCTTGGCCTTGGAGAAAATCTTCGTCTAAAGCTTCCCCGTGGTCTGAATCTTTGCGGCATGTAAGATTGTGTTTGTTTTTTAGAAAAAGGTTGAAGAAGTAATTCTACTTAATTAAGAGTTATATTTGTGAATAGGGAGAAAGATACTTTGGGTAAAAATAAAACAATAGACTATCTTTATCTTGTCTAATCAAAAATTATTCGAAGTTAAGCAGATGTACTGCTTCAATCTGCAAATCTAAAACTTAGTATAACAGAAAACGCGAATTAATTCAACTATGGGATTGGTGGCTCCACGGGGAGTCGAACCCCGCTTTGGACCTTGAAAGGGTCCCGTCCTAACCGATAGACGATGGAGCCGTAAAGGCTAATTTGGTCGATATTCTCTTTAATTCTTCGATCCGTTTAATTCTAACTTTCCAAGTTAGAATGTCCTAACCGAGATACAAAGCCATGCGGCTCGCAAACGAGCCTAATGACGATGGAGCCGCTAAAAACCACAGGAACAAATTTTAGCACATTTCGTGCTTAATTTCTTTCTGCGTTTCCAGGCAAATGTTACTTTCTAAACCTCTCCCAGATAGAATCCAAAAGAGTTCTGGCCGCATTCTGGCCGCCCAAACCAAAAGCCAGGCCTCCGGCAAGAGCAAGCATGGCGACAACTCCGGCAAATAAAATCCGCAGAAGTTCTTGGGCTACGCCCAGTTGGTGCAGAACCAGAAAAGCGACGAAAACCAAAAGCGACCATCTGGCCACAAGGCCTACGGCATGAGCGCTGTCCCTTCCAAGCGAGCGGCTGGTGTTATAGGCGATCCGGTAGGCCAGTTTGGCAAAAACCAGGCCGACCATTGCCAGAACGACAGCCACGATTACGTTTGGAATATACAAGAGCACACGGGAGAGAACGCTGTTGACAGCATCCAGTTTCCATGTTGCCAGCGTCGGAATTAAAAAGACAATAATGATTGCCCAGCGCACCAGTTCTGCCAAAATCTCCGTCCATTCAACACTTCTGCCTTCGATTGTCGAGATGCCGTAGCGGGCCAAAAACCTCTCAAGCTGGACTGCCTTTAATACCCCGACAATAACCCTGTAGGCAACCGCCGCCACAACAAGGCCAATCACAAGAACGATCAGCCCGCCGATAAAGGCCGGCAAATAGGTTATAAAGTTGGCAAAAGTCCCCAGAACTGCCGCCGAAACGCTTGTGCCTAAATCTTCTAAGCTCATTTCTTCACCTCCTCTCCTTTAAGTTTTGGTTAACCCAGTTTAAAGACAATCTAGTGAAAACGTCAAGTGAAAAAACAGTTGATGGGATTTTGGAAATCCGATATAATCATCTTTCAACCCTTGTGTTAGAAGCGCTTCGCGCTTCGGGGGTATGTCGACTTCGTCGACGTACGCCCCAAATCGTAGATTTGGGGGTATAGCTCAATGGTAGAGCACTCGCCTTTTAAGCGATTGGTTCAGGGTTCGAGTCCCTGTGCCCCCACAAAATCTAACTCGGTTTCACCGAGAATAACGCGAGGTAGTCGCAATTGACCCTTTGATATACTTAGGGTTAATCCTGCACGAAATAGTTTTGGTAAATTAGTGTATAATTTCCCTGTGAAGACATATATAACATCTAATCCAAAAATAATGAGAGGTGCTCCCGTCATAGCCGGTACCAGAGTTCCAGTGGTTAAAATACTTTATCTTTTAAAAGAGGGTTTTACTCTCAAGGAAATAAGTAAGCAGTATCCCCATGTTGGTATTCAAAAACTCAAAGGAGCAATTAATGAACTAGCTCACAAAGTGGAATCCAGACCCTATGCCACGCAAGTTTCACAAGCACAAACTGCTGCTTGATGATAGTAGATTTGACGTTAAACACATTGCCGATGATCTCAACCAAACAGGTTTGTCAGACAAGGAAGTTCACAGGATTGCGTCTGGTCAAGGAAGAATTGTAGTGACATTAAACATTAAGGACTTCAAACCTCTTGCTTCAACAAATAGAAACACAGGAGTTATCGGAGTATCTGCAACTTTGCCGTTCAGTCAAGTTGATAAGAAACTGAACTCGCTACTTTCTAGATCTAGCCGTAAACAGCTTTTGGATAAACTAATAATCATTAGTGGAGAAACTAAAAATTAAAATCCTTGTGAAGGATGCTTGACGTAATCATTTCTGCGGAAGTAAACTATGCATAAAGAGGCAGAAGCTTTTTTCCCTGAAATGCCGGAACGTCAAAGAAATCCTGGCGGCCAAAGAGGTAGAGGGTAGGGTATTGTGGTAAACCCCGAAAAACATCGCTTTGATTTGGATCCGACACACGACAGCGAGCCCAAAGGTTTGCCAAGAAACCACTGTTGCCCCGATGGTACTACTCCACACCATTGGGAAATAGAAAATCCCAATGGTCCCCTTTCCCAAGGCAAATGTATACATTGTGATGAGGTAAGAGCGTTTAATAACACGCCCCCAAGAAAGCGGTGGGAAGCTGACCCGGTTGCTGCGTATCAAAGGCGCCGCCTGCCACCTAACGGGGGAAGAGTGTTGCCTGAATTTCCCGAAGATTATGGCGAATCGCCTTTTGATAATAATTAGTTCCCGCGCTTGATAGATTCTTCCAGATAACCGATACTAAAATTTGTGAAGCTTATTTTTTACGGCGCGTGCCGAGAAGTAACCGGTTCGAATATATTACTTGAGGCGGGCGGCAAAAAAATTCTTTTAGACTGCGGGTTTTTTCAGGGAAGTAGGCTGGCCGAAGAGCGCAATTTTGAACCGTTTGCTTACGACCCTTCGACAATCGACTGCGTAATTATCTGCCACGCGCACCTGGACCACAGCGGAAGACTGCCAAAGCTTTACAAAGAGGGCTTCCGCGGTACGGTTTATGCAACGGCGCCAACCAAGGAGCTGGCCCGTCTTGTGCTTTTTGACACGGAAAAACTAATGAGCGAGGAGGCAAGGCGCAGTGGAGGAAAGGTCCTATTTAGCCAAGCGGACATCGATGGAGTGATGGAGCTTTTTGAAACAATCGGTTACGGGGAAAGTCTGGAAATTGCCAGAGAGGTAAAATTAACTTTAAAAAATGCCGGGCATATTTTGGGGTCGGCCGTGGCAATAATCGAAGGAGAGGGCAAAACCCTTGTTTACACAAGCGACCTTGGCAACAGCCCTTCGGAACTTTTGGAGCCGCCGGACACAACTAGCGCGGCCGATTATGCCATCTGCGAATCGACATACGGCGGCCGGACCCACGAAGATATTGCCAAGCGCCATGAAAAATTGAATGCGATTATCGAAAACACCGTCAGGCAGAACGGGGTTTTAATGATCCCGACTTTTGCCATTGAGCGTACCCAGGAACTTTTGCACGACATCGAGCACTTTTGCCAGACGGAAAATTGCGAGGTGCCAAAACTTTATTTGGACAGCCCGCTGGCGCAAAAAGTGACGCAGGTTTTTGAGAAGTACCCGGAATTTTTGAACGGGAAAGTGCGCAGTGCGCACGACAAGGACATCTTTGGCTTGGAGCAGGTAACGATGACCAGAACGGTTGAGGAATCCCAGCAAATCGACGGGGCTCCCAACCCAAAAGTAATCATTGCCGGCTCGGGGATGTTAAACGGCGGCAGGATTCTTTTTCATTTGCAAAAATACATCGAAGACGCGAAAAATACGCTTCTTATAGTCGGCTATCAGGCCGCCGGAACCCTAGGCCGAAGGCTTTTGGACGGAGATAGTAAGGTTAAAATTTTCGGCAAAAACTTCGCGGTGCGGGCTAATATTTTGACAATCGGCTCCTACAGCGCCCATGCCGATAACCCCCAAATGATTAACTGGCTTTCTAAGATTCGGGGGATAAAAAAGGTTTTTTTGGTGCACGGAGAGGGCAGTGAGGCAATGTCACTTGCAAAAAGCATCAAAACAAAACTGGCGCTTTCGGCATTGATACCGCAGATGGGGGAAGAATACAACCTAGTTGAGAGTTGATAGTTGATTGTTGATAGTTGATAGTTGATAGTTAATAGTTAATAGTGTGGCGACGATAATTCCGGCGATTTTGACAGACGATGAGGCTGTTTATCGCGAACAGCTTCAAAAGGCACAGCATGTGGCTCCCATCGTGCAAATTGACATAGTTGACGGTAAATTCGCCCAAAATGTGACGGTCGGCCCGAGCGTCATTGCCAAATACCCGACAAGCGCCAATTTGGAAATCCAAATAATGGCCTTGGATAACCTTTTTTATATTAACGATTTGGTTGATTTGGATTTTGTTTTCAGGATTATTGTGCCCTATGAGAAGAACCATGATTTAAAAGAGTGCATTTACGCCGCGCGCGGTAAAAATAAGCAAATCGGTATTTCCCTTAACCCGGCAACGTCGGTCGAAAGTATCGCCCATTTATTTGATGATATTGACTTGCTTTTGCTTTTAGGGGTTGAGCCCGGCTTTTCCGGCCAGAAATTCCAGGAAAAAGTTTTGGATAAAATAGGCAAGGCAAAAGAATTATCAAAGGCGCTGGCTATCGAAGTTGACGGCGGAGTAAATTTCGAAACGGCGCCGCAAGCCGCGGCGGCGGGCGCTGATTTTTTGGCGGCCAATTCGGTGCTTTTTGGCGCACCCGATTTTTACGTTGCCTTTGAAAAACTTGCCAAGCTTGCCGGTAAGACTCCATAATTGATTTGGTATGGGAAAAATTCAGAATGTCACCTTTTTGGGCTGGGCCGATGCCAAAGAAGGCGACAGCGTTTTTCAAAGTGCATTTGAGACAGCCAAACTTTGCGCAAAACATGGCTTGACAGTGGTCAACGGAGCCGGCCCGGGGATAATGAAGGCGGCGTCTCTCGGCGCAAAAAGCGCCGGAGGCAAGACTATCGGTATCACATTTTACCCCAAAGACATGCCGGTTTTTGAAGGTAGAGACGAATCCAATAAGGTGGACGAGCTCGTAGTCACGGCAAATTACCTTGAGCGCACTTTGAAGCTTTTGGAGGCCGGGCAGGTTTTTGTCATTTTCAACGGGGGGACCGGCACGATCTCGGAATTTGGCATGGCCTGGGGTTTGGCCCGCCTTTATTTCGGGCACCATAAACCGCTTGTTCTCTTCGGGGATTTTTGGCAGGAAATTATGGCCGCATTTGACAAGAACATGTTCATTAGACCCGAGGAAATGCAGGTTTACAAAATTGTCAATACGCCAGACGCAGTGATCACGGCCATTTTCGATTTTGAAAAAACAGCCGAAAATGTTTCCCATAACCACAAAGGCGCGGCATTTGAGATATGAACAACTCCCCCATTCGACAAGCTCAGGGTGTATCACCTGCCCAGCTTGACCTTATTGCAATTGGCGACTCGACTATTGATACTTTTATAAAGATCCATGACGCGGTGGTCGAGTGTGATATCAATCATCAGGATTGCAAAATAAGCGTCCCTTACGGCGCCAAAATTCCGGTTGACAGTATTGCTTACGGAGTGGCCGGCAACGCGGCAAATGTGGCGGTTGCTTGCAAACGTTTGGGTCTAACGACCGCCATTTACACAAATCTGGGCGACGACAGGCAGGGCGAAACCATTCTTGAGGCTTTTAAAAAAGAGGGCGTTGACACCCGGTACGTCAAGATCAATAAAGGCCGCGGCTCTAACCTTTCGGTTGTATTGACTTTCCAGGGAGAACGGACGATTTTTGTTTATCACCAGGACTGGTTTTATACGCTTCCCGATATTGATACCTGCTCTTGGGTCTATCTGACTTCCTTGGCCGAAACGTTCACCAATTCCAATATACTGGGCGAAGTTTTGCGCTTTTTGGAAAAGTACCAAGCGGCAAAGATGGTTTTTGCGCCGGGAACTTACCAGCTTAAGGCGGACGTAAAAAGGTTCCCGAGGGTTTTGGAAAAATGCACGCTTTTGATCCTCAACCTTCGTGAAGCAAAACAAGTTTTGGAAATTGAGCAAACGGAAATCGTGCAGATAAAAGATATCCTTTCCGGGCTTTTGATGCTGGGGCCGCAAACGGCGGTGGTAACAGACGGCGAAGAAGGCTCATATGCCACGGATGGCAGAGACAGTTGGCGGCTGGGTATTATTCCAACGCAGATTGTGGAAAAGACAGGAGCCGGAGACGCTTACGCAAGCGGCCTTGTAGCGGCTTTGGCACATGGTGAACCTTTATCCGAGGCAATGGTTTGGGGAAGCATCAATGCGGCTTCCTGCATGAAAGAGGTCGGAACTCAAAACGGGCTCTTGAGTGAGCCGGAAATCATTGAAAAAAGAAAGGCGATGCCCAAATTTAGCGCGGTAAAGTTTTAAAATGCAGAGTGTTTACATAAGCGGCATTATCCCTGATTTGGGCGTGGAGCTTTTGCGAAAAAGAGGCTTCATGGTAGAAATTAATAAAAGCGGCAGGAATTTAACGCGCGACGAGCTTAAAGAAGCAATCGCCAAACCAGAGGCGATAATGACCTTTATCTTTGACAGGATTGATGAGGAAGTTCTCGGGGCGGCTTCGCCCGATCTTAAGGTGGTTTCCAATTTCGGTGTCGGATTCGACAATATAGATGTTCTCGCGGCCACGAGGCGCGGGATAGTTGTTTGCAATACGCCGGGAGTCGCGGGAGAATCGGTGGCCGAGCATACGTTTGCTTTGATCCTCGCTCTTTCTAAAAAATTAATAGCGGCTGATAAATTTGTGAGAAGCGGTAAATACAGCGGATTTGACCCGACACTATTTTTATCCTCCCAAGTTTGGGGCAAAACGATTGGAATCGTGGGCTTGGGCAGAATCGGCACTTACGTCGGCCATATGGCCTACGGCGGCTTTAAGATGAAAATTCTTTACAACGATATCAGGCGGTCGGAGGACTTTGAGATGCTGACGGAGGCAAAATTCGTAACTTTGGAGAGGATTTTGAAAGAGGCAGATTTTGTGACGCTGCATGTACCACTTGCGGAATCGACACGGCATATGATTGGTAAAAAGGAACTTTCGATGATGAAGGAGACATCTGTCCTTATAAACACTTCAAGGGGGGCGGTTGTGGACCAGGAAGCGCTAATTGAGGCCCTTTCTAAAAATGAAATCGGCGGCGCCGGGCTTGATGTTTATGAGGGCGAGTACCATATGCCCCATGAACTTAGGATTCTGGGAAACACAGTTTTAACGCCGCACATTGCTTCGGCGACAGTCGAGACAAGGGAGGCGATGGCAAAAATTGCCGCGCAAAATATTATTGATGTTTTTGAGGGAAAAGAACCATTCGGGCTAGTAAAGATGAGTTAAAAGGTAATATTTTTGATGAGTTGCAGGTTGGGTTCGCCGCTTGTGAAATCGACTGCGACAAGATCAATTCGCTCAGCTTCAGGAAGGCTCAGATATCCTCGATTATTCCGGTAAAACTTGGCGGCCCTTATTAAAAAATTGAGTTTTGACGGGGTAACGGATTCAGCTGGTAGGCCGAATTGGTGGCTGGTGCGGGTTTTAACTTCGATATAAACCAGGGTTTTACCGTCCAGGGCGATAATATCAATTTCCCCTCCCCTAATCCTAAAATTACGTTCGACAATTTTGTATTTTTGTTTTTTTAAAAATTCGGCTGCCATCTCTTCACCGATTTGGCCGATGGGTTTCATCCTTGAGACAAAAAGTCGAGATCGTACGAGCGGCGGTGGATTGTGGAAAAGCCGTATTTTTTGATGGCGTCCTGATGCATCTTTGTTCCGTATCCTTTGTGTTTAGCAAAACCATAAGCGGGATATTTTGGGCTGATTGATCTCATCAATTTGTCTCTGTAAACTTTGGCGACGATGGAAGCGGCGGCAATAGAGGCGCAGATTTGGTCGCCGTTTTTGACAGCTTGCTGGCGAAGCCTTGTGAAATGCTTGATGTAGAAAGCGTCGATTAGGCAAAAATCCGGCTTTAAATTGGCGGCGACTTTACGAAAAGCGATGTGGGTGGCGCGGCCAACACCGACTTTGTCGATCGCTTTCGGCTCGATCTGGGCAATAGATATTCGAACGGCCGATTGATTGATAATCTTTGATAATTTGGCGCGGGTCTGGGGTTTAACGAGTTTGGAATCGGCAAGACCATCCGGGATTATAAAATCTTTGGGCAAAATTACTCCGGCGACTACAAGCGGCCCGGCCCAGGAACCGCGGCCAACTTCATCAATGCCGACAATAAAATTATAACCTTTTGACCACAGGGAATTTTCAATATCGAGGGTGGGCTTTACCACAAAGCCATTATATCAGGAGTTTTTCTTGCGGAGGTGGTAGAGTTTGGCGCGGCGGACGCGGCCCACTTTGACGACGGTGATTTTTTCAATGGAGGGGGAGAAAAGGGGGAAAATGCGCTCAATGGCAATTTTGCCGCTTGAGATTTTACGGACGGTAAAAGTCTTATTGGGGCTTTCGCCGCGCAGGGAAATGACCATGCCCTCAAAAGGCGTGGCGTGGACTTTGCCGGCCTTTGGATCACGCGTTGTAACTTTGATGATGTCGCCGACTTTAAACGGTGTTTGACTGGTTGCTTCCATAATGAGGGATTATATCTCATATTGTTCGAGCTTGTCGAGAACTTCTCGATTCTCCCTCGACTTCGCTCGGGATCGCTCGAAGAATAAGTCACTTACCTTTAATCGTGCAACCTAAATATTCCAGCTCTCTTATGAGGCTGCCGTTTTTATAAACCCCAAACGGAACCGGTACCCGCCTCTGGTTTCCTCCGCCGCCAGGGAGAAGCAAGTAGGCGGGAATTTCGCCGGAGTTTTCTTTTAAAAGCTCGTAAATTTTGGCAAGGAGCTGGCGGTCGGCGTCTTGGGGAATCTTAATTTCGAAAACTTCGTCTTCAAATACGGGAGGAACGGCGCTTTCAAGGGAGCTCATGGTTTCGGCAATTAAACTGGGCGAACCTTCTCTGGCATCTAGCCTTCCGGAAACGACAACGATCCCGTCAAGAAGAA
Organism: Candidatus Curtissbacteria bacterium; assembly: GCA_016187105.1. Lineage (GTDB taxonomy): Bacteria > Patescibacteriota > Microgenomatia > Curtissbacterales > GWA2-41-24 > JACPKK01. The sequence continues at coordinate 1,530 of JACPKK010000033.1, read as the reverse complement.
TGAGGCTTCTGGCCTCCTGGTAAACCTTGGGAAAGACGATTACTTCAATCGAACCGGTTGTGTCTTGAAGCTTTAAAAAACACATTTCTTCTTTCCTAGTTCTTGTCAAGGTCAGGCGCAAAGAGGAAATAATGCCCCCGAGTTTAATCTGGCGCTCGGTATGGATAAGGGGATCAAGTTCGGCAATTTTTGCAGTAACGATTTTGGCAAGCGAATCAGCGACTTTGGCAAGCGGGTGTTCGGTGAGGTAAAAACCCAAAAGCTCCCTTTCCCAGGAAAGAATTTCTTCTTTGGGAGCTTCCTCCCCGATTGTAAGGTCTACATCTTGCACCCCTCTCGCGCTTGCTTCTTTAGTAAGCTGTGCTTCATCGAAAAGCGTTCCCTGACCCTGGGCGATTGTTTTGGAAAGCGAAGTTGAGGAGGCCTTTAAATCTTCCATAACCTTGAGCATGGCGTTTCTTTTGCCGAACCTGTCCATGGCGCCGGCTTTGATGAGACTCTCTAAAGTTTTTTTATTAACCACCCGCAGATTAACCCGCCGCACAAAATCATCAAGGCTTTTAAATTGACCCCCCTCGCCCCTTTGGGAAATGATTGCCTCAATGGCGGCACGGCCGACGTTTTTAATGGCCGAAAGCCCGAAGCGAATGCTTCTTTCCTTGCCGCTTCCCTCGATGGTAAAGCCGGTTTGCGAAAAGTTGATATCAGGCACAAGAACGGGAATTCCCATCTTGGCGCATTCGGAAACCGCGGCGGCAATTTTATCGGTATCATCGGATTCAGCACTCATAACGGCGGTCATAAATTCAACCGGGAAATTGGCTTTCATATAGGCAGTCTGGTAAGCAATAACCGCGTAAGAGGCGGCATGGGCCTTATTGAAACCATAGGCCGCAAACGGCTCGATAAGCTTAAACAGATCCTCGGCTTTTTGGGGAGTCATGCCGTTTTTAACAGCGCCTTCGGTAAATTTTTCCTTTTGTTTGGCCATTTCGGAAGGGATTTTTTTACCCATGGCTTTTCTAAATTTGTCGGCTTCCTCCCAGCTGTAGGCGGCAATATTGATGGCCGTCAGAAGAACATCATCCTGGTAGACGATGACCCCGTAGGATTCTTTGAGGTACTCTTCCATGCGCGGATCAAAGTAATTAATTTTTTTTGAGCTGTGTTTTCTGGCAATAAAATCCGGGATGGAGTTCATCGGCCCGGGCCGGAAAAGGGAGATCATGGCCATGATGTCGAAAATGCTTGTCGGCCTTAATTCTTTTAAATATCTGGTCATGCCAGTGCCGCCAAGCTGGAAAAGGCCCATGGTTTCACCTTTGGCGAGAAGGTCAAAAGCTTTTTTGTCGTCGAGGGGAATTTTGTTAAGGTTAATTTCGATCCCTTTTGCTTCTTTGACGATTTTGACTGCCTGGCCGAGGATGGAAAGATTCCTGATTCCCAGAAAATCCATTTTGACCAAACCGGCTTCTTCAACATCATGCATATCGTATTGGGTGATAATTTTTTCGCCGGAAGTTTCTTTTT
>JACPKK010000031.1 GCA_016187105.1 Candidatus Curtissbacteria bacterium | reverse complement strand
TAAAGCAGGGCAAGCATTTTATCCGAGGACTGCCTGTTGATAATCTCGCCCCTTGCGAGTTTTTCGTAAAGGGCGGCCATATCGCCTGCCGTCGCGCGCGGCGGAGAATTATAGCTTGATGAGCTGAAGTTGTGATTTTGTAAAAAAGCGGTGATTTTTTGGTGCCCGAGTCTTTCGGTGAGGAGGACGGCGGCGTTGTTGTCGGAAACTATGATCATACTTTCGATTGCCTTTTCTACGGTCATCGAAATACTACCCCGCGGCTCTTCTTCTGTTTTAATTTCCTGTATTTCGTTTAGCTCTTTTTCTGTTTTTGTCAGGACCTCATCCTCTTTTAGGGTGCCCGCTTTTATTTGTTCAAACGCTGTCGCCATGACCCAAAGTTTGTAAAGACTGGCAGAGGTAAATTCCCTGTTTTCGTTCAGGTTATATTCTTGGCCGGTTCCGAGGTTTTTAACAACGACAGCGTAAGTTCCGGCGGCATCTTGCAAGCTTCCTTCAACAACTTTTGCCAGAGGCGACTGGGGTTTTATGAGGTTGGTAATTTTTGCGGGGGCGGAAAGTTCTTTCCCGAGCGGTGTTGTAATTTGCTGGAAGCGGTCTGTAGCAATTTTCACTATTAAATAGAGGGCGAGTGCGGCAAGGGCTCCTGCCAGCGCTATAAAAAGATATTTCCTGGAAGGCATCTTGGGTTTTTCAATGGCAGGCTTAGAGTTTGACGATGAGTTCTTTGTCGGTTGCTAGAGGGAAGGCTTTTTGTTTGTGGCCGAAGGCGTCGATATCGTACATTATTCCATCGGTGCCGGGCTGTTTTTGGATCAGGAGTTTATAAGTTTTTTCGACCTTAAGCGGCACAGTGTACGCCAATTCGATCTTAGCGGTGCCTTCTGGGCGGACCGTAAAAAACCCCTCAAAAACAGTTTTCCCCAAGTCTTCGGACTGCGTGAAGGCAACTTCAGCGCCGGCAGAGCTCGTAAGCTTCGAACCTTTGGGGACGTAAACTCTTATGTAGTCCCTGTAAATGCCGGCTAAACATAGACCGGATTTGCGCTCCAGGCTACAATTGTCCATTTGTCTTGGGTATTTGTAATTAATCGTGATGGTTTTGTCCAAATTGCCGTCTTTACCCTTTTTAATAACCTGGCTAACTTTTTCCTGAATATAAAGATTGGACTTGGCGCCGCCGAAATTGGCTTCGTTAATGTGGAGGTAATCACCGTCGTATTGATAGATGCGGCCGGCAAAATTAATTTTTTCGACAGCCTCCTGGACTTTCGGATCGTGAAAGTAAAGAAGCAGGTGTTTTTCGCGAAGATTGTTAACGACCGCCTCAAGAAGGTTGGGCCATTGACCTTTGGGGGCATTGAAAGTTTTGGTCATTAGACTTTGCATTAAAACTCCGATGATATCTTTCCTAGAACCTTTTTCGTAGGCCACGGGCTGATCGGCATAACGTTCAAGCTCATAGATTATTTGGGGACAAGCGCACTCTTCGACAGTATCAATTGTAAATTTAGTTCCATAAGCGTCAACGGGGCCAAGGACCTCCATTAGCGAAAGAACAAATTGGGTATCTAGAGCAATGATGCCATCGATATCTTTGGCGCCTGCGGTTGCCTGGTAGAGATCCTCAAAGAGCTTGATCGAAGTCGTATAATCCGGCGAAAGGTTGGTATCGCGCAGATTAAATGTCGAAACACCGGGCAAATATTTAATAATCGGCGGCGGCGCGGGAATTCTTTTGAGGAGAGTGTTGTCTAACCTATAAATATCATCCGAACCTTCGGAGGCGATGATACCCCTGTTAACGCGGAAATGGGCGTAGGCAGTAATAAAGCCGCCGGTAGGACGCAGTTCTTTGTCGTTTTGAAAAAGGACCAGATACTTGCTTTCTTTATCCTGACCCATGATTTGGGGCAGAACCAGAAGAAGCGGGCGCGAATCGACGATAAGCGATTCGACCTGGTCGACAGCTTTTTTGATATTGTCGATTTTGGCGCCGGGGCGACCAGGCAAGAAGTTAGGGTAACGCCAGGACTGGATAGCGTCGACATCTTTCCTAGTTTTGGCGAGGCTGGCACCAACAGAATCCATCTGGGGGCCAATTTTAGAAATAGCTTCAATAGCCTTTGCCAACCTTTCCTGGGCCGTACCGCCCAAAAATGTACCCTCACCTTTAAGACCCAGAACGTCGGCATAGGGGGTGATGGCAGCGGCGGCAGTAGTTGCCGCATCCAGACCGCTGGCGGCGGCAGAGACTCCTCTTTGGGCATCGGCAACGTACCAACCAATGAGGGGAATTACCCTTAAGGGAGTAAGGACAACGAGGGTTTTTTGGGCCGTTTGAAAATCTTTTTTGGCAGCTACCAAATGAATCTTGGCACCGTCTAAATCTTGGATTTTAATGGCGTCTAGCGCCTTTTTTGAGGCAGAGATGGCCTTTTTTAGAGAAAGGGCCGAAAGGCTGGCTGATATGCCGAGAATAATAAAAATGATAAGAATAATAAAGGTAATTCTTTTTTTCATAATTACGGGTCCTGTCGCCTGTTTCCTTCCCGCTGAAAGCGAGGCTCGCCTTCGGCGGCCCGCCAGTGCTCGTTTCCCTGATTCGGACCGTTATTGAGTTTTGTTATTAGCACTGCGCGCTGTCGGGAGCCCTTCCACAGGCGCCACCCGTCCCAGAAATTTTCAATTTGATAAGTTTTTCTTAGAAAAATAGATTTTAAACTTTTTTTCATACTGCGCCCTTTCCGGTTATCATGGCAATCGGGGTTTTAGTGATGATCCAAAGATCATAAAGAATTGACTTTCTTTGGACGTACTTAGCATCCATGACTACCCGTTTATCAAAATTGATAAAGGAACGGCCGGAAACTTGCCAGGGCCCGGAAGCACCCGGGCGGGCCGTTAATATAATTTTTACGTATTTTTTAGTCTTTGGATAGACTTTTTGCTGGTGGGTAAGTTCGTCTTTTTGGTAAGCCCTGGGCCCGACAAGCGACATGTCGCCTTTTAGAACATTTATTAGTTGGGGTAGTTCATCGATCGAGTACTTGCGGACAAATTTTCCGACTGTGGTAACCCGCGGGTCCTTTGCCAGCTTGAAACTGTTTTCCTGATACTGGCGCATAAGCTTGGGGTTTTGTTCCAAGTATTTTTTGGCGTGGACCAATTTACCATTAATTTCATACATGTACATGCTTCTGAATTTAAGCATCTTAAAAAGCTTGCCACCTTTACCGACTCTGGCGGGAGTGTAAAAGATTGGGCCCTCGGAAGTAATTTTAATTAAGATCGCGGTAGCGATAACCAGCGGCGAAAAAAGGATAAAAATAAGGATGCTTCCTATAATATCCACTGTCCGTTTTAAAAAATCGTAGAGCATTGGCGCAAATTTAGAGAAATTTTTCTTTTTTCGACTCTTTGAGTTTCTCTACGACTTTCTTAACATCGGAAATCTTATTTTTATCGCAAACCAAAAGCCCGTCAGCCGTATCGACGACGATTAAACCTTTCAGGCCGATCGTGGCTACGACTTTATTTTCGCTTTTATTGTAAATTAGAGAGTCTTCGCTATCGATGTCTATAACATCCCCGGAAATAACATTATCTTGCTGGCTTCGGGAGAGTTCTTCCTTTAAAACATTCCAGGCGCCGATATCAGACCAGCCAAGATCGGCCGGCAGAACGACCACGTCGCTCGGGTCCATCTTTTCGAAGAGGGCATAATCGACGGATTGTTTTTCAAAGCCGGGATAAACTTTTCTGACAACTTCGTCTTGACTGTCGGTCCCCCAGGCTTTTTGGATTTTTAGGAGGCCTTCAAAAACTTTGGGGGTGAATTTTTTAAATTGGGCAAGCATTTTTTGGGTGTGCCAAACCTTATAGCCTGCATGCCAAAGATACTCCCAAGACGCAGCGTATTTTTTGGCAGTGGAAAGATCCGGTTTTTCAATTTGCTTAATATATTCAAAGAAAGCTTGACCATTGGTTTTTTTGATCATTTTGCCAATTTTGATATAGCCGACATGAATGTTGGGGTAAGTTGGCCGGACATCGATGGAGACCATTTTGCCCGAATCTTTGGCAAACTCGTAGGCAGATTTTAAAGATTTTATAAACTCATCGTCGTTTTTAACCAAGTGGTCGGCTGCCCAAAGGGAAGCGACTATCGGGTTATTAAATTTCTTATCCAAAACTGCTGCCGCGTAGCCGACAGCCGCTAGAGTGTCCCTCATTTCAGGTTCGATAATAACGTTTTCGAGAGACAAATCCGGCTCCTGCTGGACAACAAGGCCGACATACTGCCTGCCGGTAATAACAAAAACGTCTTTGAGGGGAAAGCCTTTTTTAATGCGGTTGACAGCCTGTTGGAACATGGAAATATCGCCAACCAGCGGTTGGAATTGCTTGGGTTTATCCCGGCGGCTGGCCGGCCACATGCGCGTCCCGGAACCTCCGCAGAAAAGGACGATTTTTAAATCGTTATGATTTGGGGGGAGCATATTGCTTTATTTTTGCTGTCAGGTTTTTTTCAAACTCTTTTTTTGAAAACTTGAGAGAGTTTTTTCTAATTTCTGATAAGTTCCATTTTACACTTTTTGACTTTTCAATTGCATCTTTTAAGCTTTCTTTTGATTGTCTTTTGAAAAGAATACCGTACCCCGCTATAATCTCCGGAGCCCCTCCTTTTTCGTAAGCAATTGCCCCGAGGCCACATGCTTGAGCCTCCAAGACACTCAAGCCAAAGTCTTCTTCTTGAGTAATTATTAGAAATTTTGCATTCCGGTAAAGATCTAAGAGCACCTTTTCATCCACCCTACCCAGAAATTCAATATTTTTTGATCCCTTTGCCAACTTTTTTAATCTTTTGTCATCTGGTCCTTCTCCTGCTATTTTTAAATTAAAGCCTAAATCTTTTGCTGCTTCTATTGCTATATCGATGTTTTTCCATTTCACAAGCCTTGAAACTATGAGGTAATAATCCTGGCTTTTTAACTTCCATTTATGAATTTTGAGGGGCGTAAAAAGATTCAAATCTATACACGGGTAAATTACGTTAGCATCGCGGCCATAGGCTTCTTTTACCTTTTTGGCAACATTTGCCGAATTTGCAATATAAAAATCAACCCTTGAGGCGGCAACTTTATCCCACCTTTTGAGCCAATTAAAAATTGGCTTGGCGGCAAGTCTTGGGAGTTTTGGCAGATAATTTTGTTGTTTTGACTGGTTCCAAAGGAACCTGGGGACACTGTTGACGTAGCAGACGTGAATTGTTTTAGGTTGAGTAATAATGCCCTTTGAAAAACGAGTTGTTGATGAGATGACAATGTCAAAGCCCGACAAGTCAAGACTTTCAAAAGCGAGCGGATAAAGCGGCAAAAGCAGTTTATAAAATTTCGCGGCAAGAGGAATTTTTTGGATAAAGGAAGTTTTGATCCGTTGGCGACTGATTGATGAAGGAAGCTTATGCCAATTGACAACTGACGTGTAGATCGGCGCTTGAGGATAAATTGAGGCAATCTCGGCGAAAAGATTTTCGGCTCCACCAGCTTGGGTGAAGTCATCATGGACAAGGGCTACTTTCATCAGAGAAATTATATATCATGTGAAGCTTAACCCTCTTCAGTTATTTAAATAATTAAATTATTTAGCTTCAGAAATCATGATGACTGTGGAATGGTGTAATTTCGAGTGGAATTAGAACGGCAAGAACTAGTTTGTATCTATTAGTCCTTTTAGGGGTTCATAAACTCTCTGGGCCGCGAGGTTATGGAAATATTCATTGGGGTGGGCGTCAAATGGGCTGGCGCGTAGATCTGATACGTTTTTGCCGACAGCAATGGGTAATAAATCCACCACAACGGTACCATCTTTGGCAAACTGATCCCCAATTACCGTATGGATCCATCCAGGATAGTTGCTATCGAACGGACCATAAAACATGGGAAAAATTACGACAATTATTTTTTTGCCATCACTTTTCACTTGTTGAACATAGTCGGAAATTCCTGATAAGTGAGAATTTAATTTTTCTCGATTTTCGTAATCTTTAAAATCAATGACCTGCAACTTAGCAAATGTGTCTTCATATCTTTGATTCAGACGCCAATATATAAAATCAGAAAAATAGGAAAAATCTAAAACTTTTTTCGTAAGCGATGAGACTCTAGAGTTTTCTTGTAAAAGTTTTGCCTGGTCTTCATTAGTCCTGATGTCATTCAAAGTATATTGGTGAAGAATTATATCGCAGCTCAAAAATTTAAACGACCTGTAGGTTTCAATTTCCTGACTAGTGTTTGCCCCAGAAACAGCCAGGTTATAGACTTCTACTTTGTATCCATTTTCCTGCAAACTTTTTTCCAAGATTTCCGTGTAGCGATCTTTGATATTCTCAATCCCGTATCCGAAAGTTACTGAATCCCCGATGGCACAAATTCTCGTGATCTTATCGTTTTTTTGAAGTTTAAACTCTTCGTCTCTTTTAAAATCACCATTTACCCTAACGTGCCTTTCGTGCCATTTCCTATTAACTTTTAGAAATCCTAGACCGTCGGACTTATCATAAATAAATCTAAAGTAAGCCTCTGACAGTGTGAAACTCATGCAAAAGAACAATATTGTGGCAAGGATTGAGGTTGCGACCATTTTCCTTTTTTCGGATAGCTGAGACCTGAAAATCTTAAAAAATATGGCCGTCGACAAGGTAAAAATAAAAACGTCAATTATAATAAAAAAGTAGAATTCTCTGACAAAATATGAGAGCTTTGACGCCAAGAAAAACATCAATAATTTTTGTAGATTGAAAGTGTTTGGTGGGCCATTTTGAGCCAGGAATATTTTTTGACTTTCCTCTTCCCTTTTTTGATTAAGTCTGATTTTAGTTTTGGCGATTTTGAAAACTCCTCAATTTTTCTGGCAATATCGTTTGGATTCTTTGGATCGAAATACAGGGCGGCATCGCCATAGACTTCTTTCAAAACAGGAATAGCGGATGCTAAAAGGGGAAGATTTGATGCCATGGCATTGAGACCGGGAATACCAAATCCTTCGGAAAGAGACGGAAAGATATAGGCGGCGGCTTTTTGAAAAAGTTTGCTCAACTCCTCTGGTCCTAGGTAGCCTTTTAGCTCGACACTTTTTTCTAGATCACGCTTTCTGATTTCCGATAGAAGTCTCTTTGAAAAAACATCACGGGGACAAACGAGAATGAGATTAATTATTGTTCGAGCCTGCTCTGAACTTCTCGACTCGCTACGCTCGCTCGAAGAATAACTATTAATCATCTCCAGAGCGTCGAGAAGTCTCTCGAGATTTTTGTGAGGGTAGGCGTTGCCGACGTAAAGCAGGAATGGCTGACGGCTGACCGCTAATGGCTGACGGCTGAAATATTCTTCTTCGGCTGCTTCATAAGTGACAACTATTTTTGACTGGTCAATTTTGAAATTGCGGGCAATCTCACTTTTGACGAAATTCGAGGGGGTGATAATCTTTTGGGATTTATGAATTGCGTGACCAATAACCTTTCTGTAGGCAATTCTCTTGAGGCTGAAAATAAGGGGGTTTTTAGTCGTTACGGAAGTTTCGGAAAATTCGTGATGAATAAGGTCGTGGATGGTAACGACAAATTTACCGCGATAAAAAATCGGTACGTTAAAATGCGGGACATGTAAAATATCGAGATTTTGGGATTTGAAAATGCCGGGCATTTTAAGCTGTTCTTCAAGTGAGTACCAAGGCACATCGGCTAGAACTTTTTTAAAGTTTTTGGAAAGAGCTAAGTAATCCCAATTGTCTTTTTTGAGAAAAATGGCGTACTGATTTTTGGGGTCGATTTTGGAAAGGTTTAAAACCAGTTTTTCGGTGTATTTGCCAAGACCCGTTCCCTGCGGGCCGACAAATCTAGCGTCTATCCCAATCTTCATTTTTTGGCAATTTAGGTTGTTGATGGTAAGCCTTCATGACTTTAGTCTAATGTATCGATACATTAGACTTTAAGCTTTTTAGTCTGTACTTTTCTATAATCCATAATCCTAAATAGACTAGCCAATTGATGAAGAATGGGTACTTGTTCTCAAGGTGCTTTTTGTAAAAAATTCTCATTGCGCGGACGGACTGACGCATGACCATTTTTTTTGACTCGCGGGTAGCCTTTGTGACTTCTTGGGAAGTTTTTTTAATTCCAGAGGATGCGCCTTTGTAGTGGATGATTTTGGTAAGAGGCGTGTAGATGATTTTGTAACCGGCCTCTCGAAAGCGCCAGCACCAATCAAGATCCTCGCCATAAAAGAAAAAATCTTCATCGAGCATACCGACTTTTTGGATTGCCTTTTTGGGAATAATCATAAATGCCCCAACGCAAGCATCAACCTCGTGCTCATTCTGGTCTGAAAGATAACCGTAGTTGTACTGGTCGAAAAGTTTGGAGCCTTTGAAAATTTTGGAAAGGCCGGAAAAATGGCAAAAGGAACGCCAGGGTGTTGGAAAATGGCGGCGACAATCGACATCAAGATTGCCGTTTGGGAGCTCGACCCTAGGAGTGGCAATGCCGGCTTGCGGATTTTTGTCCATGAATTTTATCATCTTAGTAAAAGTGTCAGGCAGAACACGGGTATCCGGATTAAGTATTAAAACGTATTTTCCACGGGCTTTTTTAATTGCCTGGTTATTGGCTTTGGAAAAACCGAGGTTTTGGGAATTGGCGATTAATGTGACTTCTTGGAACTTTTCTTTGACCATTTGGGCTGTGCCATCGCGAGAATTGTTGTCAACAACAAAAACCTCGGCTTTTATATCTTTGATGGCGGTATTGACGGACGTGAGGCAATCAGCCAGGAGTTCTTTGGTATTGTAAGAGACAATAATAATAGACAGGGCCCTGCGGTCCTCAATATGCACTTTGTTCATATTCGCGGGCCTAGTGAAAGGTTCATTTTAACTTGCACCTACTTGGCGGTAAACGCGGTCGAGCTCTTGCGAAATCTTCTTCCAGTTATAATCTTTGGCAACTAAAC
>JACPKK010000030.1 GCA_016187105.1 Candidatus Curtissbacteria bacterium | reverse complement strand
GTATCCATCGAAAACGCCGGCACCGGTTCGTTATTAACAATCGTCTTAACGTAAGCGTGGAACCGCTCGACGTTAATTAAATCCGTCTCGTTAAATGTCGGCGTAAATTCGTGCTGCAAATAGTTCGCATCCGTTACCCCCACCCTAAAGGCAACCAAAGTTCCCACGTTCCCAAAAATAGCATTCTTGACCTCTTCTTCAATCTGCCCGATAAACTGGTTAGCCACAATTAAATTCAGCCGGTATTTCCTGGCTTCCGCCAAAATATCCGCAAAAGTGTCGGTTGCAAAATTCTGGAACTCATCTACATAGAGGAAAAAGTCTTTTCGTTCTTCTTCGGGCATGTCCTGTCTGCTCATCGCCGCTACCAGAATCTTCGGCACCAAAACCAAACCCAAAAAATTGGAATTTTCCTCTGATAGCCTTCCCTTGGAAAGGTTAACCAGAAGAATTTTCTCATTATCCATAATCTCGCGGATATCGAAGGCGCTTTTTGATTGGCCGATGATATTTCTCATCATCCGATTGGTAACAAAACGCCCAAATTTGGAAACGATATAATCCAAAACTTCACTCTTATGGAAATCGGCAGTCTGCGCAATCTGGTCGGTCCAGTAGCGCCTGACCACCGGATCATCAACTTTTGGCAATAGTTCCTGCACAAAATTGGCATCGGTTAAAACCCTCACCACTTCTATAAAAGTACTGCCCGGCTCACTCATCACCGTCAGCATGGCGTTTCTGATGGCATGCTCAAACCGCGGCCCGATAATGCCTGTCTTGTGCGGGTCGTAAAGTTTGTACATTAAGCCGACGATATACGTTGCCACGAAATGTTTTTCTTGCTCCGTCTGCGCCTCCAGCATGTTCATGCCAATCGGCCGTTCGGTATCTGCCGGATTAAAGTAAATCACATCTTCTGCTCTCTCCGGCGGAACCATTGTCAGAATTTCCTCAACCGCATCACCGTGCGGATCAATAAACGCCACGCCGTGGCCTGCTCGGATGTCCTGCATCACCATGTGGATTAGCTGTTGAGTTTTCCCGGTACCGGTCTTACCGATAATATAAACGTGTCGTCTTCTGTCCTCTTCGGAAATAAAAATCTCTTTGGCGCTGCCGCGATAAACACTCTTGCCCAAATGCAGTCCGGATGAGGGAATTTGTGCCGGCGCCGGCGCGCGCTTGGCATTAACCCAGAAAATCCCCGGCGTCTCCACACTCTTATTGGGAAGATGAAAAAGGGTCGCCAGCTCCTCGGCGTTTAAAACCCCATATTTGCCAAAAATCGGCCAATACCTGTAAACGAAATCGACCAAAAATTGTTTTTTAAAACGGATCTTGGCCCCCCCGATGCTGTTGTATTCAGAAGAAAATTGCGCAAACGTCGATTTAATGTTGTCTAAATGCACCTTTGCCTCCTCGCTGGTTTTCGCCGAAACAATAACCCTTACCACCGCATTAAATCCGACTTTCGCCGTTTTATTTTCAATAGCCTCCATTTTCTTGGGGTCGGGCGCACTCTTATTTTTGGGTGAAAGTTCGGCGCTTTTGGTCTTTGAAACAAACCGCTTGCCGCTAGCCCGCCATTTGGAAGAAGCCGGCGAGATCAAAACCTGCACGGCCGCCCCCTCTCCCGGCCGCATCTTGGCCATCGCCGAAGTAATCTGGTTCAGGGGGTCTGTTGCCAGCTCTTTATAAGTTTTAATTGGATAATAGCTTCGCTTTTTGAGCTTCAACTGCGCATAACTAAGCTTGCCTTCTTCGGAAAAAATATTATATTCGGAAACTTCCCGCACTTCAGCCCCCGGGTAAGCCCCATGGATCTGCTTTTCCACCAAATCCTGGATCGCGCGAGGACAGGAAATGTAGAATTTAATCTCTTCCGGCAGCGCCACGATTTCCAAAGAAAAATGCTCTTCCGGTTTTAAAAAGCTAAACCGGCCGCCGCGATATATAGAATACAGGGAAGCAAACATCTGCTCGGCTGCGTCGATTTTTATCTCGTTATCCCGTGGTACCGCCACCAAAAGCAGTACAAAATCCAAAGACCTTTCTTCCCGGTTTTTGTTGCGCACCCAAAGCATCCAGACATAACCGATAATAGTGGCCAGACCGCCCAAGACTAAAATAATCGCAAGCAAAAACCCCAGACTTTGCAAAACCAGCCCGAAGGCAGAAAAGGCGTCTATTTCTCCAATCGATCCCGATGCATTCTCAATCGGCATTTTTTAGTTTTTTAGAGATTAGAGTTCAGAGATTAGAAAAACCAAAAACTTAACTCTTAACTCTGTTCTCTACCCCCTTTTCTAAACACTATCCTCATCGTATGTTTGTGTGCTAACTTCATCATTCGGCCAATCCAAAGCGCCAAAGCCACTAAGCTTGCCGTCCCAAAAACCGTCTTCTCCCTGTCGCTTTTGCCGCCGGCTCCCATTTTCAAACCTTCCTTATATTGATCTTCCGTTACATCAAGGTTTATCGTCGGACCATTGACAAGCACCGCCTCGCCATCCGCTTCAATACTGCGAACCCCGGCATCGCTAACATCCGGAGGGATTTCTATTTTCTCTACCCTTGATTTTGTCTCGGGAAAGCTCTCGCGCACTAAGCGCAGGGCCTCTTTATCGTGGGAATCCGATACCTCTTTTATTTCAGCAATAGCCGCCGCCTCTTGCGCCCGCCCGTCGCTTTTTGGCTCCTGTTCTTTCACCATCGCCCTAGCACCGCCAGCAGCTGGGTCGTTTCTCTTTTTTGGATCGTCGGTAGTAGGATTTTTGGCAGTACTCATGTAACGTAATTTTAACAGATATAGAAAAAGGAGCGAGTGAGAAAGTACCCGGCCAAAAGCGTTATTTTCCCTTCGTACCTTTCCTCAAAAACAAAAATTCATAGACTATTCCAAAAAGGCTGCCTAAAGCCGGCCCCAGAATCCAAATCGGCAAGTTTGTAAAGTTTTGCGAAACAACTGCCGGCCCGATTACCCTTGCCGGATTAAGCGCCGCGCCCGTTATTGGCCCGGCAAAAATACCTGCAACTACAACCACCAAACCAATAACCAGAGGCCCGAAGCTAACCGGTCCGCGCTTGTCAATAGTCGTCGCAAATACCGCAAAAACCAGAGCCGCCGTTAGCACTGCTTCCAGCACCAAAGCCGCCGCAAGTGCCACATCCGCTCCCAAAATTGGCGCTCCCAAGCTAAAGCCAAGCGCGCGGTCCCCAAAAACGTAAAGCAAAACCGCGCCGGCAGCAAAACTGGCCACAACTTGGGAAACGATGTAAAAAACTGCATTGATCGCCGAAATTTTACGAGTCAGCCAAAGAGATAACGTTACCGCCGGGTTAAGATGCCCACCGGAAATGGCCGCCGTCATAAAAATCATCGCCCCAAGCGCCAAGCCCGCGGCCAAGCTTTGGGCCAAAACTCCCACGTCCCCAAAAAAAATATTGGAAAGTACGGCCCCCGAGGCCACGAAAACAAAAACAAAAGTCCCCAAAAATTCCGCCGCATACGCCCTCCACGGCAAAGAGAAGTTTTGCTGCGCAAAATTAATATTAATCTTCACAAAGAAATTAGAACACTCAAATCCATCGATTGTCAACAAAAGCTAGAAGATAACTCGTCGTATCAATATAAAATTCAACTATGATTCATTGTTAGATTGCTACATTGCTAGATTGTTTTAGAACAATTTAACAATTGAACAATGAAACAATTTACTCCGGCGTTTTCTCGGGACCGCGATTTCTATAAGTCCTTATAAATTCCTTGACCTTCTGCTCATTGATCTCATCCAGCTTAAGCAACCTTCCCCACGCCACCAGTGCAATCTTTGAGTCATTAGCCGCCCGCGGCGCCAAAACTATCTTCC
>JACPKK010000028.1 GCA_016187105.1 Candidatus Curtissbacteria bacterium | reverse complement strand
CACCTCCTTCGTCGGCATGGGCAACCGCCCGACCCCTCTGGCCGACGAAGAAGTCGCCACCATCCAAAGGTTCATGTCCATGGAGGCGCCGAAGTTCAAAACTACCTTTTCCGTCGGCGAAGCCATCAAGATTGTCGACGGCCCGTTTTCCGAATTTTTGGGCTCTATTTCCGAAATCGACGAAGAAAAAGGCAAACTCAAGGTTTTAGTCAGTATTTTCGGCCGTGAAACTCCCGTCGAATTGGACTTTTTGCAAGTCGCGAAATTATAACTAAACTCTTGACTCTAAACTCTAAAAACTAAAATATGGCCAAGAAAATAAAAACTTTCATAAAATTAAACGTCCCCGCCGGTAGCGCTACCGCCGCTCCTCCCGTCGGTACCGCCCTTGGTCCGCATGGTCTGCCGATCATGGATTTTGTTAAATCTTTTAACGAAAGGACTGCCGACCAAAAGGGCAACATTTTGCCGGTTGTCATCACCGTTTACGAAGACCGCACTTTTTCTTTCATCGTCAAAAAGCCGCCGGTTGCCGAACTCATCAAAAAGGCCATGAACTTGGAAAAAGGCTCCGCCGAGCCGGGTAAAACTTTTGTCGGCAAATTGACACGCGCCCAAGCCCAAAAAATCGCCGAAGAAAAAATGGAAGACTTAAACACTAAAGACCTTGATGCCGCCATTAAAATCGTCCAGGGCACGGCCCGCTCAATGGGCATAGAATCGACAGATTAAATGATAATTAAAATAAATTTCAAAATAGCCCAAAATTCAAAGAATTTTGGAAAGGAGGAATGCGACTGCGGTAAATTTGCTGAAAGCAAATAAAAAGCAGGAGCCATTCCGACGTGGGAACAACAAAGGTTAAAATCATTGATCTTTCAAGTGAACAGCCGGAAGTCAAGGCGTCGCAAAAACACGCCCAAAAATTGGCAAGTGTCAACAAAATAACAAAAGAAAAAGTTACAAAGGTTACAAATGAGCCAAAAGATATAGAAACCTCCGAGCCCTCTCTATCTCCCCAATCTCCCAAATCTCCCCAACCTTCCCAACCCAAAAGCCTAAAGACCAAAAAGCCTAAAGACCAAAAGCACCATCTCGGCAAAAAATACAAAGAAGCCAAAGCCAAAATCGAAAAAGACAAACTTTATCCTGCCGCCGAAGCTTTGGCGCTTCTAACCAAAACTTCCTACACCAAATTCGACCCGGCCGTTGAAATCCATCTTAACGTCAACGTCAAATCCCTGCGCGGTTCGGTTAATTTCCCGCATAGCGTCGGCCCCAAAAAAGAGAAAAAATATCTCGTTTTTGCCGACAAAAAATCCGAAATTAAAAATGTCATCTGGGCGAGTGCCGACACGATCAGCCAAATCGAAAGCGGTAAATTAAAACCTAAGCGTGATTTCTCAAGCGTCATCGCCGCCCCTAAGTTCATGCCGACACTTGCCAAAGTTGCCAAAATTCTGGGCCCGGCCGGCATGATGCCCAACCCGAAATCCGGCACCATTACCGAAAACCCCCTGTCGGTAATCGATTCAAGCGCCGCTTCCCCCTCCCAGTACCAAACCGACCCGCAAGCTCCAATTATCCACACCAAACTCGGCAAGCTTTCCGAAAAACCCGAGTTCTTAAAAGAAAATTTAAAGGCGCTTGTTCTTTCAATCGGCCCCCAAAAAATCAAAAAAGCAACACTCAAATCCACCATGAGCCCCGGCATCAAAATTGACGTTTCAACTCTTTAGATCTTGAGCGAGTCGCATGTGACGAGTCGAAGGACCTCTAGTAATAATTCTTTTGAGGTATTGACAAATATCGTGCCACTTTGATACCTTTCCCCTAGCAAAAACAGCCCGCCTCACTATCCCCTCATTATCTCAATCGAGATTTGACGCGGGCAATTAAAAAATTGAGGGGGAAGGAATATTAAGAAATATTAAGGAGGTGAGAAAATTATGGATGACGACATGAAAGTTCAAGACCCAACTGACGGAGACGACGCAGACAAAGAAGAAGGCGAAGAAGAAAAAAAAGAAGAGGAAGGCGCAACAGAGTAAAATTGGATTGTAACTAAAAAAGCTCGAAACCTTTTGCCTGCCAGCCGGCAGGCAGGTCCTCGGGCTTTTTTCTGGCCCTCATATGAAGAAAATTGACAAAGTTCTGGGAAATAGTAAAAACTATATATAGTGGATAAATCTCCGGAAGGCCCAGTCTTACAAGAAACAACCGAGCAGGAATCCCGCGACCTCATGGAGGAAGCCGGAAAAATCTTGGATGAGAGAGGTGTTTCTAAACACCGTGGTAGTAAATTACGAAGGCTGATTTTCCACACCACACCGACTATCTCTGACGTCACACTCCAGCTTCCAACCTCTCAAGAACCCGATTTAGAAGGCGTAAGAACCAGCGAGCTGGAAACAAAATTTGAGGACGGCACCAAAACTCCCAACTACGAAAGAATACAGTTTAATAATGTGGTTGTCGCCGGGGGAAAAGTTAACGTTGCGCTCACTTATCACAGATCAACAAACACCATTGTTATCGAAAAAGGCGGGCTTGAAAATGTTCCCGATACCCAAATTTTAGCTGCCATAAACCTAAGTTTAGAGAGATTTAGAAATGCCCCAGCACCCGCCCCCAAGCCCCAATTGACAAAAGCAAGTTCTACCTGATATATTTCGGAAAGTTCCAAAGACCGTAGGCGTGGTGAGTCAGTCGAACCACTTAATTAACTACCTACGCAGGCGAAGTCCGCCGAAGCGCAAGCGAAGGTGGAAGAAAAACTTTCCTTACTTCTCCTGGCACTTCTTTGAAGTGCTTTTTTTTAGGCCCGCAGACGAAGTCAAGGACTGCAAGCTTTGCTTATACCTTTCGTAGCCTTGGCGAAGAAGGGCTTTGGCCAATTTTAAAAATGGACAAACATAAGAAACTATCCGCTCGAGACACTAAAATCGAAACCGTCCAATCTTTGGCCGAAAAAGTAATGCGCGCCAAAACTATGGCCTTCGTCGACTATCAGGGCCTAAACGTCAACCAAATTAACGACCTGCGAAGCAAGGTCAAGCTGGCCGGCGGTGAACTTATTGTTGCCAAAAACACTCTGATGAAACGTGCTCTATCTATTAACCATTTACCATTTACCATCAACTTTCTAACTGGTCCCGCCGCCACCGTTTTTTCCTACGACGACGAAATCGGCGCCATCAAAACCGTTGCCGAAACCGCCAAAACAACGGGCGGCATTCCCAAATTCAAGTTCGGCTTTTTTGGCAAAGACTTTTTAGATGCAATCGGCATCGATTCGCTTGCCAAAATTCCCTCCCGCGCCGAGCTTCAGGCCAAAGTTGTGGGCGCCCTAGCATCACCTATTCGCGGAATCGTCAATGTGCTTCAAGCCAATATCAGAAACTTAGCCGTTGTTTTAAGCGAGATATCTAAAAAACAAAGTTAATAAAGGGAGGTGAAAAAATAAATGCAAGACGATCAAAACGACCAAGCACAAACAGAAAAAGCAACAGCAGCTCCGACCGAGGAAACTCCAGTCGCAGACACTGACCAAAGTGGAAGTGCTGAAGAGCCAAAAGCCGAGGAACCTAAAAACCTAACAACCAAAGAGCCTAAAAGCCAAAAGGCCGTTTCCAAAAAGCTCGAAGACCTAATGGGGCAAATCGAAAAGCTCTCCGTTCTGGAACTTTCCGAACTGGTTCACGCGCTCGAGGACAAATTCGGAGTCAGCGCATCGGCCGCCGCGGCCCTTGCTCCGGCCGCCGCCGCAGGCCCTGCCGAAGCCGCCGACCTAGGCCAGACAACCTTCAATGTTGTCCTTGCCGATTCCGGCGCCAACAAAATTTCCGTCATTAAAGTGGTGCGCGAACTCGTCCCGACTTTAGGCCTTAAAGAGGCCAAAGACTTAGTCGACGCGCCGCCAAAAAATATTCTGGAAGGCGCTAATAAAGAAAACGCCAACGAGGCGAAAACAAAACTCGAAGCTGCGGGTGCAAAAGTAGAGCTGAAGTAATTCGATTCTCCAAAATAAGCCTTTCATTCTCAAGGTTTGCTTGGTGGCATCAAAAACCGCTCCCACTTTGCCCCCCCCTTGCCCGACAAAAAACGCACTTTGAGCCGTGTATGTTTACCCTGAGCGAAGCCGAGGGAATAATACTAAAGGAGAAAAGTAAGTTTTGGGGGGTTGACCCGCGCTTTCGCCGATGATATACATGAGTACGGAAAGGAATTAGTTAAGTCGTTAAATTTTCTTAACTCTTAACTCTAACCTCTAAACTCTACAAATGGCTCTTGGAGACGATTGGCCGGATTTATTAACCGTAAAAGAAGTCGCAAAGATTTTGCGTGTTGCTCCTCTTACCATCAAGCGCTGGGGCAAACGCGGTAAGCTTCCGGCAATCCGCATCAACTCCCGTGGAGACCGGCGTTATAAAAAAGAGGCAGTTTTATGGCTATTGGGACAACAGTCCTCAAGCACTAGCTTAGAAGCATAAAACTTCCTCTTTTTTGCGGGCTTCCTTCACTTCGTTCAGTCCAGGCCTAAAAAAAGAAGCGGTCCTTTGGCTCCTCGGCCAGCAGTCTTCCAGTACTAGTCTAGAAGCTTAACCTCCTTTTTTGCGGCCCCCATTCGCTTCGCTCATCTTAAATTGATCATTCATTTAGACATCTTGGTCGAAGAGGATATTCAACTATCTCTCCAGACATTTTGAAACGATCGTTTGATTTTGTCCGTAGTTATGTAGTATTGTTTGTATAAATTTTTAATGAGAACAAAACTTAAAAGAATTGATAATTCAACACTTGCAAAAAGTATTTTTGCTACTTTAGCAGTCAGTGCCCTCTTTGGCACAATACTTGTCTTCCCTTCTCTCGGCTATATCATCAAATATTTCGCTGATGATAAAAAGAAACATGATTACGTCAAAAGAGTTATTCGCAAGCTCGAGAGACAAGATCTCCTTACCATTTCAGAAAAACCGGATGGTGAAATAACCATTACCATAACAGATTCTGGCAAACAAAAAGCCTTAACTTACCAGCTCGAAACAATGAAAATTGAAAAACCGGCTATATGGGACAACGTTTGGCGTGTAGTAATTTTCGACATTCCGGAAGGCCAAAAGAAAGCCCGTAACCTATTGCGCCACCATTTGAAAAGGCTTAACTTTTTTCCGCTTCAAAAGAGCGTTTTTGTACACCCGTTCCATTGTAAGGAACAGGTAGACTTCTTAAAACATAATTTTGGCGTTGCAAACTATATTACTTACATGGAAGTAAAGTCCATGGACAAGCAAAATCTCCTGCGCAATTATTTCCAAGTTTAATAACCTGCCTTTTGACCGTTCCAGCTTCAGACATTTTTGGACGATCGTTCATTTTTTTCCTATTTGAAAAACTAACAATCACTGCCTATACTCACATCATGATAGATGTTGCCATCGATGCCGCACGCCAAGCCGGCAATCTGGCTCTAAAATATTTCAAGTCCCAACCGAAAGTAACTTACAAACCAGACAATACTCCGGTAACGCGCGCCGACCGCGAAGCCGAACAGCTAATCCGCAAAATTATTGCCAAAAAATTCCCGGATCACGGAATAATCGGCGAAGAATTTGAACCTACCAACCCCCAAGCGCGCTTTAAATGGGTCATCGACCCCATTGACGGCACCAAAGACTTTATCCGCAGTCTTCCGCTCTGGGCAACTTTCCTTGCAGTTTTAGAAAACGATAAGCCCATTATCGGCATTGTCTATTATCCGCCGCATAACGAAATCTTTGTGGCTGGGAGGATTCGTAAAATTAGATAATGACGCATACCACGGCAGGAGTCTTGGACCATATGGCTTTAGCCAACTTTTTAAAGGCAATACGGATATTCAAGTTGAACCGGGTGGCAGCATTTGGGATTTCGCGGCGCCCTCACTTGTTTGCCAAGAAGCCGGCGGCAAATTTTCGGATTTTTCCGGCAAATTTTCGCTGACTTCTCATTGCGGAGTTTTCTCAAACGGCCTTTTGCACCAACGAGTAATAAGACTACTTAATAAAAAGTAGTCTTGCGATCCTCGTCCCGACATCGTCGGGACTCCGGGTCTATAAACTACTCAATCCTTGACGTTTTCCTCTCAAAATCTGCAATTCTAGCTTTTAACTAGCCTTTTTATAATTAGATTTTCGTTCGTAGTTTTCCCCAATTTTTGACTAATCATTCACCCTCAACCCTTTTTATATTCCAACTAAATATGATAGAATATTGAGAACTTATTCTTTAGGAAATATTCAATATTATGAAAATAACCCACCGGCAAAATCTCAAAAACAAAAACCTTATCGTTTTTGACCTCGACGGCACTCTTGCGCCGAGCAAATCGACTATTGATAAAGAAATGAATCGGTTATTAGAGCGTCTGCTAATGCAAAAAAATGTCGCGGTCATAGGAGGCGGAAAGCTGGAACTCTTTAAACACCAACTCCTAAATAGGCTAAAAGTACCAAAAGATCTCTTAACAAAATTGTTCCTGTTCCCTGTTACCGCTACATCTTTTTTCCGTTATAACAATGGCTGGAAAAATATCTACACGCACAATTTAACAGCTGATCAAGTCGATAGAATCATGTCAGCGTTCACAAAAGTTTTTAAAGAAATTGACTACAAAAAACCGGAAAAAACTTACGGGGAAACAATCGAGAACCGCGGTAGCCAAATAACCTGGTCTGCCCTAGGACAGGATGTTGTCAAAGTTTTAGGAGACAAAGGTGTCGAACTTAAAAACAAGTGGAGGGACAAAAACACCCCTCTGAAGCTGAAAATCGCCAAGCTTCTGCAAAAGTATTTGCCCGACTTGGAAGTGCATGCCGCCGGCTATACGTCAATTGATATAACAAAAAAAGGTATAGACAAAGCCTATGGCCTAAAACAAATGGAAAAATTCCTGAAGGTAAAAATCAAAAATATGGTTTTTATAGGAGACGCGATCTTTCCTGGTGGCAATGATTATGCAATAACAAAAACGCCCGTAGACTATTTCGCCATCAAAGACCCCGAAGAAGCTAAAAAAGTAATCCGGAAAATATTAAAACCTGCCTAGTCACAAAAAATAGCCACGTTTACCTTCATACCCATCCTTCGTCATTCTGGGGAGCGGAGCGACTCCAGAATCAAGAAAAGCAGATTCTGGACAAGCCAGAATGACAATTCTTTTTAGTATATATTAGGAAGGATCAAGTACAAGAGGTTAAGCAAGCTCATCTATCCGCTCTTCCCTTAATACTTCCGCCGCCTCTGTCGGGTCAACAATATTAACCGAAAGCCCCGTGCCCAGCTCAAAGCCGGCGCGGTGGATAGTCCGCGGAATTATCCTCAAATACCAATTTTCTCCATGGTGGATGTAAAAGTTATACGCCGGTCCTTTTTCAAAAGCCACTTGCGGCACTCCCGGGTGGAAATGGCACTGCCCCTCGCGCTCTTTGGAAAGATGGGTAAGAAGTCTCCTCAATATGTTTTGCAAAACTTCTGCCAGGTCTTCTATCGCCTCATCCGTTATTTGCCCAAACATTTCACCGCCCGCCTTCGGCGCAATCCACGCTTCAAAAGGCCACTGCGAAAATTCGGGGCAAAAAACCACGAACTTGCGGTTATCCTCGACAACGTTAATAGTCGGCTCAAGCGCCAAAGAATCTATATTAATTTGCCTGGGCACAACCACCAACTGCGAATGGGGGTGGCTAATCGAGGCTCCGGCATTCTCGCCAACGTTGTTAAAAATCATCACATGGCCATTTTGGCTATGGAAGTTGTAGCGCTGGCGATAGGTTTGGATTATCTTGACAACCTGATCCAGTGGTAACCTGTCAATATCGTCAGTATCGCTCGGTGAGTGAATGATTACCTCATGGAAGTCGGTAATCGGGTACTTATTCTTAATAACCCGCACCTCCCAGCCCGGCCCGTACGCTTGCCCCGTGCCTATCCTAAATACCTCTTCGCCCGGTCCGCCGGCTGGCGGATTTTCATTGCCGGGGCAAAAAACACAAACTTTCGAGCCTCCGCCAGCTGCCCCGCCGGCTGGCGCCTTAGCCTCGGCTGGCTCGTGAGGGCGCTTCAGACGGCCCTCGGCAATGACAACCCACCTGTTAGTCGTTACATCCGGAACAAACTTTGCCATTATGGTACCTACTTCATTCTAGATGGTTAAAATAGAAAAAATCAACGCCTAAAAAGCGCACTTTGAAGCTAACAAAACCGCCTTTTTCATCAACTACAGGATAATTTTTTAAGCCACACAATCTAGAAACATAAGGGCCCATATTATCCCCAGTTTAGCGGGGCTTTTTGAAAGCTTTTTTTGCCGCTAAAACCTCTTGCCAAAATTAAAAAATCCGGGCCCAAAAACAATATTGGGTAAGTTTTTTACTAGCTAATTTTGTATATAAATAAGGCCAAAAAGAGAAAAATTATACAAAGCCAATTCAGCGCGTATTTTTGCCCCAAAAGTGCCCTTTTTAAGCCCTCTTAAGTCCCCTATTTTTACCGAAAAATCCGCAATTTTCCAACCTAATTACAGGGGTTATAGTGGGAAAAATTCTAGCCAAATTTTTCTATTTATAAGTTATTATTTTTAAGAGCGCAAAAAATCCGGATTTTTTATAATTTCCTCTTTTTTGACAAATTTTGTGAAATTTTGGCAAAGTCGCCGAAAAAGCGCCAAATTTCCTAAAACCCTAAAATTTTTGTCGTACGAACTGCCAAACTACCAAAACCGCAAAAAGGGGCAAAACCCTCATTCGCCAAATTCTTGTCGGTTCTGCCGCAAGACGCCATAACCACTCCATGCCAATGTTTTGCACAAACCTCGGAGCACGCATTTTCACAGAGGAAATATAGTCAAATGCGCCGCCAACGCCGATGGCAACGCCGACATTTAGATGTTTTATGTTCCTGTCAATCCAAAATTCCTGGCGACCCATGCCGTAAGCGACAAACAAGATGTCAACCCGCCCGCGGGCCGAAATTGCCCTTTTCAGCTTCAAATCGTAACCCATAGTTGGGTCTCCGGCAGCCGCAAAACGCACTTTAAGCCCGCCAAATTTGGCTTTTTGGCGCTTGGAAACTTCCTTTGCTACACTGTGAAAACCGCCCAAAAAGCCTACTGTAACAACCTCTTTAGCACATCTTGCACACAGTTTTTCTACTAAATCTACCCCCGTTACCCGACTTTGCGCCTTGCCTCCCAAAATTAGCTTCGCCAAAACAACACCCGCGCCATCTGGTAAATTCAAGTCGCAAGCCGAAATAACCCTCAAAAAATCGCGGTTTCGGCGGGCAAGCATCACAAATTCGCTATTGACTGTTGCCACCATATGATGGCCCTTTTTATCCTTCGCCAGCCTCAAGACTTCAGAAATGGCCGTTTCCTCGTCTAAATCCGAGATTTTTACCCCCAAAACGTCGACTTTTGCTATGTTCTGCATAAATTTTAGCCTTCTTAGGGGCAATTAGCGGCCCGTGAAGCTAAATACCAACTTCTATTTTACACTATTGACCTCAAAAATGCCTATTTTACACCTTGCCGCAGTTTGTAAACGTACACTAAATCGTCTTTTTGTTATTAAAAACGAACCTTTTAATATCGTTTATTATAGTTTGATATAAGAAACTCACCACTCTACAAAGGTCATCTGTTTTTGCCAAAACACTAGCCTCACCAATTTCTCCACGATCAGAAATTTGACGGGGGCGCCGATGAAAGGAGCAGCTTTGAAGCATCCAAAAACTTGACCCTTCGACTTCGCTCAGGATAAACTCCGTCGGGTGGCAGTCGTGGAGGGGCTCCCGACAGCGCGCAGTCGACCAAACGGAATCAATCCTTCGCTACGAACCACCAGTCGACGAGCACTGGCGGGCCGCCGAAGGCGAGCCTCGCTTTCAGCGGGGAGGAACCGACTGACAGGACCCCGAAGAAAAATGGCCGAACGCTTTTTGGATGCGAAAAGCCGCGGAAAAACCCTACCTTGTATGCAGAAGCCTTCTCCAGCTATCAATATTCTCCAGCGCCATGCCTGTGCCGTAGACCACCGCGTGCATCGGGTCTTCGCTAACGGGCGCCGGCACGTTGGTTTGACTGCTAATCAGCCTGTCCAAAGCCCTCAACTGCGCCGTGCCGCCCGTCAGCACCATCCCCCGCTCAATAATGTCACTGGCAAGCTCTGGCGGCGTCTGCTCCAATACATTTTTGATGCAGGTGACAATACTTGCCAAAACCGGCCCGATCGCCCCTGTTATCTCGTGCGAATCGACAACAACCGTCTTTGGCAGACCCAAAATCGCGTCGCGGCCGCGCACCTCCATTGTCTTCTTCGGGTTCATGAGAAGTGCCGCGCCGATTTTTATTTTGATATCCTCGGCCATCCGTTCGCCGATTATCAAATTGTGCGCCCGGCGCAAGTGGGCCCCAATCGCCTCGTCAATTTTTGCCCCGCCTGCTTTAGCAGACGCCGATGCCACAGTGCCACCCAATGAAACCACCGCCGCCCCAACCTGGCCTCCGCCGATATCGACAACCATCGAACCGAAAGCCGCCTCAATTGGCAGTTTGGCACCGATGGCTGCTGCCAAAGATTGGTCGATGAGGTATGCCGTCTTGGCGCCGGCAGTCAGTGCCGCCTCCAGAACTGCCCTGCGCTCTACCTGCGTTATCCCGCTTGGCACGCAAACCATCACTTCCGGCCGCATCAGGCGCGCTGTCCCCAAAGCTTTAGTCATAAAATACTTGAGCATCGCCTGCGCCACCAGAAAATCGGCGACCACGCCGTCGCGCAAAGGCTTTTGGGCGATCAAATTACTGCCAGCCTCGCCCGAAGCCAGTCTAGGCGGGCCCGTTCTCCCTAGCATTTCGCGCGCCTCACTGCCAACCGCCACCACTTTGCCGCTTACGGCATCAACGGCTACCACGCTCGGCTCGGCCAAAACTACACCTTCGCCGGAAGCCCAGACTAGACAATTGGAAGTACCAAGGTCAATACCCAGGCGTTTTGATTTAAAAAAGGGTATCACGGGAATCATGAGTATCACGGGTATCACGGGCTCTTAATTCTTGCTTGTGGTACTCGTGGTACACTTACTGCCCGTGGTACTCTTGACTCGGGCATTTTAAACCGCAAGCCAAAACCGCGCAAGTGGCGGTTTTAAAATCCTCTACCCAAATATTACCTAAGTAGAACAAAGATCCTCGATACTTGACAGGTGCTCGGAGATAATCAATAATCACCTGGCTCCTGCTCCAAAAACCAATGAGTCCAGAAAATCCACGAAGATCTCGTTCAAGCCGCGGTGCCGCGAAAGCCGTCCGTCAAACAAAAGCTAAGCTTCGAGAAAATCTTTTAACCCAATCACCGCAAACGTGGGAGGATATGGAAAAAATCTTAAAAATGCGCCTGCCAAATTACCAGGAATTTATCGCTGGCGGCCCCGGCATAATTCGCGACTGGTTCCGAGTCCGCCTTTCTTCGGCAATGCTTGATGAAAACGGCAAGGAGCAAGCTCGAAAAGCCTTTCAGGAAAGGCACAGTAAAGAAGAAATAGCAGGCGCCAAAGACGTCCTTGCCGTTATAAGCCAAACAGTCCAGTAAAATTTGATAGTAAAAGTTTCTACGGCGCCGTTTCTGTCCAGGAGATAGAAGGAGTACCAATGATATTGTTTAAGCCTGCCAGATACTTCGCGTCAAAGACAAACTGGTTGGCCGGCGTCACCGTATTATCGCATTGCGGCCCGCTTGGGCACAGGCTTCCGCCCAGCTTCCTCGGCAAATTGACCGCATTGGCGTAAACTCCGCCGTTTATAACCAGCTGTCTTCCCAAACTGCCGCTTGCG
>JACPKK010000023.1 GCA_016187105.1 Candidatus Curtissbacteria bacterium | reverse complement strand
TCCACTAGAGGTGATTTTAGCGTGTATTTGCCGCTATTGGAAGCTTTCCATCTTGGAGAAGAAGTAATTGATGTCTCTTGCCCATTTGCCGCCCGCTTCAACGGCAGGCGGGGCATAGACCGGCATAATTTGCTCGGCGGTTACCAGCCCCTTGTCAACGTATCTAACTTTAAGTGTTTTGCCGACGATATCAATGGCCTGCTCCCAGGAATCAAATCGGGTTTTACCGTTTTCGAAGCCCCAGGCGTTATAAGTGTCCTTGGGCGCTTTATTACCCCCACCCGATTCTTTCATGGCGATTGCCGGGATAAGCCTGTAGTCAATGCCGTATTTGTCGGAGATTTCGACCATATAGGCGGCGTAGGGTGCAAGAACTGTTTTTTGAAGGGTACTAGCAATAAGATAGGGGCGCATATCGAAAATTTCGGTGCCGAGGATCTGGCCGTCGAGAGTATTTGTTTTTGACTCCTGGGCGACAAGTGATCCTGTAGTAGATACGATTTGGTTAATTCTTGCCGTGTTTGTGAGGAGTAAAAATGTCGATAGTCCTAGCACAATTGGAGTAAGGACCATCCACATAAAAAACAGGCCAAGTTTTTTTGGCATGATACCAATATGCCATGTCCTAAATTCGGTGTCAATGTTAATGTAGTTAAAGGCAGCCATTTCTGGTAAAATTGCTGCAGTTTTGATACGAGAGTTTTAGGGCAAGTGGTGGAATGGTAGACACGCAGCGTTCAGGACGCTGTGAGCTGAAAAGCTTGTGGAGGTTCGACTCCTCTCTTGCCCACAGTATAATGAGGTTCGGTATACGCTATCTCTTGAGGTATGATAAAATTTATATGTGGTTTGGGATGCGAACTTGGCCTACGCGGTTGGCTTGATTACAACTGATGGAAACCTTTCTAAAGATGGAAGGCATATAAATTTAACGTCCAAGGATAGGGAACAATTAAAAACCTTTGCCGAAATACTTAATCTCAAAAATAAAATCAGCCCCAAAATTGGCTCCTACTCGCAATCGAAGTGTTTTCAAATTCAATTTGGAAATGTAGCACTCTACAAATTCTTATTAGAAATAGGACTAATCCCAAACAAAACTAAAACAATGGGTAGTTTAAGAATTCCTCCAGAGTACTTTGCAGATTTTTTAAGAGGACATTTAGATGGTGACGGTTGTACGTACTCGTATTGGGACAAAAGATGGAAAAGCAGTTTTATGCTCTACACAACTTTTATGTCTGCTAGTGTAAAACATATAAAATGGCTTAAGGAACAAATTGAAAAGTTATATGGAATGAATGGGAGGATAACTGAACACAAAACTTATTATCTCTTGAGGTTTGCAAAAAAAGGCAGCCTGAATCTAATAAGAATAATGTACTATAGTGAAAACTTGCCTTATCTAAGTAGAAAGAAGTTTAAAATAGACAAAGCATTGAGTATAATAAATGGTTATGCCGGGGTGCTGAAATCGGTAGACAGGCCAGCTTGAGGGGCTGGTGTCAATAAAATGACGTGCAGGTTCGATTCCTGTCCCCGGCACTTCGTCAGAACTAGACTATTGTGTCTCGCGAAGATAATTAATATTCCTTCGCTCGACTTTTAGTCTGTTCTTCCTCTCCAAAATTATAACGAATTTTGGTCTAGAGTAAATGACGGATTTGGATACAATGGACTCGTAGCTCAGTTGGCTAGAGCGTCTCGTTTACACCGAGAAGGTCAGAGGTTCGAGTCCTCTCGAGTCCACCAAGACGACGCGCCGGGATGGCAGAGGTGGTCAACGCACCCGTCTGAAAAACGGGCTATGTCAGTTCGATTCTGACTCCCGGCACTTCTTCGGCAGGCTTGGATTGCTTAAGCTTGGAGAATGATATACTTCCGCTATGCTGATTTTGGTTTTTGTCGTTGCCTTTATGCTGCGCTTCTTTCTGCTTTCCAGTCTGCCGCCGGGCCTAGACTGGGACGAAGCCTCAACAGCTTACAACGCTTATTCGATATTAAAAACAGGCAAGGACGAATTTGGTGAAAGCTTCCCGTTTCTGTTTCGCGCATACGATGGTTATACTCCCCCGCTACTTACTTACTTAAACATTCCTGCGGTTGCTATTTTTGGGTTAAACGAATTTGGAGCCAGATTTACTAATGCAGTTTTAGGAACTTTTTCCATTTTTGGTATTTGTCTTCTTGCCAAAGAGCTTTTCAAAAGCAAAAAGCTGGCAGGAACCGCTGCGCTTTTTTTGGCAATTTCACCGTGGCACGTGACGTATAGCAGGGTAAACTTTTTTGCAACGCTGCCGATATTTTTTACGGTGTTTGCGACGTATTTTTTCCTAAAGGGAAAGGCTCGGTTTTTGTTTGCTTCGGCAGTCTTTTTTGTTTTGGCGATATTGGCCTATTTTTCCGCTTATATCTTTGTGCCTTTGTTTGCGGTGATTCTCGCGGCTTTATACATAAAGAAGTTGAAATTGAGAAGAGCGGTTCTATTTTTGACACCGATAATATTGGCGGCAGTTTTTATTTTGTTTTTAGCGGGCGGCGGCCAGGCAAGGTATCGGGGTGTTTCGGCGTTTGGCGACCCCGACCTTATAAAACAGTCAACGCAATTTAGCGTGAATGAAGGGGCGCTTGGCCAAGTTATCCATAACCGGCGCATAGTCTACGCCCAAAAGTTTCTTGAAGGCTACTTTGCCAATTTTAGGTTTGATTTTCTGTTTGGGAAGTCTGATCAGGTAGTACGCATGGTTGTTCCCGGCAGCGGTTTTGGTCTTTTGTATTTTTGGGATTTGCCTTTTCTGGCTTTGGGCATTTATTTTTTAGCGGCGAGGAAGCCTAGCAATTGGAAAATGCCATTGGCGTGGCTTGCAATAGCTCCGATTGCGGCGGCGCCAACACTGCCCGTGATGACCTCGACAAGGGCATCACTTATGATACCGGCCTTGGTAATTATTAGCGCATACGGTTTTTATTTCTTTATGAAAGCGAAGGGGGGAATTGTTAAAGGCCTGG
>JACPKK010000029.1 GCA_016187105.1 Candidatus Curtissbacteria bacterium | reverse complement strand
GAAGATGTCCCAAAGCACATCGAAGAAATCCAGAAAAAAGGCCGCCGCTTTTTCTTCCGCCGCCCCGCCCCCCGAGCTGAATCCTAAATAAAATTGTCATTCTGGCTTGTCCAGAATCTACTCTCCAGTAAGATTCTGGAGTCACTTCGTTCCCCAGAATGACCAAGAACATATATAATAATCCATATGAAATCCTTCGAACTCCGCCAGAAGTATTTAAAGTTTTTTGAAAAGAAGGGACACAAAGTAATCCCTTCGGCGTCGCTGGTGCCAAAAGAAGACGTCGAGCTTGTCGGCACTCAACGAGTTTTATTTACAACAGCCGGTATGCATCCGCTCGTCCCATATCTTTTGGGCGCCCCGCATCCCGAAGGCAAACGCTTGGTCAACGTCCAAAAATGCCTGCGTACCGACGACATTGACCAAGTCGGGGACAGCGTCCACAATACATTTTTTGAAATGCTTGGTAACTGGTCGCTTGGCGATTACTGGAAAAAAGAAGCGATTTCCTGGTCATACGATTTTCTCATCAACATTTTAAAACTCGACGCCAAACGTCTTTATGTTTCCGTTTTCGCCGGCGACAGTGATGCCCCGTTTGATCAGGAGTCATTTGATATTTGGGAAAAACTAGGGCTTCCCGAAGGCCATATTTTCAAATATGGCAAAAAAGATAATTGGTGGGGCCCGGTCGGCCAAACCGGCCCCTGCGGCCCGGATACCGAAATGTTTTACGACGTCGAGGGCGGATCGCTTAACGGTCAAGAGCCTGCGAGAAACCCGCAGCGGTTTGTGGAAATCTGGAACGACGTTTTTATGGAGTACGAGAAACGTGTCAAAGGTCAAGTATCAAGTATCAAGAATCCAGATGAGTTCGAGTATGTTCCACTCAAACAGAAAAACGTTGACACCGGCATGGGCTTGGAGCGCATGCTGGCTGTTTTACAAAACGCGCCGTCAATCTTCGAAACCGATGTTTTCGCCCCGCTCATGAAACAAATCGAAGACCTGTCAAATGCATACAATGATAAATCCGCCCGCATCATTGCCGACCATCTGCGCGCAGCGGTTTTCTTGATATCAGACGGCGTCACCCCAAGTAACGTCGAACGCGGCTACATCCTGCGCCGTCTAGTCCGCCGCCTCATCCGTCACGCCTCGCTTCTGAAAATAGATCAGGATTTTTTGTCAGATACTGTTAAAACCATCGTTAAAACTTACGGATCTTTCTATCCAAAACTCCAGGAATTCCAAGCGTCAATTGTCGATGAGCTGAAAAAAGAGGAAACCAAATTCAAAAAAGCCCTGGCTCAAGGTATTCGTGAATTTGAAAAAATCGGCGGCAATATTTCCGGCCGCGACGCTTTCAATCTCTACCAAAACTACGGCTTTCCAATTGAGTTAACCGTCGAGATGGCACTCGAAGAAAAAAAACAAGTTGATGTTCCTGGTTTTGAAAAAGAGTTTAAATCTCATCAGGAACTTTCCCGAAAAGCCGGCGAAAAGACCAAAGGGGGATTGGCCACTCAATCCGACCGTGCCGCCAAACTCCACACCGCCACCCATCTCATGCATCAGGCCCCGCGCGATATTCTGGGTCATCACGTCCATCAAACCGGTTCGCACATCACCGATGAAAGGTTAAGGTTCGATTTCACTCACGGCGCGAAAATGCTAGATGAGCAAATAAAAAAAGTCGAAAAAATCGTTAACCAGAAAATTCAAGATAATCTCCCGGTCGGGAAAATTACTATGCCCAAAGCCGCCGCCGATGAACTTGGCGCCATTGGACTTTTTGACGACAAATACGGTGATCTGGTCAATATCTATTTTATCGGTGCCGCGGGTCCTAAAAACGCCTATTCCAAAGAATTCTGCGGTGGTCCGCACGCCGCCTCGACAGGAACACTGGGAGAGTTTAAAATAATCAAAGAGGAATCAGCCGGTTCCGGCATCCGCCGCATCTATGCTACAATCGAGCCGTAGACAATTGTTGTGATTCTAACTACAATTGAATTTAAATCTGGCTTTGCCAGTTTAAATTTTTCCCATAAAGGGAAAGAGGAATATTAAGGAGAAAACCGCAGGTTGTCTCCTTAAAGATCACTATGGACCCTACTGCCCCCAAAGATAATCCACCTGGATCACCCAAACCGCCCGCCGCAGATACACCGCCAAATCCCTGGTCTAGTAGCACTCCCGCCGCAGCTGCACCTAAAGCCGCATCAGCCGGGCCCATCCAGCCGGGACAATTCGTCGCCGTCGGAGACGATACCCCTGCACCGCTTCCTGATGCTCTTCCTTCGCTTGCGCAAACCTCTTCGCCGTCTACCCCCGCCGGCCCGATTTTAGGCGCTACACCACCGCCAGCTCCCCAACCGCCCCAACCGCCTTCCCCGCCACTGCCTATCCAGCCGGACCCGACCCCCTATGTTGCGCCCCGAGAAGGGCAAGCTTCACAAACACCCCCTTCCGGCGGCACTTCTAAAATCAAGCAATTAAGACTTGTTATTATTGTAGCCGGCATTTTGACTCTTATCGCGATCATCGCCGCTTTAGTTTGGTTTTTTGTACTTGGAGGCAAACCCAATCAGGCAGCCAAAACTAAAAGCGCCAGCGATCTTACGGAAATCTCCGTACCTTCGCCGCTTCCCAAAAGCACCCCTCCGCTTATTCGCAGAAAAGCTCCGCTTATTCGCAGAAAAGCCTCGCTTATTCGCAGAAAAACTTAGTTTATTTTCCAAGATTAAACCCAAACTAGAGTCCCCGGAAAGTTACCTTGCCCTCACCTTAACTCCAAAAAAAATCTTAGCTTGCATCTGGGATTTCGATACAGAAAATATCAAAATAGAAGCGCTCGAAGAAAAGCCATATGTCAATACCGAAAATTTAATCCACGAGACAGCAGCTGCCATCGATATTGCCGCCGAAACCGCCGCCACTGATGTTGAAAAAGTTGTTTTCGGCCTTTGCCAATCGTATTTCGAAGGCGAGGATATTTCCGCCGACTGCACCAAAATTCTAAAAGACCTAAGCCAGGATTTGGAACTAGAAGCCCAGGCTTTTGTTTCCCTTGCCTCCTCAATTAATCACTACCTCAAGGTAACAGAAGGAATTAGCCCGCAGGCAGTTTTAGCGGGAATTTTTCAAGATCATGACTCAACTTTTTGCGAAGTCCATCTGGTTAAAAATAATAAAGTGCAGGCGACAAAAACTTCTACTCGCGCATTAACTATCGAGAATTTAGAAAATCTCATCGGCCAGCTTAAGGAAGAAACAGAAAGTCTGCCCGCCCGTATCGTTGTTTATGGGGAGCCCGACACAGAATTTCTTGCCAAAATCCAAAATGCGTCAATGGAAAGCCTTTTTATAAACCAGCCTAAAGTTGATGTCCTCGAAGACGATGAGCTCGCCGCCTCTGTCGCCTACGCCCAAGCGGCCGACATTTTAGGCCATGATCCGCTTCCCGGCGCTAAAATGGAGCAAGCCATAAAACCGCAAAACATTGGGGAGCCGGATGAACTGGGCTTTGTCGCCGGCCAGGATGTTTTGCAGGCAAAAGAAATTCCTCTCCCCGTCGCCCCTCCATCTCCCCAAAAGTCAATTAGGAGTGAAGATTATGCCGTCGAATTTGCCAATAGCCCGCAAACGGTCATCGAGTCGCCCGAAAAAAAGCCGAAAATACCCAAAATTAAAATTCCCAAACCGCAAAGACTGGCCGTAATCTTTGCGGCAGTGATTGCAATTGTGGCTATCGGCCTCTTTGTCGCCGGCCAAACTTTGACTTCCGCCCAAGTTACAATTAAAGTTGCCGCCCGCACCCAGGATGGCAGTTTTTCCGCCAAAGTAATCCCGAACTCCGCGCTTGACCCTGCCGCATCTCAAATTCCCGGCAGTATTGTCACCGGCCGCGCGGCAGGCGGCCAAAAAGCCGTCGCCACCGGCACTAAAAAAATCGGCAATCACGCCAAAGGCGATATCAAGCTTTTTAATTTTGACACCTCCGCCCCCAAGAAGTTTCCGCTCGCGACCGAGATTATCACCAAAGACGGCCTCAAGTTCAAAATCGAAAGCGAGGTTGAGGTACCGGCAAGAGTTGGTAGCACAAGCGGTCAGGCAAAAGTTAGCGCCCTGGCCGTTGAGGTTGGTCCTAAATCAAATATTGCGCAGGGAACCGCCTTTACCATCGTCGGTTTTGATGAAATTCTCTACTATGCCGAAAGCGACAATGCCTTTTTGGGCGGCGACGAAAAAGAGGCGACTGTTGCCTCAAAAGACGATCTGGAAAAACTTGAAAAGTCCCTAACCGATAACTTAATCCAAAAAGCCAAAGACGATCTTAAGCAAAAATCCGCCGGCGCCAAAATCTTTGACGAGTCACTGGTCATCAAAATCGCCAGGAAGGATTTTGATAAAAAGCTCGACGAAGAGGCTTCACTCATCAGTCTCGATATGGAAATAGAAGCCGGCGCCATCGCCTTCAGCGACCTTGATCTCAAGCAGTTGATTAGCCAAACTTCCCAAAATCAACCCGATTTCCAGTCAAGGCCCGAAGACATCGAATCTTTCGACCTATCCGTTAAAAGGGTGCAAGACGCCTTAAATCTTTCCGGTAAATACCGGGCTAAACTAATCCCCAAGTTTAATGAAGAAGAGCTCGCTTCCCAAATCAGCGGCAAAAGCGTAAAAGAAACCAGATCGGTCATAAAACTTAAGCCGGAGGTTTCGGATGTTCAAGTTTCCTTTTCGCCGGCCATTCCTTTTGTTGATTCGATCCCTCGCACCAAATCCAAAATAAAGTTTAAAATAGAAATCTCTTAATGGCCTTGGTACTGTACATAAAAGCGCCTCCGCAAGGCGCTAGAACCCAAAACCGCCAGCGCGAACGGACATTTTATGGTTTTATAACCTTCTTGGGCATTGCCTCGATTATTTTTGCCGCCTGGCCGGCTATTGTCTGGCAGGCAAAAGTTCTGCCCAGACTTTCCGCCAAAGCAAGCCAAAATGCCCCGATTCCCAAGGCCCAAGTTTTGTCTGCTCAAATTATCGCCGCCACGGTCCAGGTTGCCCAAGACTCGGACGGTTTCTCGTACTTTACAACCGATTACAGGCCCCAAGGCGAAAGACCGGCGCAGTTTTATCTGACTGTGCCTAAATTAAAAATCGAAAAGGCCAAAACATTGGTCGACAATCTTAACTTTTACGATAATCTTTCGCACTTTCCAGGGTCTGCCTTACCGGGGCAGGTTGGCAACAGCTTTATTACCGGCCACTCCGTCCTTCCGCAATTTGCCAATCCGAAAAATTACCGCGAGATTTTTACCAACCTTTCCGACCTCGAAATCGGTGACGAAGTCATAGCCGAGCTGGAAGGCAAAACCTACCGTTACGTCGTCCAGTATTCAAAAGTTGTCGACCCCAAAGATACCTCTGTCCTTGCTCCGATATCAACAAGCGGTCGTAATCTAACCCTTATGACCTGCGTCCCACCCGGCACCAGCCTTAAAAGGCTGGTAGTGGTTGCCAGCCTGATTTGACAATCAACAATCAACAATCAACAATTAACAATCATGATCCTGGGCATCGACCTTGGCGTAAGGACAACTGGCCTTGCCGTCTCCGATGGTCAAATCGCCACCCCTTACAAAACCATCACTCACCAAAATCAGCAAGAAGCAGTTGATCAAATCATCGATATTATCGATAGAGAAGTGGTCGACAAAATTGTTTTGGGCTTTGTCGAAGGCAAAATTAAAAAATTATTTACAGACTTTGCCCACCACCTAAAAACCCAAAAACCCAACGTCCCAATAATCCTAATCGACGAAACTTTGACCTCTGGACAGGCAACCCAAAATATGATTAAACTCGGGATACCAAAACTTGCGCGCCGCGAAAAAGAACACGAATATGCCGCGGCTTTAATTTTGCAAAGCTATCTGGATTCGAATTGATCCGAATTATTAATCCTAATTTATTCGAATTAATTCGGAGTAAAAATTTGTATAAATTCGGATAATAATGATTAAACGAATGCTCGCTCCGGTTCAAGCATGGATTCTTCTCCATGGCAAATGTGTCGGCTGCGGCCGGGTTCTGGCGCTCGGCGCAAAAGTCGAAAGGGGAGACAATTCTCAACAAGTAACCTGCCATTGCGGCCGCATTTTTATCTTTGACAAACGCCGTGGCCGTTATCACAGGGCGACTCGCGAGGAGATTAAAAATTGAAAAGAACCCCGCGGCTTTTAATTGTCCTGGTAATAATTTTAATAATTACTCCGCTTGTCCTCCTCCAGTATTACAATTTTCTGCTCTCGCCCGTTTCCAAAAGTGACACCGCTAGTCAAATCTTTGTTGTTAAGCCCGGCCAGCCCTTAAATCAAATTGCCGGGAACCTTCACAAGGCCCGTCTTATAAGAAATGCTTTTGCCTTCAGGCTTTTGGCAACGCAGATGGGCATCGCGGGAAACATCCAAGCCGGCGACTTCCGCTTTTCGCCCGCCCTCTCCAGCCGCGACATCGCCCAAGAGTTAACCCACGGGGCAATCGATGTCTGGATTACTTTTCCCGAGGGCCTGCGCATTGAAGAACAAGCTCAAAAAATCTCCGACAAAATCAATGTCCCGGCAAACGATAAAGCCCAGTTTGATCGCGAGGAGTATCTAAAACTTGCCAAGGAAGGCTATATGTTTCCCGATACTTACTTAATTGCCAAGGACGCAACTGCCGCCGATGTCGCCCAAAGATTGCGCGATACCTTTGACCAAAAAGTCGACAGCCAGATTTTAGAAAAAGGCCTCAAAAATAATTTAACAGAGTATCAAGTCGTTATTCTGGCATCACTTATCGAAAGGGAAGCCAGGACCGATGAAGAAAAACCGGTTATTGCCGGCGTTCTCCTCAATCGTCTAAAGGCGCAAATCGCACTCCAGGTTGACGCCACTGTCCAATACGCCAAAGGCTACGACGCGGCCAAAAAAACCTGGTGGGCGCCGGTTTCCGTCAGCGACTACCTAAGCGTTAAATCCCGCTACAACACTTATCTCTATGCTGCCTTACCTCCGGCCCCAATCGCCAGCCCCGGGCTTGTTGCCATCCGCGCCGCCGCCGAGCCTGCCGACACACCATATCTTTATTACATCCACGACTCCAAAGGCCAAATCCACTACGCCGAAACTATCGAAGAGCACAACAAAAACATCCAAGAATATCTTTGATTGCAAAACGGCATTTATCCCCGCCAAACAAGTAACTGCAAAACCTATTGACAAACACGAGCCGGCGGTGATATAAATTAACCTAGACAAATCCTTTTCAAGGAGGTATTTTTTATACCTTCTTGATTTTGTCGTGTTAACCCGACTAAATTTTGCTTTGCAAAACTTTGACGGGTGAAGAAGTATTTTCCTGTGGATCATCCTTCAACTTGATTTAAAAGGATTCAGATCCTTCTTTCTCACTTGGCGAAGAGAGTGAGTCTGCCAAAGTCAATTAATATAAATTTTTAATACCTGTGGCGAACCGTATAGTTTGGGGGCAACCTACTAACCATAATTTACCCGCTCTGGATCTGGTTGAGGTTCAAAGGGAATCTTTTGCGGATTTTCTTGAGCACGGCATTGCCGAGGTCTTGGAAGAAGTTTCCCCGATCGACGATTTTACCGGCAAAAACTTTACTCTGACGCTGGCCAGTCACAGTTTCGGCAAAGCCAAGCGTACTCCCCAAGAAGCCATTGAAAAGGGCTTAACTTACGATCTTCCCCTAAAAGTCGAAGCCACGGTTTTAAACAAGCAAACCGGCGGCAAAAATTCCCAGGAAGTTTTCTTATGTGATCTTCCGGTCATGCTTGATAAAGGCTCGTTTATCGTCAACGGCATCGAACGCGCCGTCGTTAACCAAATGGTCAGGGCTCCGGGTGCCTACTATTCTGCCGAAATAGACCCCTCTACCGGCAAGATTCTCTACAGCTGTGAAATCAGGCCGCTGCGCGGTTCATGGTTGGAATTTGCCATTACCAAAAACGATATTATCACCGTTAAAATCGACCGCCGCCGTAAGTTTCCGGCGACGACCTTCCTGCGCGCTATTGGCTTTTCCACTGATGAAGAAATTTGGAAACTTTTTGACTTTGTTAAAGAAGACCAAATCAAAGAACTCATCAAAAACACCTTTGCCAAAGACCCGACAACCACCACTGACGAGGCCCTCTTGGAAATTTACCGCAAAATGCGTCCCGGCGACCATGTCATTTTGGATAATGCCAAAGCGCTCATGGACACCATGTTTTTCAATCCTCGCCGCTACTCGCTTGGCCGAGTCGGCCGGTATAAAATCCAAAAGCGCCTCGGAAAAGTTAAAGAAAACTCCGGCATCAAAGATGATCCGGCGAGCCAAACTTTAACCCAGTCCGATTTTATCGGTGCTTGCGCCTATCTTTTTGAGCTCGTCATGGGCCGTGGCAGGGTTGACGATATTGACCATCTTGGCAATCGCCGCATTCGTCGCGTCGGTGAACTCGTTGCCCAAAACGCTTTTCGAATCGGTATCTTGCGCCTGGAGCGGGTCATCAAAGAAAGAATGAGTTTGACCCCCCTGGACCTTGTTCCTTCTCCGGCCTCTCTTATTAACGCCCGCCCGATAATTTCTGCCGTTAACGAATTCTTCCGCTCCAGCCAGCTTTCCACCATTCTTGACCAAACCAATCCTCTTTCCGAGCTGGATAATCTCCGACGTCTAACTGACATCAACCATTCCCAGTATTCCAGAATTTGTCCAATCCGTTCCCCCGAAGGGCCCAACATTGGCCTTGTAACTTATATGTCTCTCTACTGCCGTATCAACGATTACGGTTTCCTGGAGGCTCCGTATCGCAAAGTCACCAAAGATAAAACCGGCAGATCCAGAGTTACCGATGAAATCGTTTATTTGCCTGCCGACGACGAGGAAGATTATTACATCACCCATGCCCAAGTTCCCGTCGACAAAAGAGGTTACTTCGCCGACGATAGAGTTCCGGTTCGCTTTCACGGTGAATTTACGACTGCCGATATTAATGCCGTCAATTTTATCGACGTTGTCCCGAGGCAAGTTGTCGGAACCTCGGCGTCGCTGATCCCTTTTCTGGCTCATGATGAAGCAAACCGTGCCCTTATGGGTACCCATATGCAGTGTCAGGCCGTGCCTCTTATTAAGCCTCAAGCGCCGGTTATCGGCACAGGCATGGAAGAAGTCGTCGGCACTAACATGGGTCGTGTCGTTAAAGCTCCCCAGGATGGCAATATAATCTACGCCGACAGCAAAAAAGTTGTCTTGAAAACCAAAACCCGAGACACTCTTACTTTTCCTATCCAGAAATTCACCAGGTCTCCTCAAAGTACCTGTTACTCACAAAGGCCAAGGGTCGCCATTGGCCAAAAAGTTCAAAAGGGTGATATTTTAATCGACGGTTCCGCTACTGATAACGGAGAACTTTCCCTTGGCCAAAACTTGCTAATTGCCTACATGAGCTTTGACGGTCTTGGCTATGAAGACGCTATCGTTGTTTCTGATAGGCTCTATAAAGAAGATATTTTGACCTCGATCCACATTGAAGAATATGAAACCTCCGTTGTCGAAACCAAGCTAGGCCCCGAAGAAACAACCCGCGATATTCCCAATGTTTCCGAGGAAGACCTCGCCAATTTGGATGAAGAAGGCATTATTATAATCGGTGCCGAAGTTGGGCCAAACGATATTTTGGTTGGTAAGATTGCTCCCAAGGGCGAAACGGAATTAACCGCCGAAGAAAGACTCCTCCGTACTATCTTTGGCGAAAAAGCCCGCGAGGTTCGCGATACAAGCTTGCGCGTGCCCCACGGGGAAAAGGGCACGGTTATCGATGTTAAAATTCTTTCCCGCGAAAAAGGCGATGAGCTCGAACACGGCGCTCTTGCCAAAATTTTTGTCAAAGTCGCCCAAATGAGAAAAGTTGTAGTCGGTGACAAACTTGCCGGCCGCCACGGCAACAAAGGCGTTATCTCTAAAATCATTCCGGCTTATGACATGCCTCACATGGAAGACGGTACGCCAATTGATGTTATCATCAGTCCGCTTTCCGTTCTTTCCCGCATGAACTTGGGTCAGCTTCTGGAAACCCACCTTGGCATTGCCGTCTCCAAACTGAATTACAAAGTTGCCCTGCCGGTTTTTGAACATATTTCCGAAGACGAAATCACCCTCGAGCTTAAAAAAGCCGGGCTTCCGCCTGATGGCCGCACCACTCTTTACGATGGCCGTTCGGGGCTCGCTTTTGATCGGCCAATCGTTGTCGGTACCGCTTATATCCTCAAGCTCATTCACATGGTCGAAGATAAAACTCACGCCCGCTCAACCGGCCCGTACTCTTTAATTACCCAGCAGCCTTTGGGCGGTAAAGCTCAAATGGGCGGCCAGCGCTTGGGTGAAATGGAAGTCTGGGCCCTTGAAGCTTATGGTTCTGCCTATACTTTGCAGGAAATGTTAACCATTAAATCCGACGATGTCGTTGGCCGGGCCAAAGCGTTTGAGGCCATCATTAAAGGCGAAGAAATTCCCCAGGCTCTAATCCCTGAATCGTTTAAAGTCTTGGTCAAAGAATTAAACTCACTTAGCCTTAATGTCGCCACCATCGGTGCCAAAGTCGCCCAAGAAGAAGTTGCGCCCCAAACCGAAAAGGATATTAAAAAAGCCCAAGAACTTGCCGAAGCGGCCGGTAGCCAGATTGTGGCATCAGAAGCCGAAATCGCCAAAAGTGGAAGCCCGATGGAGCTTGAAGACGCGAAAGGAGCTTGATTTTTATTCGAATAAATTCGGAGTAAAAATTAGGATAAATTAGTGAACGAACTTATAGATTTTGAAGCATTAAAAATAACCTTGGCCAGCCAGGACGACATCAAAACCTGGTCTTTTGGCGAGGTTACTAAGCCCGAAACTATCAATTACCGTACCTTGAAACCGGAAAAAGACGGGCTTTTTGACGAGCGCATTTTTGGACCGACTAAAGACTGGGAATGTTACTGCGGCAAGTATAAAAGGATCCGCTACCGAGGCATTATTTGTGACAAATGTGGCGTCGAGGTAACCCAGTCTCGCGTCCGCCGCGAAAGGATGGGCCATATTACCTTAGCCGCTCCTGTTGTCCATAACTGGTTTTTCAAAGGCAGCCCCTCTAAACTGGGCCTTCTTCTGGACATTTCCCCCAGAAATCTTGATGCCGTTGTTTATTTCGCCTCTTATATGGTGATCACGACAGACAGCGAAAAGAAAAAAACGGTTCTCAAAAAGCTCGAAGACGATCTGCAGGGAAAAAGGGAAGGGCTTCGTCAAAATCTCAAAAAGCAGCTGGAGGCGGAGAGTAAAGAAACCAAAAAAACCATCGACCAGATCAAATCTAAAGCCGGCAAAGGCAAAGAGCAGGCAGATCTCAAGATCGAAGAAATTGCTCTTGGCTCTCGCCAAAGGCAGGCAAAGTTAAGGGACGAAAGCGTTCTGGAAATTTCCCGTCTCGAAGAGATTTACAAGAGTATTACTTCCATGGTCAATTCCATTAGTCCCCTTGATCTTCTTTCCGAAGACGAATACCTGAAGCTCGAAGATTACGAGGCCGCCGATTTCGTTAAGGTCGGTATGGGCGCCGAAGCCATCGTTTCGACTCTGGAAACGCTCGACCTTTCCAAGCTTTCCAGCTCCCTAAGAGAAGAAATCGCCAAAATCACAGGCCAAAAACACATCAAAGCCACTAAGAAATTAAGGGTTGTCGAGGGAATGAGAAAAGCCGGCGTCATGCCCCAAGCCATGATTATCAAAATTCTGCCCGTTCTCCCGCCGGACCTGCGTCCCATGGTCCAGCTTTCCGGAGGCCGTTTTGCCACATCAGACCTCAACGATCTTTACCGCCGCGTTATTAACCGCAACAACCGCCTTAAAAAATTAATCGAACTCGGCGCGCCGGAAATTATTCTTAGAAACGAAAAAAGGATGCTCCAGGAAGCCGTTGATGCCCTGATCGACTCCCAAAGGGTAAAACTTACCCGTGCCTCTCAAGAACTGCGTTCGCTTTCCGATATGCTCCGCGGTAAACAAGGCCGGTTCCGCCAGAATCTTTTGGGTAAACGCGTCGATTATTCCGGCAGGTCGGTTATTGTTGTCGGTCCGGAACTTTCCCTAAATCAAGCCGGTATTCCCAAAGAGATGGCGCTCGAGATGTTCAAGCCCTTTGTTCTTCGCGAAGTAATAAACCTTGGCCTTGCCCCCAATGTTAAAAGCGCCAAACATTTCCTGGAAAGAAGGTCAGGCGAAGTTTGGGATATTTTGGAGGGGATTACCAAAAACCACCCCATTCTCCTCAACCGCGCCCCGACACTGCACCGGCTCGGCATCCAGGCATTCTACCCGATCTTAATAGAAGGCGACGCCATTCGTATCCACCCCTGTATTTGCGCCGGTTTCAATGCCGATTTTGACGGTGATCAAATGGCGGTGCACGTTCCTCTTTCCCAAAAATCCCAGGAAGAAGCCTCCCACCTTATGATGGCTGCCAAGAATCTTCTGCGTCCGGCTGACGGCTCACCGATCACCTTACCCAATAAGGAAATGGCTCTCGGTATCTATTACCTAACTTCGCTGGACCCAGAGATCCCTCCCTATGAAAATATTTTTGATAGTGAAAAAGAAGTCGTTCTGGCTCGCGAGCTGGGTAAAATTGCCACCCGTCAAAAAATTAAAATAAAGATGGCTAAAGAAATTGTCGAAACTTCGGCCGGCCGGATCCTTTTCAACATGCAGCTTCCCGCAAAAATGCCTTTTATCAACGAAACTGTCAGTGCCGCCTATATTAAGAAAATCATTAATGGTGCAATTGACCAGATCCCCGAAGCTGAAGTTATAGAACTAATCGACAGGCTTAAAAATCTTGGCTTTGAGGGCGCCACTTTTTCCGGCCTTTCGGTTTCCGTTTTTGATTGCTTAATCGTTTCCCAAAAACCGGAAATTATCAAAAAAGCCGAAAAAGAAGTTGAAGTGGTCGAAAAAAACTTCAAACTTGGCTTAATCACCAAAGACGAAGAAAAACGCCTTTCCCAGGAAATCTGGCTTTCCGTCACCAACGAAATTGCCGATCTGACGTGGCGTAGCCTTCCCCTCGACAATTCCATCAAGATTATTTCCGATTCCGGTGGTTCCCGGGCAACCGCCGAACAGGTTAAGCAGTTATCAGCAATAAGAGGGCTGGTTACCGATCCGTCCGGACAAATCGTTCCACTCCCTATTAAATCTAACTTCCGCGAAGGGCTTTCCGTTT
Source organism: Candidatus Curtissbacteria bacterium (assembly GCA_016187105.1). GTDB lineage: Bacteria > Patescibacteriota > Microgenomatia > Curtissbacterales > GWA2-41-24 > JACPKK01. The sequence goes on along the minus strand of JACPKK010000029.1, from coordinate 5,486 downwards.
TCGAATACTTCACCAGTGCCCGTGGCGCCAGAAAAGGTTTGGCCGATCGCGCTATTAAAACCGCCGAATCAGGTTATCTGACCCGCCGGCTTGTCGATGTTGCCCACGACGCCATTGTGCGCATGGAAGATTGTGGTTCGCAAGAGGGGATCATAATCGCCAAAGAAGATAAACGCCAGGCGCCTTTTGCCCCCAGGCTTATCGGTCGGGTGGCGGCGCAAGATTTAGTCTCTCCAAGGAAAAAAGTAATCGTTGCCAAGGGCGAGGAGATAAAAGAAGAGCATCTTCCCCAAATCGAAGCGGCGCAAATAACCCAAGTCCAAGTTCGGTCAGTATTAACCTGTCAGGCCAAATACGGTCTTTGTGCCAAATGTTATGGTCGCGATTTGGTGACTAGGAACATAGTCGAAATTGGCACCCCCGTTGGCGTCATTGCCGCCCAGAGTATCGGAGAGCCGGGCACCCAGCTTACCATGAGGACCTTCCATACCGGCGGTATCGTCGGGCTCGATATTACTCAAGGCCTTCCCCGTGTCGAAGAATTACTCGAAGCCCGTGTTCCCAAATATGCCGCCCAAATTTCCGAAATTGCCGGCCGCGTTAAAATCGAAGAATCAGAAGAAGGCTACACGGTTCGTATTAAAAGCACCAACCTCAAGCCGCCGGTCGAACGCGAATACTTTATACCGCCAACCGCCGAACTTACCGTTGCCGACGGCGATCTGGTTTCTGCCGGTACCGCGCTTTCAGCCGGTTACCTGGATATTAAAGAAGTATTATCAATTTCCGGTCTGCGCAAAGCCCAACAGTACATCATTGATGGTGCCCAAGAAGTCTACGAAAGCCAAGGCGTTGCCATTAACGACAAACATTTTGAGACAATTGTCAAAAAGATGAGCGAAAAAGTCAGGATCGAAACCTCCGGCGACACCGTCCTCCTGCCGGGCGAACTAATCGACAAAAACCGTTTTCAGGAAGAAAACACCAAGGTTCTGGCCGAAGGCGGCGAACCGGCAACCGAATTTTGGGAATCACTCGCGCGGCTCTTTATACCGAAAGTTTCCTTTCTGCCGCTTCTTTCCAGGAAACTACTCGCGTCTTAACCGACGCTGCCATCGAAGGCAAAGTCGACCGCCTCCTCGGCCTCAAAGAAAATGTAATAATTGGCAGGTTAATTCCGACGAGTTCGGATCGTGCGGCTATAAAATGAGAATTAACCTGACAGTTATATCAGAGGAGCGCCATCAGCTCGACGAAGTCGAGGTGAGGCGACCTGCTGATATAATTGGTCGCCTCATTCCGACAAGCCCGGAGCGGGCAGCCATTAAATAGGTAAATTGTAAAATTTGGTCCGATTTTATATAATTTCCCTCTAGTATTAAATTTAAATCTGGCTTTGCCAGTTTAAATTTTTCCTATTAGGAAGAGGAATGCCAAGGAGAAACCTTGGTGTCTCCTTGGAGATAAACCGCTACACTTATTACCCCTCTGGCCAAAAAAGGGGAGTTTGCACGGTTGTTAAGACCATGACTCCTAAAAAACCAAACTCGGCGCTTCGAAAAGTCGCCAGAGTCCGTCTTTCCAATAAACAAGAAGTGACGGCCTACATCCCGGGCATGGGTCATGAGCTCGCCGAGCACTCTGTCGTTCTCATTCGCGGCGGCCGTGTGAAAGATTTACCGGGTGTTAAATACCACATTATTCGCGGTAAATACGATACAAGCGGCGTCACCGGCCGCAAACAGGGGAGATCACTTTATGGGACCAAAAAATCCGGCGCAACCAGCGGCGCCCAAGCCGCAGCTACAGTCGGCGCCCAAGCCGCAACAGCGAAGTCTGCTCCAGCCGAAGGAGGTGCCACAAATGCCTAGGACTGGTCACGTCAAGAAAATCAATGTTGCCCCGGACCCGATTTACCAAAACTATGTCGTTGCCAAGCTTATTAATAAAGTGATGGTTGAAGGTAAAAAGGCAGTCGCCCAAAAAATTGTTTATGGCGCCTTCGACGTGATCAAGGCCAAAGGTCAGGATCCGCTTGCTACTTTTGAAAAAGCCCTGGAAAATATTAGCCCCAAAACCGAAGTCAGGCCTCGTCGTGTTGGCGGTGCTTCCTACATGGTTCCCATCGAAGTCCGCGGCCCGCGTCGTCAGGCTCTTGCCATTTCCTGGCTTGTCGGCGCATCCCGTGCCAGAAGTGCCAAAGAAGTAGAAAGACTTAAAAATAAACCCTTGGCAATTTCCAAACTCGCCACCGAAATCTTAGAAGCCGCCCAAGGAACCGGTAAAGCAGTCGCCAAAAGGGAAGAAATTCACCGCATGGCCGAGGCTAATAAAGCTTTTTCCCATTTTAGATGGTAAAACGCTTTGCGATAGTTCCGCGCTTCGCGCGTAGTAACTATCTAAAAGCCTTCTCCCACTTCCGCTGGTAGATTATGATATAATCCGCCGTTAACCCTCTTGCCCAAGTTGACACTTTCTGCTTAAATAGAAAAATCGGTTTTTAATAGGTAAGTCGTCATTCTGGGGACGAACGAAGTGAGGACTCCAGAATCAACAATAAGACAGCAGATTCTGGACAAGCCCTTCGATTACACTCAGGGCAGTTGAAGGGCAGTGAGTTATATCGAACTGCCAGAATGACAAAGAGAATTAGAAATTAAAAATTAGAAATTAAAAATTTTATGCAAAACATACCGACCAAGGGTCAAAAACTAAGAGAACTTAAAAGAAAGCTTCGTGAGCTTGAAGAAGTCAAATTAAAAGAAGCTTTAGCTCGCTATGGCGAAGCTTTTCAAGATTCTTCAAGCCCCGGTGAAAGTGCCGCCTGGGAACTTGCCGACGAAGAAGTTTCCGTACTGCGGGCCATGGTTGCCGAAATTAAAGTCGAAATTAAAAACCTCGAGCGCCCCCTCCCAAAGTCCAAATAATCACTATAGTTTAATATGGAAAAATTACTTGCCGTTACTATTAACTATCAACAATTTAACAATTTAACAATTTAACAATTACCATGGCTGCTATTACACAAAATCGTCAATATCCGCTCGAACGAATTAGGAACATCGGCATAATCGCCCATATCGACGCCGGGAAAACCACCACCACCGAGCGCATCCTTTACTACACCGGCAAAACTTACAAACTCGGCGACATCGATGCGGGAACCACCGTTACCGATTGGATGGCGCAGGAAAAGGAGCGGGGAATCACTATCGTCTCGGCAGCCATCACCACTTTTTGGACCCCCGCCTCCGGTCCTTACAAAGATATCGAAGCCAGAATTAACATTATCGATACCCCCGGCCACGTCGATTTTACTGCCGAAGTCGAAAGGTCTCTCCGTGTTTTAGATGGCGGCGTCACGGTTTTGGATGCCGAAGAAGGTGTCCAATCACAATCAGAGACAGTTTGGCGCCAGGCCGACAAATACCAAGTTCCCCGCATTTGCTTTGTCAACAAAATGGATAAAATGGGTGCCGACTATTTTGCCACCCTCAAATCGATTAGAGATCGTCTCGGCGCTCCGGCATACCCTTACAACATTCCGCTTGGTAAAGAAAACGATTTTAAAGGCACGATCGACCTTTTAACCCAAAAAGCCTACGCTTGGGACGAAGCCGATGAGTCGGGTATGAAGTTTACCGAAGTGCCGATTCCGGATAGTGCAAAGGCAGATGTTGAAAAATACCGCCACGAGCTTGTCGAAAAAATTGCCGAAACCGAGGATAGCCTAATCGAAAAGTATCTGGCCGGTGAGGAAATTGCTGTGGACGACCTTAAAAAGGCTCTGCGCCAGGCAGTCATCGACTATAAAATCGTCCCCGTTCTTGCCGGATCATCTCTAAGGAATAAAGGGGTTCAACCCCTCTTGGATGCGATCGTCGAATTTTTGCCCTCACCTGTCGATATTAGTCAAGTCAAAGGCGCCAATCCCAAAACAAATGAGGAGGAAATCCGCCGGCTGGTTCCCGAAGCCCCATTTTGCGGCCTTGCTTTCAAAATTCAAATCGACACTCATGTTGGTAAACTTACCTATGTCCGTGTTTACTCCGGCGTTTTAAAATCAGGAACATCTGTTGCCAACACGACCAAGCATGACAAGGAAAGAATCGGCCGTTTACTCCTGATGCATGCCGACAAACGCGAAGAAATAACCGAAGCCTATGCCGGCGAGATTATCGGCGTCGTTGGTCTCAAATCAACCGGAACCGGTGACACCCTCTGCGACGAAAATGCTCCAATCATTTTGGAATCAATCTCTTTTCCGGACCCTGTTATTTCTTTGGCCATCGAGCCCAAAACCAAAGCCGATCAGGAAAAGTTGGGCTACGCTCTCGGCCGCCTTTCCGAGGAAGACCCGACATTCAGAATCAAAGGCGACCCCGAAACCGGCCAAACCATCATCTCCGGCATGGGTGAACTGCACTTGGAAATTTTGGTCGACCGTATGAAAAGGGAATTTAATGTTGCCGCCAATGTCGGCAGTCCGCAAGTGGCTTACAGGGAGACCATTAAAGAAATAGCCAGAGGTGAAGGCAAATATATCAGACAATCCGGTGGCCGAGGCCAATACGGCCATTGTCTTTTGCGCGTCGAACCCCGCTCGCGCGGTGAAGGTTATCTTTACGTTTCCGAAATTAAGGGTGGCGCTATTCCTCAAGAATACATTCCGTCAATCGATAAAGGCATCAAAGAAAAAATGGAAATGGGCGTCATGGCCGGCTACCCGATGGTCGATATTAAAGCCGCCGTTTACGATGGTTCGTACCACGATGTTGACTCCTCCGACATTGCCTTTAAAATTGCCGGCTCAATGGCTTTTGAAGAAGCCGTCAAAAAGGCCAGTCTTGTTCTTCTGGAACCGATCATGAAAGTCGAAGTCACCATCCCCGAAGAATTTATGGGTGATGTCATCGGCGATCTTTCTGCCAAACGTGCCCAAATCCACGGTTCCGATCACCGTGGCAATAGTGTCATTATCAATGCCCTTGTTCCGCTTTCCGAAATGTCCGGTTACGTTACCACTCTGCGCTCCATGACTCAAGGCCGCGGTTCTGTCTACATGGAACCTTCCCACTACGAAGAAGTCCCAAGTAATATCGCCGATAAAATTGTCGCTAAAGTTAAGGGCGAGTCTGTGACTAAAGAGAGCTGACGAGCCCGAAACCCTGAGCGAAGTCGAGTCATCGAGACCATGAGTTTATCGAATAGTCGAAGGGCTAAAGGTGAGTCAGCCACGAAGGAAAGCTAGCCCAATCCTCAACACTTAATCCTCTTAATATATATCAATCTAGCGAGCGCTTGTTGAAACTAACTGCTTATTAAAGTAGCTTCATTGACATTCGTTAATGGTAGAGGTATTATTTATGATGAAGTGAAGCAAAAAGATTACCATTTTGAACAATTTACTCGTGCTCGTACTAGAGCTAGTAATTACGCGATTAGTTTTAATGGAAAGGGAACATTCGGAATTTTGTCTGGCCTAT
>JACPKK010000026.1 GCA_016187105.1 Candidatus Curtissbacteria bacterium | reverse complement strand
TATGGCCCAACCATCCCCACACTCAAATTCATAAGGGAAATTTTAACAGAAAGAGCGAAGGCGGAGCGGGCATAACTTTAGTATATACTTATTTAATGAGTGGGCTTAAACTTGCCCTTATAGTCGCATCGATTGTTCTATTGCCCGGATGTTCCATTACCCAAAAAGGCGACTCGACTCCTGGTGCGGTAACGGCTCCTGCGGCTCAACAAGAAAAAGTAGATTTTCAGGCTTCTTTTGAAATCTATACAGACGGCTTAAAACGAAACTTCACGAGTCCCAAATACCACAACAATTCAGAAGATGTTTTTATATCAGCGGAAAATCCCAGTATCGTCAATGTTAAAAGGGCCGATATTACTTGGGGCGACTTCTTCAACACCTTACCGATGAAACTGACAACAGATTGTTTAACTACCGGCGATGGCGAAGTCTTGTGTAACAACCAAACAAAATCCTTAAAGTTTTTTATTAACGAAATAGAAACTCCTAACTTTTTAAACGAGAAAATTAAAAGTGGAGACAAAGCCCAAATTATCTACGGGAATTAATTCTCAATCGGCGCGCCCAAAAGAAAGATTCGGTAAGGTTACAAGTTGTAGGTATAGGCTACTACAATCAGTGTGTGGTCCTCTTCTTTTTCTAGGGATATTTTTGTTTTCTGGACGCCCTTTCTCGCTTCAATAGTATCTTCCGATTTGGAAATCAGTTCCCATCCCGCACTCTCCATCGCCCTGCTCATAGTTTTGCTTATCACATCTCTTGAGTCAGAACTTATCAATATAAAACTGATGCCTTGTGAGCCCAACTGTTCAAAAGAGGCCACCTTAGACTTGGCGTACGTAAGCTCTATAGGCACAGTTTTTGGCAGTTGAGTACTGTCATCAGGGATCAGTACTGTCGCATTCGGGTATTTCTTTTGTATCTTGGAAACAGTTTCAAGTGCTTTAACCCTTCCTTCAAAATCAAATACGTATCTTTTCCTCGTCAGGGCAAAAAGTACGCCAACAAGTACTGCAATTACCAAAATAACAATAATTACTTTCTTGTTCATTTTACTTTTTCTCCTCTTCTTGTTCTTTTAATTTGCAAACACAATTCTCTGTTACATAATCCCTGGCTTTTTGCAGCTGCGTAAAATACTTGCCGTTGGCAGCGTCAAAAAGAAAATCTTCTGTGGCGTCCGGGTCAAACCCCGGGTGTTTAATGTCTTTTGTCCTTCTTTTATATTCATCAATATATGCGTCGTCAACCGAGTAAAGCCTCATAAAAGCCTCTTTAGTAGTAACCTCTCCTGTTTCAGGATCCGTCTCATCAGCCCAGAATGCCTCACCCGATCTCCCTTCACATTGCCAGCCCTCGCCGCTAACTATCGCCGTATATTCATGCCAAACGCTTACCTCTCTTCCGTTCCTAATTTCCTTTGTTTGATTCGTTATATCGGTAATCTCACTCATAATCGCATGTCTGTTGGCATCACTGCTTGAACATTTATTGCTTTTGGGCATCAACTGGTCGCTCAAGGCAAAAAAATTCTTTTTCTGTTTAAATAACCTCCCCCACCAGCTGTTATCCACTACTACCTCTACTCCAATAACTCTCCTGTCTATCATGTAATTCTCATAAGTACTAATTTGCCGTAGGATTGAGGCTTGCAGTGCCTCAATCTCCGCTAAAAATTTCGGATCCCAATTAATGTTTTCGGGGCTGCCCTCAACATACTCCTCCAGCCTCGGGTTAAGACCTAAAAAATCATAGGCCAGGACATTAGAAGTAGAAACAAAAACAAGTAAGACTAATACAAAAAACTTGCGGACAGTTTTACCCACCTCTTTAATCTTAGAACTGATACGGGCAAGTGTCAAAAATTAATCTCTCTTTTCGCAGTTTTGCTAAAATCGGGAGCCGCGACTTGACTAAAAAATTTTCCCCCGCTATCATCTAGAACTTAATATGCCCCAAGATAAAGAAGGAGCAGTTGGTGTTCTAGAAGCTGATAATCAGGCGCAGCAAGAACTGCGCCAGGCTCTAGACAAATTTCTCGGCCCCAAGGAAGAGCAAAAATATGTCTCTAGGAAGTGGATAGATTTCCGCAACCGGCAAATTGAGCTGTATCAGAAAAAAGGCCAAGTCTCCATCTTAACTTTATTGCCCCCAGACCTTAAAAGGTGGCAAGCCGAAAGAATAACTGCAATAGTAAAACACCTGTTAAAAGACAACGGCTTCCCAACCGTCGAGCAGTTGATAAATGCAGACACAGCTAAAATTTTGGCGGTCAGTGGTCGAGGAGAAAGGTCAATCCCCTTGATAACCGCCATGCAAAATGTGGCCAGGGCCCGAAGCGAGAGAGAATCAGCCGTGGGGCAAACATAACTCTAGCCGCCGGGGTACAGTTTTATTGCCTTTTGCTTAGCCGCCTCCAAAATTTTCTCCTCCCCCGCCAGAACAATCGGCGGCCGAGTAACTTCATGGACATTGCCGCTTGCCAGATCTTTCAGCAATTCGACCTGGACCCTATGCTCAATTGGCAGGACTCTCGCCGCCAAACTTTCTGCTGTATCGTCATCTCTTATTTCGATTTGCGCTGATTTGACAACAGCCCCCATGTCAAAATCAGGGTCAACTCTTTGACAAATTGCCTCTGTCGAAAAATCCCGTCCGGTCATTTTTCTAAATTCTAAAACCGCGGCGTGTACCCGCTGTCCATACATTCCGCGGCCGCCAAATTCCGGCACCGGCCCGGGGTGCTGGTTAAAAATTGCGCCCTGGTACTCATCGATCACATTTTTAGGGGTAAGCGGCATCCAGCCGTTTTGCAAAACCACATCGACTTTTCGTTTTTTAAGTTCGGTCATTATTGCCTGCCCGAATTTTTCCTGGTCAACTTTTCCATCAATCCGAAAATCTTCCGGGTTAATGACCAAAATATCCGCTTCTGCAATTCCTAAATTTTTGGCTTTTCCTATTCCGCCGGCTTTGGGATCACTGGAAATAACGCATACAAGATCAAACGGAATTTCCCCCGAAAGGCAGGCTTTGCCGATTGCCTCCATTGTTGTCCCCCCGCCGGAAATTAAACTGGCTACTTTTATCTTCATTTGTTATTTATATCCGTCTTGCTGTTTCTTGTCAAAAGCCCCAAACTAAAATCACTACTTAAAATGGCCATACTTGACAAAACTGTTTAAATGTCTCATTCTGATAATATAAGGTAAATGACTGCCCGCGGAACAATTCCTTTAATCGCGCTTGTCGGCATCGCCGCTGTTGGCATTATCGGTTTCTTCCTCTTTTCGCAAAGCTCAACCCTAAAAACCTCAAAGGGGGCTCAATCGACAACAACTTCCTCTACCCCAGAACAACAACCTTTGGGTAATTTTGAATTCCTTGATGTTTCAGCCGGCTTTGCAAAACTCAACGCCCTCCCGTCTGGGAAGGCCGTTCACATTGTTGTCGCCTCAAGCGGTACCCCTGACATTCGTACTCATCGTCCTGTTAAAATTGAAATCTGGGTCGATGGTCAAAAAGTTTGGGAAGAGACGGTCGATGAATTACCAATTACCAATGGTAAAACGCCAAATTGCCGAGGTGCTAACGGCTGCAGCATCGATGGCCCTGTTATAAAACCCGAGTGGAAGGGTAAAAAGATCGAAGTTAAAGCTTATGGCAAAAATGGCGACCTGCTCGCCAAATACTCCGAGTAATTTTAACCCATGTCTTACCAAAAAGGTTTTGCGCCAATCTTAATAATCATTGCCGTTGGCATTATCGGGCTTGCAGGCGCAGCCGGCGCAGCCCTCATGGGCCAAGCACCCGTCTGTCCCACCGAGGGTACTGCCGCCCGATCGGAAAAAGAAATTGGTGATACCCTTGATAAATCCGGTTCTGTAAACATCACCGATGGTGAAGCTACCTCACTTGCCGGGAAATATGTTGCGGGCAAAGTCCAAAACACCCGGGTTTGTTTTACAAGCGGCCTTGGCCACGCCTCCGGCAACATTAAACTTGCGTCTTTTAGCCCTTCATTTTATGCTTCTGCCGGCGTCGACCTCTCTGGCAGCACTCCCAAAGCCACTAATCTTGATATCAAAGTCGGCAGTCTCCCGAATGTACCAGTTCTTTCCTCACAAGCAGAAAGCTTTGTTACCAGTTTAATTAATGAAAATCTGGCAAAATTCGCTTTGAAGAAAAAATATTCGGCACAGTTTACCCAGGGTTCGATAACAATATCCAAGCTTTCCAACTAATGCCCTGAAGCGCATTTAGCCTCGTTTCGGGCTTTTATAATATTTCTTCCCGACTAAATTCTTCGGCATATACTCCATCCCTCCGGTCGAAGACCCTGAGCTTGTCGAATGGGCACCCGGATCATCCCTCCATGGATACCTCACATGACCCTTGCCATAGCCTAATTCTTTCATAAGCTTTGTCGGCGCGTTTCTAAGATGCAAAGGAATGGGATCAAGTTTGCCGCTTTGGACATCGGCAAGCGCCGCGCTGATTGCTTCTGTTGATGCCACCGACTTTGGCGCTTCGGAAAGATAACTGACGGTTTGCGCCAAAATCAAACTCGCTTCCGGCATACCGATCATGTGCACTGCCTGCATGCAAGATGTGGCCAAGACAAGGGCCGTCGGCGCCGCATTACCGACATCCTCACTGGCAAAAATCACCATTCTTCTGGCAATAAAAATCGGGTCTTCGCCTGCTTCTATCATCCTTGCCAGATAGTGAAGTGCCGCATCAGTTTTGCCCCCGCGCATGCTTTTGATAAACGCCGATATAGTGTCATAGTGGTAATCGGCTTTCTTATCGTAGTAACTCGCCTTCCTCGCCGTCGCCTCGACTATATTTTCTTTTTTGATGGTTTTGGCGCGGCCAAGCATCTCCGAGGCAATTTCCAGAGTCGTCAGCGCAAACCGTGCATCGCCGTTTGCACAAGTTGCCAAAACCTCCAGTGCCTCTAGCTCCATCTTTAATTTCAAAGCTCCAAGACCTCTTGCCGTGTCCTTAAGCGCTAAATTGATAATCTTTTTTATATGAAAGGTGGATAAAGGATATAAAACTAAAACCCTTGATCGGGATAAAAGCGGTCCGATAACTTCAAAACTGGGGTTCTCCGTCGTTGCACCAATCAGTGTTACCGTCCCCACCTCAACATGCGGCAAAAGCACATCCTGTTGGGCTTTGTTAAAGCGGTGGATTTCGTCAATAAATAAAATCGTCTTTTTACCGTAAAGTTCTATCTTGTTTTTGGCGTCGGCAATAATTTTTTTCATCTCGGCGACATTGGAAACAACCGCCGAAATCCTTATAAAATCCGCCTTCGTCTCATTGGCCATAATCTGCGCCAGTGTCGTCTTCCCGCTTCCTGGCGGTCCCCAGAAAATGGCCGAAAAAAGTTTGTCTTTGGCGATTGCCTCTTTGAGGACTTTGCCTTCTCCCAGAATGTGCTCCTGTCCAAAAAATTCCGAAAGTTTTGTCGGCCGCATGCGGTCAGCCAAAGGAGCTTTTGTATCGGCTGAAGATTCGAACAGATCCATGCCCAAACTTTACCCGAAAATTAACTAAAAATCAACATCATGCTAATATATGTGGATAGAAAACCGGATCAATAATGACGACTAACTATAAAATCGCCGTTGCCGTAGTCTCTACGCTGATCGTGGGCCTTGCGCTCTTTGGCATCTTTCTTCTTTTTCAAAAGCAAGTCAAAAAACCCGGCCCGTCAGAGCCGCTGCCCGCCCCTTCTCCAGCTTCCGGCTTTGAACTTCCGCCTCTGCCTGTCTCACCGCCAGCTTTTGGCCAACTACCGCAAACGGGCACAGACGACGCTCAAAACTATGGAGGCATATCAATTGAAACCCCAACTGCGGGCTCGCTTGTTACCTCGCCACTTCAAGTTAAAGGCCAGGCAAATACTCCCCAAGGTTCTGTTTCCATCGTCGTTAAAAATGGCAACCAAAAGGTAATCGGCCAGGGCAAAGCTTCCGCCTGCTTTGCCAAAAACCCCTGCCCCTTTTCCGCGTCGGTAGTCTTCGAAGCACCCGAAACCCAAACCGGCACCATTGAAGCCTATAGCCCCTCCCCCAAAAACGGCTCCAAAGAATACCTGCAGATCATCCGCGTCAACTTTTAGATATCGCGACCATAAGCGCAGAGGGAGCTCTCGGCATGAGGTGATGTCTTCCTAGACGAGCCCAGAGAGACGGGGCGAGCGTATCCGAGTCCGCCGTTGGCGGACGCATAGGACGCTTGCGTTTGAAGACTCACCGAATTGCCGAGACGACCACAGCGCTTTATTCACATCCAATAGTGTAAAATTAAACTATGGCAAATCCCGTTATCTTTGTGATTTTTGGCGCCACTGGCAACCTCGCCAAAAAAAGGATTTTCCCGGCTCTCTTTGCCCTATGGAAGCAAAACCTTCTGCCGCCAAAGTTTAAAATCGCGGCCGCCGCCCGCACCCCCTTTACAAATCAAGTTTTCCGAAAAATTCTCCCCCAGCATTTAGAGATTGAAAATAAAGAAAGGTGGGATGAGTTTGCCGCCAATATCGACTATCTCCCGCTTGATGTTGCCCGCGATTTTAACCTCAAAGATTTAAGCCTCTTTCTTGATGATTTCGAAAAATCTCTCGGCTCGTGTGCTCAAAGAATTTTCTACATGGCCGTTGCTCCGGATATTTTCGAAAAAGCGGTAGATACTCTGGGCAAGAACAATCTTCACCAAAATTGCGCGCATGGGAAAAAACCGCGTATCATTATCGAAAAACCTTTTGGCCGTGATTTAAAATCCGCCCAAAGCCTAAACGTCAGTCTCATAAAATACTTTGCCCAAAATCAGATTTACAGAATCGACCATTACCTCGGCAAAGAAACAGTCCAAAATATATTTGCCTTCCGCTTTGCCAATGAGATATTCGAACCGATTTGGTCAAATCAGTATATAGAGAGTGTCCAAGTCACGACAGCCGAGGCAATCGGTGTCGAAACACGGGGCGAATTTTACGATAAAACCGGCGCCATGCGCGACATTTTGCAAAACCACTTAATTCAACTTATGGCCCTCGTTGCCATGGATGCGCCGGAAAAATTTGAGGCGGCAAGTATTAACGCAAAAAAATTAGGGATTATTAAAAGCATCCGCAAATTAAGCGCCAGTGAAATTAAAACCGGTACGGTCCGAGCCCAATACGAAGGCTATTTGCTGGAAGAAAAAATCAGCCCCGATTCTCAAACAGAAACCTACGCCCTAACCAAACTTTTTATCGACACTCCCCGCTGGCAGGGGGTCCCTTTTTATCTAAGGACTGGCAAAAAGTTAGAAGGCAAAGTAACATCCATAATCATCCAGTTTAAAGAAAAAGACCATAAACTTTTTGAAGGACAAAAAACTTTCCCTAACCATATTACAATTCAGATCCAGCCAAATGAAGGAATCGGCGTCCAGCTTGCCGCCAAAAAACCGGGTCTTTCTATGGAACTGGAACCGGTAGATATGGAATTTTGTTATAAAACAAGTTTTGATACCCCTCAACCGGAAGCGTACGAAAGGCTACTGTTGGATGTAATGCTCGGCGACCAAAGCTTATTCATGTCGGAAGAGGCGATTGAGGAAGCCTGGAAAATTATAGATCCAATCGAAGAAGCATGGAACAAAAACCTTGTCCCTCTTACTACTTATAAACCCGGCACCTGGGGCCCCAAAACCGCAGACGATCTAATTAAAAAAGACGGCCGCCGCTGGCTCGCGCCAATTTTAACCATCTGCAAGATTTGATTTATTCGGAACCATTCGGACTAATAATTCGGATATATTCGGGTCTACTTTTTTCTCACCTCATGCCCGCCAAAAGCATTCCTAAGTGCCGCAACCATTCTGGCCGCAAAACTGCCGGAAACCGCCTCGTCTTGCCGGGATCTTGACCTAAAATCCCGTGACGCTTCAATAATTCCAACAGGCACCTCTTCCTCTTTTGCCTGCTCGATCGTCCAATCCCCTTCACCGGATGCTTCGATGTAACCCGTGATTTGAGAAAGTTTTGGATCCTTTTCCAATGCTTCAATTGTCCTCGCCATCATAAATCCCGAGTTTAAAGTCCCTTTTTGGTAAAGTTTGGCAACTTTCAGAAGGTCCAAATTGTAAGGTGATTTTTCCAAAACCCCAAAGCCCTCACCGATTGATTGCATAATCCCGTATTCAATCCCGTTGTGGACCATCTTTACAAAATGCCCCGCCCCGCCCTCACCGAAATATTCATGTCCGCCGCCCTGCCCAGAGCCTGTCGAATGGGCCGGTTTTGCCAGTGAATCTAAAATCGGTTTGATATGGTCGTATGCTTCCCTGTTTCCGCCGGCCATCATAGGATAACCGTCGGTTGCCGCAATTATTCCGCCGGAAACTCCGATTCCCAAAAACTTAATGCCTTTGCCTTGGAAATACTCAAACCTCCTTTGGGTATCGCTAAATCTCGCATTGCCTCCGTCTATTACAACATCTCCCGGCTCTACATATTCGGCAACCCCGCCCGGCCCCATCAAAATTTCCTCCGTCGGCTCTCCCGCCGGCAGCATCAGCCAAACGACTCGGGGTTTTGTGAGCTGACCGGCTAAATCCTTAATATCTTGAGCTACCTTGAGATTCTTGGTTGCCGGAGAATTTTCAACTTTCAACTTTAAATTTTCAATTTTCTCCGGGCTCCTATTCCACACTACAACCTCATGCCCTTCCGACAGTAATTTCATTACCATCCGATTTCCCATCCGTCCCAATCCAATAAACCCCAGCTTCATTTTTTCGAGGTCATAAAATTAAAATCTCGAAGAGATACCTCCCTCTCCCGAGAAAAAATATCAGACGAGCTGAAAGCGAGTGCTGATATAACCATTCGGTTACCCATTCTGCCAAGTCCAATGAAACCAAGTTTCATAGTATTGATATTATCATATTGTTCGAGCGAAACGAGAACTATCTGTTTTGTCATTCTGGGGAGTGAAACGACTCCAGAATCAAACCAGACAGATTCTGGATGCACTCATGTCATTCGTTTACCAGAATGACGTAGCTCACAAGTTATAAGATACGATTTAATCGAGGCCTTTCTGTAAAAAATCGCCGGGTATTTTTGCATATCGTTTTCGTTCTCATTCAGAATTATCTTTAATGCACCCTGCTTTGCAGGGCCAAACATTAAAATCACAAAGTTCGTAAACTCTCCCAGCGCTTTGAGCGTAATAGAAACTCTTTGGGTAAACGTATCATCAACTGTTTCCCCAACAGCAAACTCCGGAGATTTAGCAGCCAAACTGTATGGGAAAATCCCGCCTGTATGAAGATTGGCTCCAACCCCCATCAGCCCTACTCTTCTCTTAAACCGGCCAAATAATTCTTCTATTTCTTTGGCGTAAACTTCACCCGTTTCGATTAAATCTTTCCCCTTCAAAATCTTGTGCGTCTCGATGCAGTTTTTATCCGCATATTCTTTAACGCCCTGATTTTTTAAAAGAAACTCCGTGCTCTCGCTGTGGAACGGCTCGCCATACCGCTCATCCACAACGCAAATCGCCCCCGGCAAAATATCGGCTGGTTCCACAATCATCTTACGGTAATTGGGAGAAGTCCCCCCGGAAAGCGCCAAAAGTGTTTCCCCGTCAACCAAATCTTTTAACAAATCATGCGCCTTTACTTGCCCTTCCTCCCGATCCTCAACTTTAATTAATTGAACCATAATAAGCTTCCAATGCAATGATTTAAATCATTGCATTATTCCTAGTCTAATAATTCAGATCATTAGATTTTCTTTAGCCTCCACTTAGGACCTTCGGGAGTATCTTCAACTTCCACGCCCATCTCCAAAAGCTCCTTGCGGAGTTTATCCGATTCCTCAAATTTGCCTTCGGCCCTTAGCGTTTCGCGCCGATCAATCAGCTCCTTTGCTCCTTTGGGCAAAACAGACTTTTTGACATCGGCAAGCCCAAGTCCCAAAACTTTATCCATCACCAAAATCGACTGGCGCTTGGCGCTTCCCGGGTAATCGCTTTTTACCATCTCCCACATCGTCGCAATCGCCCTTGGCATATCCAAATCGTCACGGGTGGCATTTTTAAAATCTCCCTCAAATTCGCTGCATCCGATTTTAGGCGCGTCCCAACCGGCCACTTCCCCGCGCAAATTGGAAAGGGCATTTTGCGCCGCCTCCAAACTTTCCCAAGTAAAATTTAATTTCGAACGATAATGGGCAGTCAGAAATAAGTATCTTAAAGAAAGGGGTTCAATCCCTCGTTTTGAGAGATCTGACAATGTAAATATATTATTGAGACTTTTAGCCATTTTCTCTCCTCCAACTAAAAGATGTTCCCCCTCCATCCAATAATTTACAAACTTTTTGCCGGTTGCCGCTTCACTTTGGGCAATTTCATTTTCGTGATGAGGGAAAAGCAAATCAACTCCGCCGCTATGAATATCAAAGTGTTCCCCAAGTAGCGCCATACTCATTGCCGAACATTCTATATGCCAACCGGGTCGACCCTCTCCAAACGGCGCCGGCCAACTTGGCTCCTTTTTTGCTTGCCCTTCCGAAGCCTTTGGCGAAGGAGGGAATTTCCAAAGTGCAAAGTCGCTCCAATTTTCTTTATCGTACAAATCGTCATTAACCCTCGCCCCCTTTTTTAGATTCCCTTTTGAAAGTCCCGAAAGTTTTCCGTAATCAGCAAATTTTTCAACCGAAAAATAAACCCCATCATCTGCTTTATATGCAAAACCTTTTTTCAAAAGCACTTCAATGAATTGAATCATCGAAGTAATATTATCCGTCGCTTTTGGAAAATGGCCGGCAGGAATTATGTTGAGCTTCCCTAAATCATCTCTAAAGGCTTTTTCGTATTTTTCTGTTATTTGACGGAAATCAACCCCATCATCACTCGCCCTTTTTATAATCTTGTCATCAATATCCGTAATATTCATGACATGAGTCACATCATAACCGTTAAACTCCAAGACTCTTTTTAAAACATCTTCAAACACAAACGTGCGCCAGTTGCCAATGTGCACAAAGTCGTAAACCGTCGGGCCACAGGTATACATGCCCACCTTACCTTCAGTAACCGGCTTAAACTCTTCTACTTTTTTGGAAAGATAATTGTAAAGTTTCAGTTTACTCTGCGCCATAATTTTTCTAGCCCCGCAGTACTGAAGTTAGTTTATAATTAACTTAAACTAACTGAAAGTACGAGGAGCGCAAAGAATTATGTGTTACTCTGCACCATAATTCTTTATCTCCGCATTTGCTTTTGTCTGCGCCACAACTACATCTGCTGACTGTTTCTTCTGCCCGCGCGCCAGCTCTTTATTTTGCTCTTCGGCTTTTTGCTCTTGCTGTTTTTCTACCTGCCCCTCCTGCTGTCTTCGTCTTGCGTGCTCGGCATATATTGCACTAATCTTTGCCTTGATTTCCTCAGCGCTCTGCTCACTGAATTTGTCGTCTTTTTGTTTCATGGCAGTAAGATCGTCACTAGTTGGAGATTGCTTCTTTTGGTCGTCTCCGCCGGTAACTTGTCCTGCCGCCGTCTGGCCGATTTTTTTCAGCTCACTGCCAACACCCTCTAAGATGTCGCCAATAACTCCGCCTATTCCATCGTCACCCATATAGTCATTGTAACAACAATTAAATTGAAAGTTGAGACTTGAGAGTTGAGAATTTGTGAGGGATGTAATTTCAACTTTCAACTTTCAATTTTCAATTTCTAATAATCTTTTCTGCCTTCAAGCGCGCGCCTTAGTGTCACCTCGTCGGCATATTCCAACTCCGCGCCGATTGGAATCCCCCGGGCAATTCTTGTCGTTTTAATTCCCAAGGGTTTTGTCAGCCTTTGAATATACATTGCCGTCGCCTCACCTTCCATCGAAGGATTAGTCGCCAGTATCAACTCCTTAACTTTTGCTTGCCCGCCGGAGTCTTGACGAAGGCGGGGCAAAAGCTCGTTAATCTTTAATTCCTCCGGCCCGATATTCTCCAGGGGCGCGATCACTCCATGCAAAACATGGTAAAGCCCCAAAAAACTCCCGGATTTTTCAATCGCCCAAACATCCAAAGGATCCTCGACAATGCAAATTATTGTCCGGTCTCTCCCCGGATCGTCACAGACTTCACACGGATCATGTTCTGTGATGTTTTGGCAAATTGAGCAAATTTTGGTCTTAGTTTTTAAATCGGCCGCAGCTTCTGCTAATTGTTGCGAGAGCTCGTCCGGCGCATGCAAAAGATAATACGTCAGCCGCGCCGCCGTCTTCGGCCCAATCCCCGGCAAACTCTCAAATACCTCTATTAAACTGGCAACACTTTTCGGAACTTTCACACTATGAAGTATATCAATCCGGAGAAAAATTTAGAAGTTTAATTCCCGCCGCCGCCAAACATTCCCTTTAGGGAATCTAGGCCGCCCATTTGCTGCATTTTCTTAGCCGCCTGTTTTTGGCTTTCTTTGACAGCTTCGTTAACGGCCTCGACAATATCGT
>JACPKK010000025.1 GCA_016187105.1 Candidatus Curtissbacteria bacterium | reverse complement strand
GAAAGTTGAAAGTGGAAAGTTATTTGTCGAAAAGCACGTAGGTAAGATAGGTAGCTCAATTTTAAATTCTCAATTCTCAACTCTCAATTCTCACATTGCCTTGGGACACACTAGATGGGCAACACATGGAGGCGTCACTCGCGCAAACGCCCATCCACACCTTGATTGTTCGGGGCAAATTGCCGTAGTCCATAACGGTATTGTCGAAAACTTTCAAGATCTAAAAGACGAACTAAGTGGCAAGGGGCATAAGTTTATCTCCGAAACCGATACGGAAGTTATTCCCCATTTAATCGAGGAATTTTTGAAAAAAGAGGGATTTGCTTCGGCCGTTCGCGATACGTTTAACAAGTTAAAAGGTTTGAACGCAATTGTGGTTATGAGTTCGCAGTCATCTGAAATTATTGCCGCTAAAAACGGTTCACCGCTTGTTGCCGGAATAGGGAAAGAAGAATTTTTTATTGCATCAGATGCGGTTGGAATTGTTAAACACACTAAAAAAGTAGTGTTTATCGAGGATAACCAAATGGCAATTCTGGGTAATGGTTTAAAGCTAATTGCTTTACCAAAGGGTCAGGTGATAAAGCCCGCGTTTCATAACATTGACTGGAAATTCGAAGAGACCGAAAAGGGTCAATTCAAGCATTTTTTCCTCAAAGAAATTTACGAACAGCCGAAGGTTTTGGAAAATATCGCCATTAATTCAGGGGGTACGATACAAAAAATCGCGGATTTGATTAAGAAGGCTTTTGGCACCTTCTTTGTAGCCTGCGGGTCGGCTTCTTACAGCGCGCTTGCGGGAACTTATCTTTTTTCGAAACTTGCTAAAAAGCACGTAAATTTTGCAATAGGTTCGGAATTCAATTATTTGGAAGATTATATTGGCAAAGGTACGCTTGTCATACCGATTTCTCAAAGCGGAGAATCCGTAGATGTTATTCAGCCGGTAGTTAGGGCAAAAGAAAAAGGGGCAAAAATTGCCGGAATTATCAATACACTCGGGTCAACTTTATATCGAGAATCTGATTTCAAGATGCTTTTGGGCGCCGGGCCGGAAAAAGCAGTTGTTGCGACCAAGAGTTTAACGGCGATGATGGCGACGATGATACTGATTGCTTATTCGCTGATTAAAAAACAAAAGCTGGGTCAAAGTTTGGTTTTAAGATCAGCAAAAGATGTGCGGGAAATCTTAGGAGGTACTTATATCGGCAAAATTAAAAAAGTTGCCAGACTTTTAAAAAATAAAGAGCATATTTACGTAATCGGAAGAGGACTCGCGTACGCAACGGCACTTGAAGCGACTTTAAAACTCAAAGAGGCGGCGTATATTCATGCGGAAGGATTTCCCGGAGGAGAGTTAAAACATGGAGTGATAGCGCTTATTGACCGGGGAACACCCTGTATCGTTTTTGCCCCGAACGATGAAACCTATGACGAAGTAATTTCTAACGCCCAGGAGATTAGTGCCAGAGGCGGATATATCATTGGTGTCGGACCCCGCAATAACCGGGTGTTTGATAAGTGGCTTGAAACAGGCGACTGCGGTGAGGCGACAATGATTCCCCAAATAGTGATTGCGCAGCTTTTGGCTTATTACTTGGCTTTGGAAAGGGGAATTAAAGACCCCGACAAACCCCGCAACTTAGCAAAGTCGGTGACAGTGAAGTGAGGCTTGACGCAAAAAAACTGCGGGTGAGTGAGCCGATGGAAGAAGATCTGGCCAAGATAGTCCGTCGGCAGATTTATATTATTTGCGACAATATTTTGGATACTTATAATATCGGCTCAATTTTTAGGCTGGCCGATGCAGTTGGCGCGTCCGGCGTTTATTTATGCGGGGAAAGTGAGACGCCGCCGAATATAAAGATCCACCGGGCGGCAATTGGGACGGATAAGTGGGTACCATGGCGCTATTTTGCTGACGCAAAAAGCGCAATTTCAAATATCAAATATCAAATATCAAATATCAAAATAGTTGCAATAGAGCAGACGAAAAAGAGCAAGGATTTTAGAGAAGTTGAATATAAAGAGCCGGTTGCGTTTGTGGTGGGGCATGAGACAAGCGGGATATCGAAAGAGGCGCTTGAAGCATGCGATGAAGTTGTCGAGCTGCCGATGTATGGAATTAACGTCAGTTTGAATGTGATGGTAAGTTTAGCGATAGTTCTTTACCACGTTATCCGGACGGGTCCTGTCAGCATTTTCCCTCCCGCTGAAAGCGAGGCTCGCCTTCGGCGGCCCGCCAGTGCTCACACTTTTAGAAAAACCGTTTTCTGTAAACCGAAGCGCTGAGTTGCGCGCTGTCGGGAACCCTTCCTTTGCTGCCACCCGTTTAGTTAGTCATTGCAGACGTAATAGTAGCCGCCGGCGGCTGAAGGCATGCCGGGTTTGCCGGCGCATCTGGTGAAAGTAGCCAGGCTATCCGGGTCTGTTGTGCCGCGTTCCAAAAGAGCCCTTAACATATAGTCCGTGCCACCGGCGAGTGTTTGTGCTGGTGGGGTTGTATTGTTGGGGCAGACGTTGGCGGTAGTTGAAGAGCTAGTGAAAAAGCCGTATTTGGAAGTACCTGTATCTTTTGGGTCGTCTGGGACACTGTTCATGTATTTTAAATCAGCATCCGCAAGATAAATCTGGAGGGCATCGAATCTGGCGTATTCATCGCCGCCGGCCAGAACCGGATAATAGGCGCCGCCCGTGCAGTCGGATTTGACTAGTTCCAGAGTTTTCTTAATTTGAGTCAGATCGCTTTTCCTGACTGCGTCGCGAGCCTTAGACTGGGAAGAGCTATAAGTGGTTGTGCCGATGGCCGCCAGAATACCGATGATGGAGATGGTGATTAGGAGCTCGATTAAAGTAAAACCAGGATGATAATTGTTAGATTGTTGAATTGTTAACGCTCGCTTGCGCTCGCTAATTGTTATATTGTTCTTAAACAATTTAGCAATATAAGAGAGCTTGTATCTCGCAAGTTCAATATAGCAATTTAACAATTTAATAACGGGCATTAAATTAAGGATATGGCGAGATATAAGCTCTGTCAAGTTACTGTGGGTTTGTAATATAAAGTGTCCTGTTTGAAGGACAATTACCAGTTGCCGTCACATCTTTTACGCTATCCTCTAGTGGTTCTTTTTTATTTTCAAGGCAAGCCGTTAGCGCATAGCTTGTGGGACTGGCTGCAGGACTAGCAGTGTAACAATAGGTATAGTTGGTTGACTGGTAAGCGTTGAAACAATTCCCAGAGTGCAGTCCCAGCGGGTCTTGAGGAACGTCTTTCATATAGCCTTGACTGGCCAGATTTTGGCCGGGGTTATTTGGTGAGATGGTTTTGACATCGCAGTAATTGGGGTTTGGGGTTCCGTCGCAGGGAGGATAATAAGAGCCGGGAGTATCTTCTCTTGCCAATTCAAGAGCTTTTTTAATGTCGTTGAGGTCTTGTTTTCTTCTGGAATCGCGAGCTTTTGCCTGGGCAGAAGAATAAGTGAAAATGCCAACGCTGGTTAAGATGCCGATTAAGAGGGTGACTATTAGGAGCTCGATTAAAGTGAACCCACGATGATAATTGTTAAATCGTTGAATCGTTATCGCTTGCTTGCGCTCGCTAATTGTTGAATTGTTCTTAGACAATTTAGCAATATAAGAGAGCTTGTATTTCACTCCATTCAATATAAGATCCATTGACAACAATAGTCAATGTGAGTAGAATTATGATCGCGAATATACAGTGCCATGCGGTTCTTGCCCTTCGAGGACTCAGGACTGCAGGTCTAAAATGCGAATACTTTTGATTGATATATCTTCATTCGTATAAATTCGCATTTGACAATTAGTCGTGCGAGTCTTCTTGCGATGCGAAGACGCATGAGCATTTTCTTGCACATTAACAATTGAAGAGACAGTATGCCATTTTTTTAGCCCGAACGAGATTTGATTTCGTTGGGGTCCTAGAAAGTGGTACCCAACTTGTCCGTAGGACAAGTAATTTCTAATTTCTAATTTCTAATTTCTAAATAATTTTTCAAATTCTGATGTTTAAAGAATTGGTATTTGTTTAGGATTTAGGATTTAGATTTTAGGATTTACTCGTCCTGCGGACGAGTAAATAATTCTTTTAGAGTAAACCACGTTCATGTAAAACTGAACGTGGTAAACGAGTAAGATCATAATTCTTTTTTGAGAGTTTGATCCTGGCTCAGGATGAACGCTGGCGGCGTGCCTTAAGCATGCAAGTCGAACGCTTGTGCGTAGCACAAGTATGCGAATGGACGCGAATGTAGAAGCGAATTGATGCGAATGAGCAAATAGTCTGGTTGTTTAACAATCTACATATTAGCTCATTAGCTTTTATTAGTTTTTAATTCGCTTAAATTAGCGTACT
>JACPKK010000024.1 GCA_016187105.1 Candidatus Curtissbacteria bacterium | reverse complement strand
CTGACGACGCTCCGGCACCGGCGATTCCCATAATATGGACCTGCCTGCCCTGACCGTCCGGCAGGCGGGCGGCGGGCAGGTTTTCTTTTTTGAGTTTTCTGTTGGCCTCTTCTAATTCCTCCGGCGTATTGATTCCGTGCCACTGGCGCCGGTCCTCTAATTTATAAGTTTCGACTTTGTCGTTTTTGGCAAGAGCAATCTTAATAAGATCTGTCAGGTAATATTCTCCGGTCACGGGAGAAGGTGTAAGTTTGGGAAGATTTTGCAAAAGCCAATCTTTATCAAAAATATATAAACCGTCATTGATCTCTTTTATCGCCCTCTGGTTTTCCGTGGCATCTTTTTCTTCGATAATGCCGCTAAGCTTACCGTTTTGCCTGACGATCCTGCCGAAGCCTGACGGATTTTCTTTTTCTAGTGTAACAAAAGTAATTTTTGCTGCGGCCTTCTTGTGCTGGTTAAAAACATTTAAAATTGTTTGGGGCTTGTAAAGAGCGGTGTCGTCACCGTACATGACAAGGACATCTTTTATGGATTTTCCAACAATTTTGAGACCTGCTTTTGCCGCGTCAGCAGTACCGAGAGCTTCTTTTTGGATAACAAACATCGGTTCTTTTAATAATTTCTTAAGATCGTCGGCATTTTGGGGACTGGCGACAATGATTGTTTGGCGAGGATTTAGCGATGAAACTTTCTCATATATGTGGGCTATTATTGGCTTTCCGGCGATCTCGTGCAAAACTTTTGAGGTTTTTGATCTCATCCGTTTGCCAAGTCCTGCAGCAAGAATAATGACGGCGAAGTTATTTTGCCTTTGCATTCAGTCTCCTTTTGACAGCCTGGGTCGCAACTTGAAATTCATTCCAAGGAGTTTCTTTTTTACCAAAGCACATGCTCTTTTCGTGACCTTTACCAAAAAGGCCGACAGCATCATTTTGCGAGGCGAGACTGATGGCAAACTCTATTGCCTTTTGGCGGTCTTCGATCTTAAAAAGATTTTTGCCCTCGGTTTTTGCCTTAATGCCTTGGGCAATTTGATCACAAATGTCTGATACTTTTTCGCTCCTGGGATCTTCGGCGGTCAGGATGATTACGTCGGCATCTTTGTCGGCGACTTTGCCCATGAGCGGTCTTTTGGTGCTGTCTCTTTCTCCGGCCGCGCCAAAGACCGCAATCAGGCGGCCCGAGTTTTGTGATTTTAGGGTTGTCAAAACATGGTTTAAACCGTTTGGCGTGTGAGCAAAATCGACGATGACTTTAAAGTTTTGGCCAAGGTCGATTTTTTCCATTCTGCCTTTTGGCGACGAAAAATTATTGAGGGTGCTTACGATTTTTTGCCTACTTATCCCAAGGATTTGAGTGGTCGCGGCTGCCGCCAGAGCATTTTGCAGATTATGGCGACCGGCAATTTTTAACTTAAGAGGAAAATTTTTGGCATTAATTTTGGCCGGCGCGGCAATACCATAAGTGGTGATTTGGCCAGCCGCTCGGTTTTTTAAGAACCGGAAAGATTTGCGGTCGTCATAATTTAAAATCGAGTGCCTGACTTTTTTAAAAAGTTTTGCCTTGGAAAGGGCGTAATTTTCCCACGTTCGGTGGTAATCGAGGTGGTCATGGGTAATATTGGTAAGCACGCCTATCTCAAAATCAATGCAGGCTAAGCGATTTTGATCAAGCCCGTGTGAAGTTGCTTCCAAGACAAAGTATTGGTGATTGGTATCTGTGGCTTTCCTTAAATACTTTTGAATTTGCCAGGCTCTCGGCGTTGGAAACCCGTATCGTAGGCTTTGGACCCGACTATCGCACCAACGGAGGAGATCATTGACGCCTTTTGGCCTGCAGCTTTTAAGATCTCGTAGATCATGTGTACGGTGGTGGTTTTACCGTCGGTACCGGTTACGCCAATGACCTTAATTTTTCTCGAGGGGAAGTTAAAAAAAAGCGCCGCAGCTAGCGCCTGCAAAAAATGGTAATAATTCTTAAGTTTTTGCCACATAAATTTAGATTAATTATAGCAGTAGGCCTTTTCAGATAAAACGGTACCGGACAGGTGACAGATGGTTAATTCGACAAAACGAAGCTAAATTTTAACATTTCTATAGGTCAAATTCAAATCTTTTAAGACTGGCGGCTTAAAATTTGCAAAATCTCAATTAAAGGTAGTATTGTTAAGTTGTAGAGTGAGAACCTTCTTTATCGATAATCCTGACACGAAAGGAGGTGATTTTAGTTGAATCCAAAACAATTTTTAACCATTGGAGGCGCAGTTTTAGTGCTGGTAGCAATACTCGGCTATATCGGAATTATCGGGCCAACTATGGAGCAAAGTATTTTCGGCGAGGCGTGGTACTTTGACAATGGAGAAAACGTCGCTCACCTAGTACTGGGAGTAGTCGCTTTAGGAGCGGCGTTTTTGGCAAGTGCCGGGATGCAAAAAATGCTGACCATGCTGGTTGCGCTGGTGGCGCTCTTTTTCGGCCTATACGGGTTTATTGCCGGACCGGGACCAGCAAATACATTTGGCCTGGCTAATTTAGAAAATCCGCTCGACAACGTACTCCACCTGGCTATCGCAGCGTGGGCCGGATATGTGAGCTGGATGAAAAAGTAATTACTCCGTGGAGACGAATTTTGATAGTGGGAAGTTTTAGCGTCTTTTGACGAGGTTTGTAATTTGCGAAAAAGTCAATCTCTTTTTGGCAAAGGCGAGGAGGTAAATAATTTCTAGGACTCCCAAAGTATTTAAAATTAGGATCGCCACGAACCAATATAGTTGTTTGTATTGACTAGCCCTCCAGAGAGCAAACCCTTTGACCGCCATTGTCCAGATAAAACCTATTGCAAAGAGGATATTGGCGGTGTAATTTCCTTGAAAGTTAAAAAACCTGAAAAGGTTATCCACGTTAAGATTCTACACGATTTTTGGCTTTTGTGCTATTTCACCGGCTTTGGGGAATGCCCCAGTAATTAAAAAGCTCTTGAGCAATGGCAAAGAAGGTGGGGGCGGCCGTTTCCGAACCGAAGGGGGATGAAGCGGGTTCTGTAAAGCGGACAAGCATGGTAAACCGGGGATTATCGGCTGGCGCAAATCCAATAAAAGAGGCAATGGTTTTGTCGGGATCGTAATGGCCAGCCACCGGAATTTGGGCGGTGCCGGTTTTTCCGGCAATGCGATAACCTTTGGGTTTGAAGGCCTGGGCTTCACCGTGATCGACGGCATTGACCATCATTTCGGTTATAAGCGCTGCTGTTTTTGGCGAGATAATTTGTCTTTCAAAATCGGGTTTAACGATTTCCTGACGGGAAGCGTCAGTAATTTTGGCGGCAACCTTGGGCGAAATTAACTTGCCGCCAGCGGCGATAGCCGAAAGCGCCTGGATCATTTGAATGGGAGTAACGGCGATTCCCTGACCAAACGAGGCCGTTGCCAGATCAATTTTGCGCCAATCATCCTTATCCCTTAATGGTGCGGCAACTTCCTCCTGAAGATCGATGCCAGTTTTTTGACCGAAACCGAATTTTTGAATGTAGTTGTAAAACTTGTCCAGCCCTAATTTTTCGGAAACAAAGGTCATGCCAACGTTATCCGAATGCTGAATTATCTCGGCCATGGTTGACTCGGGATAATATTTTTTATTCCAGGTGGAAATTTCAAAGCCGCCTATTTGCCTGGGGCCAAGGCAGACGTCGCAGCGGGTTTGGGGACTGACAATTGAAAGATCCAGCGCGGCGGCCATGACGAAGAGTTTAAATGTCGACCCCGGTTCATAAGTATCGGCAACGACGGGGTTTTTAAAAAGTTTGTCATCGAACTCTTGGAAAAAAGCGGGATTATAAGAGGGGAAAGTCGCCATTGCCAAAATATGGCCGGTTTTGGGATCCTGGACAATAACACTGCCATCCTTTGCCCCATACTTTTCAACGGCATTTTTTAACTTGTCCTCAACGATAAATTGGATAGACCTATCAATATTGGTATGGATTGACGAGCCTTGAAGAGGTTTAACTTCGCTATATTTGCCAATAAGTATCGGGAAGCCGAATGGATCTTTTTCGCTTCCGACCCTGCCGGGTTTACCCCTGATTTGTTTATCCCAATAGCCCTCAAGGCCGAAATAGCCCGTGTCTTTGCCGTATTTATCTGAACCGACAAAACCCAAAAGATTAGCGGCCATTGAAGCCTCCGGATAGAGGCGTTTATCATCCCTTTCAAAACCAAGGCCAATAATTTTTTCGGCTTCCAGTTTTTCCTTAATGTCTTTTGTGACTTTGCGCGCCAACTGAACCCAAGAAAGGGCTTTATCCGAAAGCTTTGTGGCAAGATCTGCCTGCTTTTTTTTAATTTCGTCATCTTTTTGCTCTTGCTCTACCTTGGAGGGGCCGGCTGCGGCAGTGGCCTGCCCGACTGCGTCTGCAGTCGATGGCGGGCGGGCATATTTTTCGGAAATTAAAAGTTCTGAAATTATTTGGGCAATCACATTTGGATCGCGGGTAATTTCTCTAGGCTTGGCGTAAAGTAAGAAGGCCTCCTGGTTGGTAACCAGAGGGAAGCCGTCGGAAGCAAAAATTTCTCCATGAGGAGCAGGAATTTCGTTTTCAAGGCTGTAAGAAGCCCTGGCGCTGAAACTAGATAAAAATTGCCAGTAAAAAAGACGGGCTAAGACAGCAATTGCAACTGCAAAAACAAAAAACTTGAAGACTACCAACCGATTCATGGCTTTTCTAGTTTATTAAACTGTAGTTACTTATGATAGTAGTTTTTAATTTCAGATTCAGGGGGCAATGATCTTTGGGCTACTTGTGAAACCGAGCTCCTTGGCTTTAGCGGATAAAGTTAACAGTGATGATTGACGGGCAATTTCTGCCTTAAGGTTAGCTTTTTCTGATTGCGCCTTGGTAATCTCCGATTCAACTATGGCCAGTTTTTGGCCGTCCGTCGAAAGATTGGCAGCAAAAACAAGCTGGGTAATAAGTAGAGCGCACAGAAGCAAACTAAAAGTTACCAATATTTTGAGCTTAACTTTGCCTATGGACTGCCAACTTTTGAGCCAATTTGAGGAAAGACCGGCGGCAGGGGCCTGAAACGGGCCGGAGTAATTTCTATGTTTAACCGCAAAAACAGATACGGGCAGCATAATGACCCTAAAAGGCAAACTACGTTTCCCTTTTAGTATTTTCCTTTCCTTTATAGGAAAAATTTGAACTGGCAGAGCCAGATTCAAATTTAATTGTATTCAGCTTCATATTTTCTCTGCGGCGCGCAGCCTTGCGCTTCGCGACCGGGGATTCTTGAAAATTTCTTCCTCCCCCGGACCGATTGGTTTTTTGGTCAGCACCTTTAAGCGTTGCGCCTGCTTGAAGAATCGTTTGACTATGCCATCTTCAAGCGAGTGAAAACCAATAATTACCAATCGGCCACCTTCTTTTAATAGTTCTTCAGTCTGCGGTAAAGCTTCTTCTAAATTTAAAAGTTCGCTATTAACAACAATTCTTAAGGCCTGAAAAGTTTTTGTCGCCGGATCGATTTTTCCCCTGATGTGTTTTTTGCCATACACCTCGCGTACAATTTTGGCAAGATCTCCTGTTGTCTCAACTTCCCTTATTTGACGGGCGCTACAAATAGCTTGAGCAATTGCCCGACTAAACTTTTCTTGACCATACGTTTTAAAGATTTCATCGAGCCTCCTTTCCGGAAAATTATTGATGATATCTTTTGCCCTAACAGCTAAGGATGGGTCCATGCGCATATCGAGGGGCCCATCGCGCATAAAGCTAAAGCCTCTTTTGGCATCATCAAGCTGGTAAGAGGAGACACCTAAGTCGAAAAGAATGCCGTCGACTTTGTTAAATCCATTTGCCCTTGCGATTTGGCCAATGTTGCTAAAGTTGCCTTGAGCCAGAACTAAATCCTTACCGATTTGATATTTGACATTGCTCGCCTTGAGCGAGTTTCGAGTCGAAAGGGACATTTGACATTTTTTAGTAACGTGTTCTATCGCTTCTGGGTCTCGATCTATTCCAAGGATTCTGGCACCCCTTTTCAAAATTTCAAAAGTGTGTCCCCCTCCGCCGACGGTCGTGTCTATAAACAAATCCCCCGGTTTGGGATTTGTGAAATCCAAGACAGTTTGTAAAAGTACTGGAGTGTGGTAAATCATTTCATCCGGTTTTCCAGTTGCTTTTTTAGGCTTTCCCAAAGCATTTCTTCCCAGATTTCGAAATGATCACCAGCTCCGATAATTACTGGATTTTTAAGTTGCGCATATTCCAGTAAATTGCCAGGAATAATAAAACGGCCCTGGTCGTCGAGAGAACTAGTAACTGCAGAGGAGAAAAAGAAGCGCCTGATATTGCGTGCGCTTCGTAAGTTAAGCGGTTCCTCCAGCTGCTTTTTTGATTGGCTCTCCCAGATTTTGGTGTCAAAACCAAAAATACATTTTTCGAAGCCAAAAGACAGAATAATTTCGCTTGTCGCAAGATAGTCACGTATTTTTTTCGGTAAAGCAATTCTTCGTGATTTTAGATCAAATGAAGGTTTGTAGCTGCTAAAATGGGCGAGCTGACTGCTCTTGGAGGTAGACTTTTTAGCTTAAGCCGTCTGGAAAAAAAGCAAGGAGAGAAGGGTGAGTAAAGTAACAATAATGGCGACGATTACGAAAACTTTATTTGATAAATCCATGAATTATTCAGCCACCTCGAGGGCAAATTTATTCCTTTCTCGATGCGGAAGGTTAATCGGGTAAACGCCGGTTATGCAGCCGGTGCAGGCAGTTTTGGGGTTTAAACCGACGGCTTCTAAAAAATCTTCAAGAGTATTAAAGACAACAGAGGTGGCACCGAGTTCTTTGGCAACCTGCCTTGGGGTTTTGGAGGCGCTTATTAATTCGTCATTTGTGCCGATGTCGATACCAAAAAAGCAAGGGTTAGTTACCTGCGGAAAAGTTGAGCGCCAGTGAACTTCTTTGGCACCAATTTTAAAAAGCTGCTCCGTTATCTGCCGACTGCTGGTGCCTCTGACAATGGAATCATCAACCAGAATTATTTTTTTGCCGGCAATTACTCTAGGTATCGGGTTTAATTTTAATTTGACCCCTAACTGGCGGATACGCTGGTCCGGGCTAATAAACGTTCTGCCGATATAGGAATTTTTGATGAAGCCGACTTTCAGCGGAATGCCGGACGCTTGAGCGTAACCGATTGCCCCAAATTGACCGGAGTTGGGAATTTCGATAACGACATCAGCGTCAAGGCGGTTTTTTCGCGCCAGCACTTGCCCTAATTTTTCCCTGACCTCATAGGCCCTCGCGCCTGTTGCAAGAAGGCTATCCGGCCTTAAGAAGTAATTGATGTCGAAGGAACAGCGGGCAGATTGGCGTTTGGGGGTATTGGGCAGGAAATGGCTTCTGGTGCCATTTTTATCTATAGTTAAGACTTCGCCCGGCTCGAGTTCTCTTAAGTATTTAGCACCGATAACATCGAGGGCGCAAGATTCAGAGGCCAGCGCGTAGCCTTTGTTATTTAACTTGCCCAGACAAAGCGGCCAGAAGCCCAAAGGGTCTTTGACACCGATAAGGGCATTGTCGGCAAGAATTGTGAGGGAATAAGCACCTTTTAAATCGCGGGCCGCGGCGTTTTTGATTTTTTCGACAATCCCGTCGCCCTTCTGGGAGTGGATTGCTTGAGCAATCAGCTCGCCATCGGAAGAGCATTTACCGTTTTTATCGTAAGAAGGGTGATAGCCAAATTTTGCCAATTTCCTTCTTAGGGCTTCGGGGTTGACCAAATTACCATTTTCGGCTATGGCAATATTGCCATAGATGGCCGGCTGGGCGTTGATGAGCGAACTGCCTCCGGTATTGCTGTATCTGGTGTGACCAACGGCAATATCTCCTTTAAGGCGGGTAATGTCCTGATCAAAGAACTCCCGGACGAAGCCCATTTTTTTATGAGCTTTGATTTTGGCGTTTTTGGAAACGGCAATACCGACG
Source organism: Candidatus Curtissbacteria bacterium (assembly GCA_016187105.1). Lineage (GTDB taxonomy): Bacteria > Patescibacteriota > Microgenomatia > Curtissbacterales > GWA2-41-24 > JACPKK01. The sequence goes on along the minus strand of JACPKK010000024.1, from coordinate 758 downwards.
GATTCCTGACCTCTATGCTGGAGAGCGTAAAGGCCGTAAAAAGTTAAGCGGGAAACGTCTTCGCCAGGAAAATAAACGCCAAAGATACCGCACTCGTGTTGAGGCTTTTGCAGTGTAATCTTTGGTAATCCCGTCAATGTTCTTTGAAGCACGGGGGTAGGGTTAATATAACCAAGTTTAGGTTTAGTGACAATCTACGTCAATGGGGCAGAAATAATTTGAGGGAGGTTGGCAACTTTTACCCGCTCTTGTTTGGCGCTGTCGCGGTCGCGGATTGTTACGGTGTCATCCTGAAGCGTCTGGAAGTCGATAGTTACGCAACAGGGCGTGCCGATTTCATCTTGGGCAAAATAGCGCTTGCCGATATTGCCGCGGTCGTCCCAGGCGACAGGCTGAAGACGGTAGTCTGTAGACAGTAGACGGTAGACATCTTTTGCTTTTTTGACGAGATCGGGCTTATTGGCAAGGAGCGGGAAAACGGCTACTTTGAAAGGTGCCAACTTGGGGTGAAGTTTAAGAACAGTCCGATCTCCATCTTGGGAATAAGCATCGGTTAGGAAAAAGAGAGCGGTACGGTCGACACCGCCGGATGTTTCGATTATGTATGGTAAAAAGCGTTTGTTTGACTTTTGATCGAAGTAAGTCATATCCACACCGGAGTGCTTTTGATGTTGTGACAGATCCCAGTCTGCCCGATTATGGATGCCTTCAAATTCTTTCCATCCAGACGGTGAGTCGTACTCAATGTCCCAAGCGTC
>JACPKK010000020.1 GCA_016187105.1 Candidatus Curtissbacteria bacterium | reverse complement strand
TGGGTTGTACAGACTACGGACTACTGACCACAGACTACAGAAAGAAGAAGCGGTAGACGGTAGACAGTCGACAGTGGTCTATTTTCTTCCTTCGTGCGAGATTTCCTCGATTTATTCACAGGGCGGAAAGGGAAGAAGAATCCATACGCTGTTTATGTTTCCAAAATTGGAATCGGTTGATAAATTTAATAAGGAGCTTATAAAGCGGAGAGCCAATCTAAGGTCGGATGGCCGGCCGATTGTGGGAATTCCCAGCCGAGATCTTGCCAAAATCGCACTTGATTGTGATGAGAAGGCTTTGGTTATTCCGGCGCACGCTTGGACGCCGTGGTTTTCGATTTTCGGATCGTTTAGCGGATTTGATTCAATTGAAGAATGCTTCGGCGATATGGCGCCTTATATTTATGGGATAGAAACCGGGCTTTCCAGTGATCCGGCGATGAATTGGCAAATTAGCGATTTGGAAAATAGATCGATTCTTTCGTTTTCGGATGCACATAGTCTGGAAAAGATGGGGAGGGAAGCAACGGTATTTGAAGGAAACGAGGTTTCCTATGATTGCATCTACAATGCAATCAAAGGGTACCACGGGGAGAAAGAGTACCACGAGTATCACGGGAATGATGAAGATAAAAAAGCTCGTGGTACCCGTGATACACTGACTACTCGTGATACTTCTAAACTTTCGTTTACAATTGAGTTTTATCCGGAAGAAGGGAAATACCATTTTACGGGGCACAGAAATTGTAGCTATAGTCAAGGGCCGGAGGTTGATCGCAACCGTCCTTGTCCAGTCTGCGGGAGAGGTTTGACAGTAGGAGTTATGGATAGGGTAGGAGAATTAAAAAATAGGCAAAGCCTTTCTACGAATCAAAATGAAAAGTTTCCTGACGGAAATCCAAAAATCAAAATTGAGGAGATTGACGGCGTCAAATGGTCAAAATCCAGTGATAATCGGCCGCCGTATGTTTCGCTTGTGCCGCTTGGCGAAATCTTAGCCGAAGCTTTAAGTGTTGGAGCCGGTACGCAAAGGGTTCGCGACGTTTATATGGCTTTGGTAACAAATTTGGGGAGTGAATTTGGGGTATTGATGCGGGCAAGCGCTGGGGATATTGCAAGGGTCGCCGGCGGAAGAGTGGCCGAGGCGGTTGCCAAAGTGAGACATGGTGATATAGTGGTAGAGCCGGGGTATGATGGCCAATTCGGAGTCGTTAAAATTTGGCCGGGCGCCAAAGAAGATAAAGTAGAAAATGCAAAAAGTCCGGAAGATCAACTCAATTTGTTTGTCTAAAAATGGCCCGCGTTGATACAAACCGAAACTTAGTAGCGGCAATTGCCTATATTCCGCTTCTTTCCATACTGACTTCTGTGGCGATCTTTTTTGTGGAGAAAGAAGATAAATTTATCCGCTTCCATGCCCTGCAGGCGATACTCATTTCGGTTGGCTATTTTGCCGTTTCTATAGCTTTGGGAAAGCTGCCGTTTGGATCTTCTGCCAACGGCTTGGTCTTTTTAGGATTTCTGGCGATTTGGTTATTTTCGATGTACAAAGCCTGGCTGGGTGAGGTTTTTAAGTGGCCGGTGATTGGCGACTGGGCAGAGAAAAAAATTAGGTAAGTGTATAGGTGCTTCGGCTCGGACGCTTTCTCGTTCACTCGTCAACGCAAGCGTCCTGCGTCCGCCAATGGCGGACTCGGATACGCTCGCCCTTCGATAAGGCAAAGCTTTTCTGCGAATAAACTCAGGGCTCGTCTAGGCCTCCGTTCACTCGAAAGCATCCTCACCGCGCTTAAAGAGCATGATAAACGATTCTATTTTTGAAAACAGGGAACAGGCTGGAAAGTTACTTGCAAAAGAGGTTAGAAAGTTAAAGTTAAATCCCAGAAAATCGGTGATAGCGGCCATTGCCAGAGGGGGAGTCGTGGTGGGGCAGGCAGTGGCAAAGGAGCTTGGAATTACGCTTCGCGTGATGGTTGTCAAAAAGCTGGGGGCGCCGGGCGACCCGGAACTGGCTATTGGGGCGGTGAGCGCCTTGGGAAAACCCTATTTAGATTATTGGCTAATACGTGATCTTAAGGTTAGCGCCAATTACCTCAAGCGCGAGGTCGGGCAAAAGAGAAAGGAAGCCAGCGAGAGGGAGAAATTTTTGGGAATAAAACTCAAGTCCGGTGATTTTTCGGGGAAAACCGCAGTCATTTGTGATGACGGGTTGGCGACGGGGGCAAGCGCTAAAGCGGCGGCGAAAGAGATACGTGATTTAGGAGCAAAAAACGTGATCTTGGCAGTACCGTGCGGTTTTCCGGCGGAAGTTGAAAAAATTAAGGGCGATTTTGAGAGGGTGATAGTTTTGAGAACGGCGGCCGATTTTTGGGCAGTAGGCCAATTTTACCGCGATTTTTCAGAAGTGACGGACGAGCAAGTTAGAAATATATTGCATGGCAAAAATTAATTATTAAAGATACAATTGGTTTGTGAAATTAATTGTGGGACTTGGCAATCCTGGTAAAAAGTATGCCGCCAATCGCCATAATTTGGGGTTTATGATTATCGATGCTTTTGCTGTGGCACGAGGTTTGGAGTGGACTAAAAATGGCGATTTGATGTGTGAGATTGCCAAAGACGGAGAGCTTATTGTTATCAAGCCGCAGACTTTTATGAATAAATCCGGTGATTCTGTTCGGGCAGTTGCCAATTTTTACAAAATCGATCCGAAAGATATTCTAGTTATTAATGACGATGTGGATTTGGAGTTTGGTAAGATTCGCCTGGCGTTTGGGGGGGCAAGCGCGGGGCATTTGGGGATAGAGTCGGTAACCGAAGGCTTGGCGACGGCAGATTTTAACAGGCTTAAAACTGGTATCGGCAGGCCAGAAGTTGGAGAAGTTGACGATTTTGTGCTTTCTGACTTTTCGCCCGAGGAAAAAGGGAAACTGGAGGCGGTAATTAAGAAAGCGGTTGAGGCGATAAAGTCCTACTTGGAAAGTGGGGTTGAAGCTACGATGAACCGTTTCAACTAAACCATGCCGACAGCGCATGATTTACTGATTTTTCTGGAATATGC
>JACPKK010000001.1 GCA_016187105.1 Candidatus Curtissbacteria bacterium | reverse complement strand
TAATGGCAATCTCCGGCGGAGTAGATTCGCTTGTTGCTGCGGCGCTTCTAAAAGAAGCAATCGGATCAAAGCTCCATCTTCTCTTTATCGATACCGGTCTTTTGAGAAATTACGATTTATCTGATTTAAAAAATGTTATTGAAAAAGTTAAGTTCAAAAATTTTAAGGTTGCAGATAAAAGTGAAACTTTCGTCAAAGCTTTAAAAGGAATAACCGATCCCGAAGAAAAAAGAAAAACTATCGCAAAACTTTATTTCAAAATATTAGAGGAAGAAGCAAAAAAACTTGGAAAAGACCTGTCCGGCGACAGACGGATCAGATACCTTGGCCAAGGGACTATCTACCCCGACCGTATCGAATCAGCCCAGCCTTCAAAGCATGCCGACAAAATTAAAAGCCATCACAATGTCACTTTGCCATCGGGTCTAAAACTTGAACTTATCGAGCCGCTTGCGGAATTTTACAAAGATGAAGTAAGACTAATTGGAAAAGCATTAGGGATTCCCCAAGATTTTTTAAACCGCCATCCGTTTCCCGGACCGGGTCTCGCTATAAGAATCCTTGGAGAAGTGACAGAAGAAAGACTCAACATTTTAAAATCGGTCGACGAGATTTTTATTGAGGAACTTAAATCATCGGGTCTATATAATAAGGAAGTTTCTAACAAAACTTCCTTGCGATCCTCACAGAGTTCGGATCTAAAGGTAGGCCAAGCCCTCGCCGCCCTATTTCCTGTCAAATCTGTGGGGGTCATGGGGGATAGCCGTACATACTCCTACATTGTTTCTCTAAGATGCGTTGACACTGTCGATTTTATGACAGCAGACTGGACTAAACTTCCCTATGATTTGCTAGAAAAAGTTTCCTCTCGCATCGTCAACGAAGTCCGCGGCGTCAACCGCGTCGTTTACGACATCACCCAAAAACCCCCGGCAACGATAGAGTATGAGTAAGTTTAAACTTAAAGACTTAGTCGTAGTTACATCCAATAGCCATAAACTACAAGAGATTAACGAAATTCTGGGCACAAACCATAAAGTTTCAAAAATCGACGTTCCAGAAATTCAGTCACTAGACTTAGATGAAGTTATTACTGCCAAGGCCAAAGCAGCTTACGAAAAAATCAAAAAACCGGTTTTAGTCACAGACGTAAGTCTCCAGATCGAATCGCTAGATGGCTTGCCCGGGCCATTTGTTAAGTATTTCCTAAAAACTTTAGGTGCCGAAAAAACCGTCAGCCTCATTAAAAGTAAAAACACTAGGACCAAGGTTACTGATGCCCTTGCCATTTACGACGGCAGAACTTTAAAAATATTTAAAGGAATGATCCATGGTCATTTAGTTCCCAAAGCAAAAGGAAATCAAGGCTTTGGCTTTGACGTAGTTTTTGTTCCAAACGGCTTTAAAAAAACTTATGCCCAAATGTCCCCGGTAGAAAAAAACAAAATTTCCCACCGCGCCCTCGCCCTCAAAAAACTCAAGAAGTATTTAAGTCGGTGATATAATCGACTCACTTTGAAGAAGTTACCCCTACTTTTTTCTGGATTATTTTTTATATTCGCCTTAGTCTTATTCATTCTTTCCTTTGGGAAAAATCAAGCTGGCCGTGAGTCAACTACGGTTGAGAACTATCCTCAAGTTATCTCCGCAAGCGATTCGAGTCAATTATTACCTGAAATTAACAACCTCACGACTGCCAAAGTTTCCAAAGTTATTGATGGTGACACCATTGAACTCGAAAATGGCCAGAGAGTCCGTTACATTGGTATCGATACCCCGGAAACTGTGGATCCTAGGAAACCTGTCCAATGTTTCGGTCAAGAATCGGCCGCAAAAAACAAGGAACTGGTTGAAGGTAAATCAATTAGTCTAGAAAAAGATGTGAGCCAGACCGATAAGTATGGAAGATTATTAAGGTACGTTTACCTGCCTGCCGGCGAGGCAGGTGTAGATGATATTTTCGTCAATGATTATCTTGTCAAAGAAGGTTTCGCGCAAAGCTCGGCTTTTCCGCCGGATATTAAGTACCAAGACCGTCTTCTACAATCCCAACAGAGAGCGCAGGAACAAGGCAAAGGTTTGTGGTCAGTATGTAAATCAGATGATAAGACGACCAGTCAAGAAGAAGCTTGCCTTATTAAAGGAAACATCTCAACCTCCGGCGAAAAAATTTATCATCTGCCCGGGCAAAGATATTACGATAAAACAGTAGTCGACGAGTCTAAAGGCGAAAAATGGTTTTGCACAGAAGGGGAAGCCCAAGATTCTGGATGGCGAAAATCTAAACTTTGATCTAAACTAAAACACAATGCTTGCCACTAAGAAATCGCGGCTTTTTGTCATCTTCCTTTTTACAGCAGCCGCTTTTTTAAGGCTTTGGGGTTTGGGCAATTTCGACATCAGCCCCGATGAACACCATTTTATTCATGAAGCTTACCGGTTCGTCACCGGTGACCCGTATGTTGTTCCCAGACACCACCCGTTTCGTCACGGAGTTCCCTTTGTAGGTCATCCTTTCCTTGGCGGCGATTTAATGATCATCATGTTTAAGGTTTTTGGACCTTCGGTCACAACCGGCAGGCTCGTGATGGCGCTGTCAAACTTGATTGCCGTCTTGGGAACCTATATTCTTGGGAAAATCCTATTTGGTCCAAGAGTCGCACTGACGGCTCTCCTTTTGCTCGTTTTCCTCCCTCACGACGTAAGATACGGCCGGGATGCCCACCTTGACCCTCTTCTGGAAGCCACCTTATTGTTTGCAGCGATTTCTTTTTGGAAAGTGCTAAATTCCCAAAAACTGATTCTGGGGCTTTGGCTTGGCGCGGCGTCGGCTCTGGTCTGGGCCACCAAAATTAACGGTCCTTTCCTGTTCGTTTTTTACGGTCTGGCGCTAGCCGCCTTTACAAGAATCAAAAATTTTCCGCTCTGGGCAAAAAACCATTGGCAGCAACTAATCATCGCATCCGTCTCCTTTGTAATAATCTTTTACCTACTGGTTTCGCCAAATGCCTATTTTGATGCACTCGCTAACCCGGCCGACCCCGATATAGCCGGTATTAACAAGGTTCTTTCGCAGTTCGTGAGCGATTTCTATTCTTTTATGTTCCAAAGGCTGATTCCGCATCTTTATTCTTTCCCGTTTGCTCTTTTAGTTCCCTTTGGCATTTACGTTTCTTTAAAACATAGAAAACCGCAGCATCTATTTCTATTAAGCCTCTTCCTTGTTTATTCGCATATTTTTATAACTCACGTCGGCCACAGCGGCGAATACGGGTACGTAACTTTAAACCCCTACTTTTCCTTATTTGCTGCTCTGGCACTCTCTCGCCTTCACTCGCCACTTAGGAAAATTTATATTTTCACTGTGCTGATTTTCTTTACCCCTCTATTAATACTCAATGGTTTACGAATTAATATCGGCCCATGGGCCCAGACAACCATGTTTAACGATTCCAATTTCCGCTATGGACAAACAACCTACAGAGATGCCGTAAAAGCGATTAATAATCTACCAGAAAGCCCTAAGGTTCTTTGGATAAAAAACGGCGATCGAAATGTCCCGATGATGGATATTAGAAGCGGTGTCGAGCTCTGGCCGTTTTTCGAGCTAGATACTGTTGATACGGTTTTACTGGCAAATCCGCTCTTTAAGGATGAATTGGTCGCCAGCGGTAATTTTCGGCAGTATCAAGAGTTAAGCTATAAGGACAAAGATAATTTATGGATCCTTAGAAGGGAAAGTAGGGGTAAGTAGCAATATGCTCGCCAAAATCACTTCCGCCGCCGTTGTCGGTCTTGACGCTGTCCCTGTTATTGTCGAAGTTGATATCGCTTCCCAAGGCTTGCCCTCTTTTACCATAGTCGGCCTTCCCGATAAAGCCGTCGAAGAATCCAAGGAAAGAGTCAGGGCCGCCCTTAAAAACAGCGGGGCGGATATGCCCCCAAAAAGGATCACTGTTAACCTTGCCCCAGCCGACCTTCCCAAAGAAGGCCCTGCTTATGATTTGCCAATTGCCCTCGGCATACTAATTGCTTCAGAACAGCTATCGCCCCGCGATCTCTCCGACGCTGTTTTTTTAGGTGAACTTTCACTTGACGGATCCCTGCGCCGTATTTGGGGAGTTTTACCTTGCGCCCTTATGGCCAGGGACAAAAACATCAATGACATTTTCATACCCCAAGATAACATGCCGGAAGCCCAAATCGTCGACAAACTCACAATTTACCCCGTTGCAACCCTTAAGCAAGTCTTCGATCATTTTGCCACCGCGCACTTGCCCCAATTAAGCCGCAAAACAATTCCTCCGGCAGCTTACAAAAAGCTAAAATACGCCCGCCTCTTCGATCTCGAGTATGATTTTGAAAATATTAAAGGTCAGGAAAGCGCTAAACGCGCTTTAGAGATTGCAGCGGCCGGCGGCCACAACCTGCTTATGAAAGGACCGCCGGGTGCAGGCAAAACCTTAATGGCCAGAAGTTTTGCAACCGTTTTACCTAGATTAACATTTGAAGAAAGCTTAGAAGTTACCAAAATTTATTCTGTTGCCAATCTCCTGTCCGCTGATCAGCCGATTATAACTTCGCGTCCAATTCGTAGTCCCCATCACACCACCAGCCACATAGGCTTAATCGGTGGCGGTGCAAATCCTCACCCCGGCGAAATTTCCCTTGCTCACCGCGGAGTCTTGTTCTTGGATGAATTTCCCGAATTTCCGCGTCAGGTTTTAGAGGCTTTGAGGCAGCCAATGGAAGATGGTCACGTAACTATTTCTCGAGCGGCCGGTTCAGTAAAGTTTCCCGCGAGATTCACATTAATTGCCGCCGCCAACCCTTGTCCGTGCGGCTACTTTGGCGACGAAACCAGAAACTGTACCTGTATGCCTCACATGATTACCCGCTACCAGAAAAGAATCTCGGGGCCGATTTTGGATAGAATTGACATGCACATAACCGTCCCCGTTGTTCCGCCCGGAAAGCTAACAGAAAATTACCAATCCGAATCATCATCCAAGATTCAAAAACGGGTCCAAAAGGCAAGGGACATTCAGCTTAAAAGATTTAGGAGTCTAAAAATAACATCCAATGCTGAAATGAACAATAAACAGCTCAAAACTTTTTGTAATTTAGACGATCAGTCAATTTTACTCCTTAAACAGGCCATCCAAAAACTCAACCTTTCTGCCCGGGCCTTTCACCGCGTCATCAAAATAGGAAGGACCATCGCCGACCTTGAAGGATCAGTCAAGATCAAATCAAACCACGTCGCAGAAGCGTTGCAATATCGCCCAAGTACTGATACTTAAAACGCTTCAAGACCATGAGCGAAGTTGAATGGTCGCGGAAGCACTTCAGTACAGGCCGAGCGATAGTTAAAGCTGGGTCTGATACAATTGTATAAGTGAAGAAAATAATTCTTTTCTCGTTAATTTTACTCGCCATTCTCTCTGCGGCTTTAATTTCCTTTTCCATCTATCTGGGGTTCAAAGTTATCAAACCAGCGACCCAAGCCATTAATAAAAACATCGAAAAAGATCTTTCAAGAGTAGTAAGAATTCCCGAGGGAATTCCAAGGCCAATCTACGGTTTTGATGAAACCATTTACTATTGGGAAATGGAAACTCTCGCCAAAGAGACTGTTGCGGTTCGTTATAAATTCACTCCAGCTTTCTCCTCCAAAAATGACCGCATCATTGCCACTTTGGAAATGCCCGAGAACTCCGACCCGAGCATTTTCAATAAAGTTCTGCCGGCGATTATTGTCGACAGTCAGTCGCTTTTTGCCGCCCAAGACCCTGCCAAAGCCAATCTTGGCGCAAACGATCAATCCCTTTTCAGCTCAATTAAACTCGCCATCAATGTCAACGGGCAAACTACACAAATCATCTGGGAATTTGAAAAGAAGAATTTGTCCCCGAAGCTAAAAAATTTATATGGGGATTTAGATAAATACCCCGATTCTGTTTTGCAATTCCTTTTTGGCGTACCGGGTCTTGTTATTGGCCTCTTAAACGGTTAACTCGAGAAAAAACCCCCAAAGACAACCTTAAAACCAAAATTGCCTGGGGTTTTTTCTTTTGCGCGCAATCCAAATTTTTCAAAGAGGATTACGAGCTCTTACTTTCTTGAAAATCAGCCACCACGTCATACGTGGTAGGCTAACTTCGACTAGCCGCCAATCTTAAACATGGTAGTACCGCAAACCGGGCACTTACCTTTTGAAGCTGGCTTGCCGTTTTTCATAGTCACTTTTTGGGCGTTGGGATCGTCTCTCTTTGCTCGGCACTTAACACAATACATTGTAGTCATTTTAGTTAATCACCTCCTTTTGGCAGTGAAGATTTTAAAGAAGTCTCGCCAGCGTCAAAGCTAACTAGCTTCAATTAGCCTCAACCATAGCACAGCTACTTGGAGAGTGTCAAGCGTAGCAGAATTTGGGCCCCGCCGATAAATACGCTCGTGATGATAATTTTTAGAAGGTCGCCCCTAATATAAGAAAGATTTTCGGCCGCCACCTGCGGTTCTTTTTTTACCTCAACCTCGATAAGCTTCTTCCTTCCCTCATCGATGATTTTGACAACTCCCTCATCAAATGCAAACCGCCTGCCTGCTGCTTTTAATTTTTTCTTCTTAGTCTTAAAAGGCATTTATCTCCCAAGTAATGTAGAATATAACTAAAGGGATCTTAACACAAATTCTCTTGACAAGCGCAAAGGCGAGTGGTAAAAGAGTGGGTACCAGATTTATCCAATATCCAAAGTTAATGAATGGAAAAACTTCAATTGGTCGACTATATCCTATCAGCAGTTTTTATTTGGCTTGCGGTCCTGACTTTTTATTTCCTGAAAGTTCTGGGGGCCTGGAGTAAATTAACCAAAAGTGGCAAAAATCTTAATCTTGCCCAGATCCTGGAAAATATCATAAAACAGCAGGGTCAGCTGGAGACAAAGATCAAAAACACAGAAGAAGAGGTAAAGAAGCTTGGGCAAGAAAGCAAAGATTTTTTTCAAAAGCACGCGCTGGTACGTTTTAATCCTTTTGAGGATACGGGCGGAGACCAAAGTTTCGTTATTGCCCTTTTAAATGGTGCCAATAACGGTTTTGTAATTTCGTCTCTTCATTCGAGAAGCGGTACAAGGGTTTATGCTAAGCGAATTGAGAACTCAAAGGCGGTAGACCATGAATTCTCAAAAGAAGAGAAAGAAGTAGTCGAAAAAGCGATAGCTAAAAATGTTAAATAAAAAGCTTCTATTGATTTTTATTGGTGCATTAATCTTATATGCTGCCTCCGCAGGCGTTTCCTATCTGGTTTTCGCGAGTCTTTTAAACAGTCCTGTCAACATTTCAACACCATTCGGCAGTCTTACCGATGTCACTTCTGATGGCGATGAAGGCCAAAAAGACCGCCAGTGCCCCATAAACGGTGCAATGTATTCAAAAACCCGTGAAGATCAGTGGAAGAAAAGAAGACCGCTGGCCGTCATGATCGAAAACCACGCGGACGCCCGGCCCATTATCGGTCTTTCAAGAGCCGATATAGTTTATGAAGTTGTTGCCGAAGGCGGCATCACCAGAACCCTAGACATTTTCTTTTGCCAAGACGTTGGGGATTTAGCCCCGATCAGAAGCGCCCGTACCTATTTTTTGGATTGGGTTTTGGAATATAACGCCGCCTACGCCCACGTCGGCGGCGCCAATACTCCGGGGCCGGCGAACGCGCTCGGCCAAATCCGCGATTATGGCATTTTAGATATGGACCAATTCGGCCTAGGATTCCCCACTTATTGGCGCGGTACTGATAAACTTGCTCCCCATAACGTCCACTCCACCACCAAAAAACTTTGGGAAGCGGCCCAGGAGCGGGGTTTCGGCCCGGAAAATAAAGACGGCGAAAAATGGGATGACGGCTTCATTAAGTGGAAATTTAAAGACGACGCGGCACTGGAGGCCCGCGGCGACCAAAAACCTATTACTACTCCGTTCTGGGAACAAGCACCCGATTACACGGTTACTTGGCAGTACGACAAAAATACCAATGTCTACCAAAGGTTTATTGCCGGCGTTGCCCAAATCGACCCCGTGACCACAGAACAAATGTCACCCAAAAATGTCATCGTCCAGTTTCAAGTCGAAAGCACGGCCAACGACGGTTACCCGGATGGCCATCTTCTCTATAAAACAACCGGCACTGGCAACGCGCTAATCTTTATGGATGGCAAGGTCACTAAAGGCACTTGGAATAAAAAGACAAGGGAAGATCGCACAATCTATAAAGATGCAAAAGGAAAGGAAATTACTTTTAATAGGGGACAAATTTGGATTCAAACTGTACCGGTTGGAAACACGGTAACATATTAACTTCTGCCTACAGCCTGCCTTAAAGGAAGAGGAATACTAAGGGGAAACCTTGGTGTCCCCTTAGAGTAATCTTATGCTAATCGACATTTTAATTTCTAAAGTTAGGGTCAAAATTCTGGAACTCTTCCTGGGCAGTCCCCAGGAGTCCTATCATGTCCGCGAAATAGTCCGTCGTGTAGAAGAAGAAATAAATGCCGTCCGCCGGGAATTAGCCCGGCTTGAAAAAACTGGTTTTCTGGGAAGCGAATGGCGCGCCAATAGAAGATTCTATTCACTCAAAAAGGATTTTATTTTCTTCCCCGAATTGTTATCAATTATTAACAAAGAAATTGGCCTCGGCGGCCAGATAATTAAGGGGAAAGGCAGACTCGGCAAAATAAAATACGCTATGCTTTCCGGCTCTTTTGTCCGCGGCAAGCCATATAGCCAAAATGAGGTTGACCTTTTTATAGTTGGTACTATTATTCTGCCGGAACTTGGTAACTTAGTCCGCGAAGAAGAAACCAGAAGAAACAGGGAAATTAATTTTACGCCAATGACCGAAGAGGAATTTAACTTCCGCAAAAGCAGGCGTGACCCGTTTGTCATCGGTATCCTTTCCAAGCCTCGCGTTATGCTAATCGGCGACGAAGAAGAGATGGTCAAATTATAATTCTGAACTTGTTGAAGAACTCTAATCTTCTCCTAAGACAATCTCTCTGTTAAAATCGAAAGGATGTCCAAACACCCGCGCCGCGTCTTGTTTCTCATTATTTTATTAGTCATTGCCGCCCTCTATATCGACTTGCCCTTCCATAATCCTGCCGTCACAAATTTTATTCAAAGAGACCTCAACCCCAAGTTTGGGCTGGATCTTTCAGGCGGAGTTCAACTGACAATGTCCGCCGATATGTCACAGCTTGCCCAAACCGATCGCGACAGTGCCCTGGAAAGTGCCAAAAATATTATCGAAGACAGAATCAACGCTTTAGGTGTAGCCGAACCAGTTATCCAGACAGCCAAAACCGGCGGCCAGTATCGTTTAATTGTCGAAATTGCCGGCATTTCCGATATTGACCAAGCCGTGGCAACAGTTAAAAAAACCGCCCACTTGGAGTTTAAAACCATTAAAAAAGACCTTCCCCCAGAGGCAACACTGTCAGCCAGCCCGGGTGATATCTTCGAAAGTACTGGACTGACAGGCAAAGACCTTAAAAGATCAATCGCCGAGCCAAGCCAGGATCCAAAGAACCCGGGATACATAATTAATTTACAATTCACTCAAGAGGGAGCTAAGAGATTTGAAAAAATTACACAAGAAAATTTGGGCAAAGAGGTAACGATTTTTCTCGATGGGGTCATTATTTCCAGTCCGCGGGTTCAATCGATAATTACAGACGGCAACGCCCAAATCACCGGCAACTTCGATTCAAATTCTGCCAGGCAGCTGGCGATTCAGCTTAATGCCGGCGCACTGCCGGTGCCGCTCACAATCGAAAGCCAAACTCGGATTGGCCCAACCCTTGGTCAAGACTCAATTCAAAAAAGTATCCTTGCCGCGGCAGTTGGCATCGCCTCTGTCATCATCTTTATGGTTGCGTATTACCGCCTTTTAGGAATCTTCGCCACTTTTGCCCTTTTGATCTATACCGCCCTTGTTTTTGCAGTTTTTAAATTAATCCCCGTCACCTTAACGCTTGCCGGCATCGCCGGCTTTGTGCTTTCTATCGGCATGGCAGTCGACGCCAACATTCTAATTTTCGAAAGAATTAAAGAAGAACGCCGTTGGGGTAAAGAAAAATTAGAAGCGCTTTACAGCGGTTTTGAAAGGGCCTGGTCATCTATCCGCGATTCCAATGTATCCTCTTTAATCACCACCGCAATTCTATTTTACTTTGGAACCGGCCCCATTCGCGGTTTTGCCTTAACCCTGGCCATCGGCATTTTAGTTTCCATGTTTAGCGCCATTACCGTCACCAGAACACTCTTGAGACTTTTTTGGGTCAGACATAATATGTGAGAAGCGGGTGGCACGACAGGAAGGGTTCCCGACCTGCCTGCCGGCAGGCAAGGTAGCGCGCAATGGAAGCAATGAGGACAACAACAAAATCGAATCAGGAAAATGATCACTGGCGGGAAGGAAAGTCGTGACAGGACCCGCAAAATAAAATGAACATAATCAAATACCGCAACTGGTTCTTTGCACTTTCTTTGACAATTATTATTCCCGGCATTATTGCGCTTTTCGCCTGGCATCTCAAACTCGGCATCGATTTTGAAGGAGGTACTCTTTGGGAGATTAAACTTGCAGATCAAAAAAATCCACAAGCCGTAAAAGACCTCATAACCAAAGGCGGCTTGGAGATTTCTCAAGCCGCCAAAACCAATCAGGACACGATCCTTCTTCGTCTAAAGGCAACCGACGAATCGAAAATCAAGGAAATAAAAGATAAGGTTGGTGCCAATTTTGGAAAGTACGAAGAAATCCGTTTGGAAACAGTCGGCCCGGTTATTTCCAAGGAGCTAACCCGCAAAGCGGCTATTGCCGTGGGGCTCTCAATTCTTGCTATCGTCACCTATATCACTTGGGCCTTCAGGAAAGTTGCCAAACCGGCATCCCCAATTGCTTTTGGCGTCACGACCATTATTGCCCTCATCCACGACGTTATTGTCGTTGTTGGTGTCTTTGCCGTTCTTGGACACTTTTTCGGTCTGGAAGTTGATTCCCTTTTTATTACAGCCCTTCTAACGGTTATCGGGTTTTCGGTTCACGACACCATTGTCGTTTTCGACAGGATCCGCGAGAATCTGAAAAAACACAGCGATTTTTCATTTGACCAAATCGTTAACCATTGCACTGCTTTTATTCGGCGGCCAGTCGATCAAGGCCTTCGTTCTTGCCCTTTTAATCGGTGTCATCTCCGGCACTTACTCTTCCATTTTCAACGCCGCCCCGCTCCTCGTCGTCTGGCATAATTTGAGAAAAAAAATAGTTCTTTGATATAATTTTATTATGGCTGACCAAAGCAAAGCCGAAAAAAACCCTCCTCCAAGGCAGGAGCTTACCCCGGAAGAGCAGGAAGAGTTTGTTAGAATTTTTGACGCAAATAACCTTAGAGATGCGTATGCTAAAGTTGGCAGTCAAATCGGTGAGAAATTATTAAACCTAAGAAGCGAAGATGGTAGTCTCCGTATACCAACTGTTAACGGAGCTTTTAGAATTCTAAGAGAACGCCCGTGGTTTCCAGACCTCACTTTGCCTCATCAACGCCAAGCTATTCTGGATGCATACAGGTTGAATATGTTAAGCCCAAGTAGAGATAGTTATGGGAACTATTTAAAGAATCTAGAAGAAACGGCAAGAGAAGACCGCTTGCGAGCCAGGCTTGAAGTTTGGAAATCACAACAAGGACCTAATCGCCGTTAGTAAATATTTTTTTTTATTCTTCTTTGGGTCTTCCTGTACTTCTTCAAAAAGTTTATTCAAAATCCCTCCAACTTTTGGCCCGGGTTTTAGGTTAAGCTCGCGCATCACGTCATTTCCGTCAATCTTTAAATCTTTTACCGTAAACGGCTGTTTCAAAACATCTTTTATCTTCTGTCTAAAGAGTTTAAGCCTCCAAGATTCCGGCTGCTGCAAACCGCCGCCCAGCCGGTCGCCAACCCGAAGATCCATCATATCCTCAACATATTCCAGCCCTACATTTCTAATAAATCTGCGAATTGCTGCGTCTGTCTGATTCTCGTTGACACTGAACTGATGCCAGCGCACCAATTTAAAAAGTTTATCTTTCTGCTCTCGCGACAAATGGAGTCGGCTAGCTATCTGACTGGCTTGTCGAGATCCAACCACTTCATGATTATAAAAAGTCCGCACGCCATCTATCGTTTTGGCAACTTTTGCTTTTCCAACATCATGGAGTAGCGTCGCAAAACGAGTCATGACATCTTTTGAAGGGCATTCCTGCATGCTCATCACGCAGTGAGTTCCCACGTCATACACGTGGTGCCTCTTCGGGCTTTTTTGCGGTACGTCAAAACACACGTCCAGCTCCGGCAAAATTACAGGAAGGATCCCGCCTTCTCTTGCCAGAAAAACCCCATCCGCTGCTCCCTCACTCTCGATGATTTTAAATAGCTCATCACGGATCCGCTCGCCCGAGATTTTGGAAATCAACTTTGCGTTTTTCTTAATTGACTTGAGGGTATTCTTGTCAATCTTAAACCCGAGTGTCGCGGCAAAGCGGATCGCTCGAAGCAGCCGCAGAGCGTCTTCGCCGAACCGCTCGTCGGGATCCCCGACAGTTCTAATGATTTTATTTTTAAAATCATCTTGTCCGCCAAACGGATCAACCGGCGCTTCGCTAAGTTTACCTTGAGCGTAGCGAAGGGCCACGGCGTTAATTGTAAAGTCCCTTCGTCTTAAATCTTCTTCAAGGCTCCTGCCCCAAGAAACTTTCTCTGGATGGCGAAGATCTGTATATTTCCCCTCCGTTCGCCAAGTCGTGATCTCAACAATCGTTTTGCCGTCCTTGGCAATTCCCACCGTCCCAAAGCGGTTGTTGTAAAAAGCCTCTGGGAATAACTTTAAAATCTCTTCCGGTTTCGCGTTTGTCGTCAAATCCCAGTCGGAAATATTTTTACCCGCCAAGACATCACGTACCCCGCCGCCAACCAAAGCCGCCTCAAACCCGGCCTTATCAATTTTATCAAGAATGTGCTTAATATCTTTATCAATCACATCTAAATTATATCAGCCTTCGCCTTTCGGCGAATCTGATATATCAGAGGAGCGCCATTGACACGACGAAGTGTGTCAAGGCGACCTGCTGATATACAGATTCCGGAGTCGCTCCGCTCCCCAGAATGACAAAGTAAGAAACCGGTCATTCTGGCTCGTCCAGAATTTGCTAAAATGGCTTGATGAACGATACGGTTTGGAAGGTCAAAGAGAAAAATCCTAACAAAACTGGAAGCGTATGGTTAACAAAAACCCTGGCCAAAAATAGGGGACTTGTAACGCCACAAAAACTGCACGATTTCTTAAATCCGACGCTCGACCAAATCCTAACCGTCAAACTTTCTCAAACAGAAAAAGGCGTCAAAAGGGTTATCGACGCCATAATTAACAAAGAGAAAATTATTGTCTATTCCGATTACGATGCCGATGGCATTTCTGCAACAGCAATCCTCTGGGAAACACTCTACGACCTGGGTGCCGACGTCATGCCGTATGTTCCTCACAGGATTAAAGAAGGTTACGGCTTGTCCAAACCGGCTATTTCAAATCTTGCCAAAGATGGAGTCACGCTAATCATCACCGTTGATCATGGTGTTACCGCGCTCGAGCAGGTAGAGCACGCCAAAAGCCTGGGCGTCGATGTTGTTATAACCGATCATCACACTTTGCCCCAAAAACCTCCAAAACCTTATGCCCTTGTCCACTCACTCGATCTCTGCGGCGCCGGCGTTTCTTGGCGTTTTGCTTGGGAGATAGTAAAAAAGCTAAAAAAGGATTATCACGAAAAACTTCTGGAAAAATTAGAACTGGCTGCCCTTGCCACCATTGCCGATCTTGTCCCGCTTTCAGGTGGCAGTCGGGCTATTGTCAAAATCGGCCTTGAAAAAATGGCTAAAACCAAAAGGCCCGGTATCAAAGCCCTAATTCGCGCATCTCATATTAACGGTTCAGTTGGTACTTACGAAATCGGCCACATTCTGGCTCCGCGCATTAACGCCATGGGCCGAATCGAACACGGCTTAGATTCTTTGCGCCTTCTTTGTGCTAAAAGTCAATCCCAAGCAGACACGCTTGCCCAGCTGCTTTCCAAAACCAACACCAAAAGGCAAGACCTGACAACCAAGGCAATTTCCCATGCGCTGACCTTTATTCACGAAGATCATGTCGTCGGCGTCATAGCCAGCGTCGATTGGCACGAAGGCATTATCGGTCTTGTGGCATCGCGGCTGGTCGAAACGTACAAAAAGCCGATGATTGTCATAGCCAAAGGAGAAGTTTATTCCAAAGGCTCTGCCCGTTCCATTCCTGGCTTTAACATCGTCGAAGCCATCCGCGCCTCCAGCGAATTTTTAGTCGATGCCGGCGGCCATCCGATGGCGGCCGGTTTTACCATCGAGACAAGGCATATCGAAGCGTTCTCCGCAAAAATTAATAAGCATTCGAGAAGCTTAATTACCGAAGAACTTTTGACGCCGCAAGTTGAGATCGAATGTCAACTCGAAACAGCCGACATCAATAACCACGCGCTTAAACAAATCAAATTATTCGAGCCCTTCGGAGTAGCTAATCCCCATCCAATTTTTCTAACAAAAAATATGCTCCTTGAAGATGTACGCACTGTTGGTGCCGCAAACGACCACCTCAAGCTTCAGGCAAACGGCTTCTCGGCAATCGGTTTTAATATGGGCGCACTCGGCGCCAATCTTCGCCCCGGCTATTTAGTCGACCTGGTTTACAATATCGCCGAGGATAGATACGCAGGAAATGGCGGCCTTCAGCTGAAACTCAAAGACCTAAAAATTAAAAATTAGGACTACAATGAAAAAGTATCGAAAACCTTTCCGTCATTCTGGCAGTTCGATATAACTCACTGCCCTTCAACTGCCCTGAGTGTAATCGAAGGGCTCGTCCAGAATCTGAATAGATTTGATTCTGGAGTCCTCGCTCCGCTCGTCCCCAGAATGACAACGAAGAATCAATAAGTTAGAATCAAGCTATGCAAACTATGCAAAGGACTTTAATCGCTGACACTTCCAAAAAGATTGGGGAGAAAGTCGAAATCTCGGGCTGGGTGGATACCAAACGTGATCATGGAAAAATAACTTTTATAGACGTTCATGACTACACTGGTACAGTCCAGATCGTAGGCGCCGGGGAAGCAATCGCATCGCTCAAGCCCCAATACGTCGTCAAGGTTGAAGGCACCGTGCAAAAACGTCCGCCGCAAATGGTTAACAAAAAGATTAAAACAGGCGAGATAGAGATAAAAAGTCACAAACTGGAAGTGTTAGCAAAATCTCAAGAGCTGCCTTTTGATATGGGCGCAGAAACTCTCGGCCTGGAACTGCCGACCCTTCTGGATTTTCGGTCTCTGACACTGCGGCACCCCAAAGTTAAAGCAATCTTTAAAGTCCAGGCGAAAGTTTTAGAAGGCTTCAGAATTGCCGCACAAGAAATAGGTTGCACCGAAATAGTTATCCCCACCATCGCCGTCTCCGCAACCGAAGGCGGGGCAGAAGTTTTTAAAGTCGATTACTACGGCCGCAGTGCATACCTTACCCAAAGCCCCCAGCTTTACAAACAGATGCTTATCCCCGTTTTTGAAAGAGTCTTTACCGTGACCAAAGCATATCGTGCCGAGCCTTCGGTGACCACAAGACATTTGTCAGAAGTCACCCAAATGGATTGCGAGATTGGTTTTGTAGATTTTAACGACCTTTTGGATCTTTTGGAAAAAGTTGCCTGCCAAACAATAAAGTACGCCGAAAGCGAGTCGAAAGAAGATCTAGATTCATTAGGTCATAAAAAGATAGCATTTGGCAAAATCCCCAGACTTACACTGCGCGAAGCTCAAGAAATCATTAAAAAAGAATTTAAAAGGGACAACACCAAGGAAAAAGATCTGACGCCGCAAGACGAGACCGATCTTTGCAGGTGGGCAGCAGGAATTCACAAAAGCGATTTTGTCACCGTTACCCATTTTCCAACTGCCGCCAAACCGTTTTACACCGAGCCGGATTCCGAAAATCCTAAGTTATCTTTAAGTTACGATCTCCTTTTCAGGGGTGTTGAAGTCGCAAGCGGTAGTCAAAGAATTAATGATTATGGAGAGTTGTTAGCAAGTATAAAAAGTCGGGGAATGAACCCTGGTGATTTTGAGATGTATCTTATGGCCTTTAAATACGGTATGCCGCCGGAAGGCGGATTTTCATTCGGCGCAGAAAGAATAACCATGAATATTTTAGGTCTTTCCAATATCCGCGAAGCGTCACTGTTCCCAAGGGATATGGATAGGGTAGATATTCGCCTGTCCAAAGTTGAAAAACCAAAGTGAAACTGCCCCAAATTTTTATTGCGGCCTTAATTCTGGCTATCGCGGCCTCTTTTTTTATCCTGCCGCAATATTCCCGTACTTTTCCCTTTACAAAAACGATTCAAAAAATTGATGTCTCCGATTCCTCGCAGCTTGAACCTTACCCGGTTGCTGTTTCAAGCTTTAAAAATGCTCCCGACCTCACCGCCCAGGCAGCTACAGTTATCGATAATAAAACCGGCGTGATTCTTTTTGAAAAAAATCCGGATCTTAAGCACCTGCCTGCATCAACCACAAAACTCATGACGGCCCTAGTTTCCCTAGAACATTGTCTTCCTCAACAGGTAGTTCAGGTAGGCTATGTTGAACCGGAAGGGACAAAAATGGGCCTTGTCGCGGGCGACACTCTGACTATCGAAAGTTTACTTTACGGACTTTTGGTTCCTTCCGCCAATGACGCCGCTTTCGTACTGGCTTATTCATGCACCGATTCGTATCGGGATTTTATCGCCCAGATGAATAAAAAGGCCAAAAATCTTGGCATGCTAAGTACCCATTTTGAAAACCCCGCCGGTTTTGACAGCAAATTCCAATACTCAACTGCCCGCGATCTCACAAAATTATCTCGTGCCGCAGTTGCCAATCCTCTAATTTCCAAAATCGTGGCCACCAGAAGTATTGTTGTAACCGACGCTACCGCTACCAAACCCTATTATCTTGAGAATATTAACGAGCTTCTGGGAACAGTCCCCGGCGTTGAAGGAGTTAAAACAGGCCAAACCGAAGGGTCGCTTGAAAATCTAGTCACGAAAGTCACCCGTAGCGGCAACACAATTATTATAGTCGTACTGGGGTCTCAAGATCGCTTCGGCGAAACCCGCTTGCTTATCGATTGGGCTTTCGAAAATCACAATTGGATTTCACCCTAGCGAGGCCTACTTAGAAATCCAGGAATCATCAACCGCACTAACAAACGCTTTCAGATTTCCCAAGGTGCCGAAAATATAAACCGGTTCTAAAAAACCATCTGTTTTACTGCTTTCAACGTAACCCAAGCCAACGCTCGTTATTTCCATAGTGTCCAAGTCGGGACTCGTGTTAAACACCCCTTGGCCATTTTGCAGCTCTTCATATGCTTTAGCAACTCCCTTCAGCGGATAGGTGGCAAACGTAAACCTTTCAAGATTATAGATTTCCATCTTTGCTGCAAGGACTTTATCATTCCCAATCAATACCCAGACCTTACCCTTTGCTGGATCTTGAAGCATTGGCAAAACGGGTAATTTATCTAAATCTGCTCTATAAAAATTCACTCTCACCAAATTCGCGTCCGCCTGCGAATTTACATCTTTACTATTAGGAAACTCATTGCGGTTTAAATTTAATTTGGATAGGAAATCTAAGGCAAGCCGAAGCGCATCCTGACTGTTTTTTGGCTTTTGAACCGCCGCCATCTCTTGATTATTTAGAATTATGACGTACGAGATACTGCCGTTCGTATCGTACATGCTAAGAAACCTTTTATTGTCATTAGGGTCAACAAAACTTAAAAATCCGCCGGGTGTAATATTTGGCTGATTGTTAAAACCGAGTTGTTGTGCCCTCCTTTTAATATCTTCAATCCGGCCAAAAGATAAACCTTCCGACCTAATTGCAAAAACTTTTGCCGTTCCGGGCAATTTTGGCAAATCGCCGCTAATTGTTTCAAGCTTGTAAGTTATCCTTCCTTGCGGTTTAACCCCTTCCGAAAAATCGATCTTTGGCAATTTCCCGAATGCTACCGATGCAGGAAGCGCCTTTGGCTCAAAGACCAGAGTCCTAATATTTTTGCCAAACGCCGCTATTATCAAAAGAAGCGCTATAATCGCCAGCCCCAAAGCGGCCCAAACTGATCCTTTTTTGAAAAAATAAGCAAACTTGGTTAGAGTAACCATCCAGTGATACAATTCTAACATGTCTAAAGCCATTGGTTCCGAGCGAAGTCGAGTCATCGAGACCCTGAGTTCGTCGAAGGGTCGAGGGATTCGTGTTCGATACGCCCCTTCGCCAACCGGAATTCCCCATATTGGCAATATTCGTACCGCCCTTTTTAACTACCTTTTTGCTAAAAACCAAGGCGGAGAGTTTTTGCTGCGTATCGAGGATACCGATCGTGCCCGTCTCGTTCCCGAATCCGTAGACAAAATAAAAGAAAGCCTTATTCTGCTTAATCTAAAATGGGATGAAGAAGAACACCAATCAAAACGGCTCGACATCTACAATAAGCACCTCGAGATTCTCAAAGTTAAGAAACTTGCTTACGAAGATCAAGGCGCCTGGCGCTTCAAAGTCGAAAAAGGTAAAAATCTTACTTGGAATGATGTTGTTCATGGGCCGGTTAAGTTTTCTTCAGACGTTATCGAAGATTTTGTAATCGTAAAATCCGACGGTTTCCCCACTTATCATTTTGCTTCTGTCGTCGATGACCACGATTTAGAAATTTCCCACGTCATGCGCGGTGATGAATGGATTTCTTCAACACCGAAACACCTTCTTCTTTACGAAGCGTTTGGATGGAAGCATCCCCATTTCGTCCACCTCCCGCCGATTCTCGGGTCAGGCCACACAAAACTTTCCAAGAGAGGCGGCGCAAAATCCGTCATCGAGTACGTCGAAGAAGGATATCTGCCGGAAGCGATCGTTAACTTTTTAGCGCTTTTGGGCTGGGCCCCGAAAGGCGACAGGGAGCTGTTTACTCTGGATGAGCTGGTCAGTGAATTCTCGCTCGACCGCCTCAACAAAAACAGCCCGATTTTTAACTTGGAAAAACTGCAATGGTTCAATCAACAGTGGTTGAAAAAACTATCGCCAAACGATTTTTATAAAAAACTGAATGACAAATTCCCTCATGCATATGCTTCGAAAGTAACGTTGAGCGTGATACCGCTGGTACAAGGACGAATAGGATCAATAGCTGATTTTCCCAAATTGGCTGATTCATTCTATAAAAAGCCACCCTTGACCAATCCTGTAATCAAAGCCGCCCCCCTCTCTGGAGCGACTATTAGTCAATATGCAAAAGACTTAGAAAAGATTGATTGGAATCCTGACATGATACGGGCAGGAACAGCAGAATTCGCAAGAGTGCATAGCGTAGAAACAAAAGATCTATACAGGAGTTTAGGTGTTGCTACATTTGGAAATCTTGTTACTCCGCCGTTACCAGAGTCAGTGAGCATTATCGGAAAAGAGGAAACATTAGAAAGGGTAAGTGAGCTTGCAAAAAAGAAAAAGTAGAAAAACAGTCGTTGCCGTCCTCGCCCATCCCGACGATGAAGCCTTTGGTCCTTCTGGAACCATCCATAAATTTACCAAGACTCACGACGTTTATCTCCTCTGTGCCACTAAGGGAGAAGCTGGGAAAAATTCCGGCAATCACAAAAATTTAGGCAAAACCAGGGAAAGGGAATTAAGGCCGTCTGCCAAAATATTGGGCGTTAAAAAAGTCTATTTTCTAGCCTTTGTCGACGGTACGCTCTCAAATTCTCTTTATCACGAGCTTGCCGCAAAAATCGAAGTTCACCTCAAGCGCTTAAAACCGCAAACCGTCATCACCTTTGAGCCAAGGGGCGTTTCCGGCCATATCGACCATATTACTGTCTCTATGGCCACAAGCTTCGTCTGCCAAAAGTTGCCGTTTGTTAAAACAATTCTTTATCACTGCATCACCGACAAAATGAGAAACACAATAAGCGATAATTATTTCATCTATTTTCCGCCGGGCTACAAAAGAAGCGAAATTGCTAAAATTGTCAAAGTTACCGACGTTTGGGAAACGAAAATCAAGGCGATGATGGCCCACAAATCGCAAATTCAAGACGCCAAAAGAATCCTCGCAATGCGTCAAAAATTTCCCAAAGAAGAATATTTCCTTGTCCTTAAAAAATAAATCACCGGTGAAAATTACAAATACCTTAAGTGGCAAGAAAGATATTATTGACCTTGCAAAACCCGTGGGCATTTATGTCTGCGGAATCACGCCGTACGATACAACTCATCTCGGGCATGCTTTTACGTTTATAACTTACGATGTTTTAACGAGATATTTAAGGTTTTTAGGTGCCAAAGTTACCTATGTCCAAAACGTTACCGATATTGATGACGATATTTTAATAAAAGCTAAATCGCTCAAAGTTAATTGGCAAAAATTAGGTCGTCTCGAAACACAAAACCATCTGCGCAATCTGGACGCTCTCAATTTTCTTCGTCCCGATTACCTCCCCAAAGCTACCAAAAACATTACTCCAATGATTCGAATCATTGGAGTGCTTTTGAAAAAGGGTCTATCTTACGAGAAAAATGGTTCGGTATATTTTAGAGTAGCAAGCGATAAAAACTTTGGCAAACTTTCTAAATACGATTACAACGCCATGCTGCAAATTGCCAATGAACGCGGTAATTTCCCCCTTGACCCCAATAAAAAAGATCCTTTGGATTTTGTCCTCTGGCAGAAAGAAAAACCCGCTGAACCGGCTTGGGATTCGCCTTGGGGCCAAGGTAGACCGGGTTGGCATATTGAATGTTCGGCTATGTCCATGAAATATCTGGGCCCGACCATAACAATCCATGGCGGGGGAGAAGATTTAATTTTTCCCCACCATGAAGCGGAAATTGCCCAAAGCGAAAACGCAACCGGCAAAAAATTTGTAAAAGTTTGGATGCATACTGCCATGGTTTATTGTAAGGGCAAGAAAATGAGTAAATCATTGGGCAACATGATATTTATTAGCGATCTTCTCAAAAAATATTCCCCAAATGCCATTAGGATTTTTCTCCTTTCGCATCACTATCGCACTCCTTGGGATTATCAGGAGCAGGAGCTGGAAAGAGCCAAACTCTTAGCCCAAACTTTCGAGTCGGAATCTGCGGGAGGTAATTTGCAAATTAACGAACTGAAAAAACTTGCCCCCGATTTTTTCAAAGCCATGGACGATGATTTAAATACTCCCGCGGCCATTGAGGCACTTTCCAAAATGGTAAAATCGAAAAAGCCCCGCTCCGGCGAGCTAATCTCCAAATGTTCTCAAATTCTAGGGCTCAAGCTTTAATCTGCTTCCCTATTTTGTCTTGAATTAATCTCATCCGTATGCTTTAATCTTTTTGTTGTATCAAGAGAGTCCGTCATCGGCGGACCGGCAACCGAGCCTAATTTAGCCACGGTGCCTGTACCTAAAAGGTAGATATGGTCGCAAAAAGACAAAAATTATCCTCAAGTTTTACTTCCGAATCTGTTTGTGCCGGTCATCCGGATAAAATTTGTGACCAGATAAGCGACGCTATATTGGATGAAGTGTTGGCCCAAGATCAGCAGGGCCGTGTGGCCATAGAGACGATGGCTGCTAAAAACAGACTCATTATTGTCGGCGAACTGACAACCAGCGCCCGCATCAGCCTTGAAGATATCTCCAGGAATCAAATTAAAAGCCTAGGCTACACTAAAAAGCGCTTTAATTTTACTTACCAGTCACCAATAGAAATTTATGTATCTGGACAATCACCCCAAATTGCCGCTGGCGTTGACAATGACGGAGCCGGTGATCAGGGAATCATGTTCGGTTTTGCTTGCACCGAAACTAAGTCATTAATGCCTTTACCGATAACGCTCGCTCACGAAATTACCAAAGCAATCGACGATGCGAGAAAAAGTAAATCAATTCCCTATCTTAGGCCGGATGGCAAATCACTGGTAACGGTTGAGTATAAAAACGGTAAGCCTGTTGGCGTTTCGACAGTCGTCATTGCTGTTCCTCACGATCAAAAAGTAAGGCTCACGCAAGTCAAAGCCGATTTATATAAATATGTTGTCAGCAAAGTCTTGGAAACTTATGGGCTGGAAGTTCCTAAAGACAAGGTCATTGTTAACGGGACTGGGGTTTGGCATATTGGCGGTCCGGCTTCTGATTCCGGGCTGACCGGCAGGAAGATCGTCGTTGACACATACGGCGGTTACGCCCGGGTTGGCGGCGGATGTTTCAGCGGTAAAGATCCGACCAAAGTAGATAGATCCGGCGCGTACGCCGCAAGGTTTATTGCCAAAAACATTGTCGCCCATAAACTTGCCTCCCGAGCCGAAGTTAGTCTGGCCTATTTTATTGGCGCCAAAAAGCCTCTGATGCAGGAAGTAGAAACATTCGGCACTGCCCGTGTTTCCCAAAAAGTGCTTATAAGCTTTATTGAAAAATTAATCGATACTTCTGTCAGGGGCATAATCGAAGAGTTGGATTTAAGAAGACCGATTTACCTGGAAACTGCCGCCTACGGTCATTTCGGAAGGGACCAGTTCCCTTGGGAAAAAATTAAAAATATCTAAAAATCTTTACCTTAGTGCTTCCTAGAAAAGCCCAAAAATGATAAAATTGTGGGCATTGCGGAGTCGTCTAACGGTAGGACACATCCCTCTGGAGGATGGTATTGGGGTTCGAATCCCTGCTCCGCAGCCAGCACCCCTTGTCTGATATAATTTCAATATGAATCTCGCTCATCAAAAATGTGTTCCCTGCGAAGGCGGCACCAAGCCAATGGCCACAGGTGAGATCGAGCCT
This sequence comes from Candidatus Curtissbacteria bacterium, assembly GCA_016187105.1. Taxonomy (GTDB): domain Bacteria; phylum Patescibacteriota; class Microgenomatia; order Curtissbacterales; family GWA2-41-24; genus JACPKK01. Next base: position 29,161 of record JACPKK010000001.1, on the reverse strand, counting down.
TATCTTGAAGAGGTCAAAGATTGGAAGGTCGTAAATCAAAACGGGGCAGACACAATTAGCCGCGAGTTTAAATTTAAAGATTTTAAAGAAGCGCTGGCATTTGTTAATAAAATAGGGGAGATCGCCGAAGAAGAAGGTCATCATCCGGATATCAAATTAGGTTGGGGTAGGGTAAAGGTCGAACTTTCTACCCACGCCATCGGCGGCCTCTCGACAAATGATTTCATTCTTGCTGCGAAAATAAATAAATTGCAGCAAGAACAGGAACGGAGCGAAGCGAAGTAACTATCGTGGCTGCTAAAATTGACAAACTCCTCGATTAAACTGTCATTCTGGCAGTTCGATATAACTCACTGCCCTTCAACTGCCCAGAGTGTAATCGAAGGGCTCGCCCAGAATCAGGTTATAGATCCTTCGCTCCGCTCAGGATGACAGAGGATGGGGTTACAACATAATCCATTACCAAATCATGTTCTTCTCGGGGAAGCTCGTCAACAATCTGAAATTCATAAGCCAGCCCCACCAAAGTCGCTTCGCTTTTTGCAAAAAGCCTGTCAAAAACTCCTTTGCCGTATCCAAGTCTTACGCCATTTTTATCAAAAGCCACGCCAGGAATAAATGCTAAATCTATATCCACTTTGTCATGCTGAACTTGTTTCAGCATCTTTTTAGATCCTGAACTAAATTCAGGATGACTAGGAGAAAGAGGTTCTAAAATTCCATAAGGTCCTTTTTCCAGATCATTCCACGATTTAAACCTCACCAGCTTATATTCCTCGCCAAAAGATTTTGGCAGATAGACCTCGACACCTGCCTCTATTAAAAAATTAATAATTGGTTTTGTGCTGACCTCGCCGCGGATTGGTAAATATGCCGAAACAATTTTTGTTTTTAAAAAAAGATCGCTTTCCATCATCTTTTTTGCAATCTGTCTACTTTTTTCTTCAACACTTTTTGTGGAAAGACCAGATCTTTTTGCAATTAAGCTTTTTCTTAACTCACTTTTAGAAATTTCCATAAAGCAATTATATACCGACAACAATAATTTAGCTTCAAATGAGTAAAATATTTCATCTCGAGCAAATTTTAAACTCAAGGTCTTATCTCTTGCCAAACCCCCAGTTAAAAAATAGAATAGCCTAAGCCGTTCTGCGAAAGCTAAAGCTTTCTAAGAATAAGACAATGCTTTTTACCGCTTGGGCCCGTCTCTCATACTTTTTAACGGACTTTGCTTTTTACCTGCTTCTCATCATCCTTTCCTTGATCGTCTTGCCGTTTAGTTCTTATAAAATTTATAAATCTGGGCTTTCTCAAAATCGGAAAAAACTGCTTATTTCCTTATTGTTTACAGTTTTTTCTTTGATTCTGGCCCTTTGCGCCTTTGAAGCTTATTTTCGTTATCAATACGATGAGTCGGACGGCTTGGGGTTTTTGAAAGTTAACCAAAGGTGGCATGCAAGGCACGTTGTCTTCAACAGCGATTTCATGAGAGATAGGAATTTTGAGAATAAAAAAGATGGTACTGCCAGAATTTGCGCGCTCGGCGACTCTATAACCTTTGGCGGCGGTATAAAAAGAGTTGAAGATAGGTTCTCAAATCTTCTCCAGAAGAAACTTCGCGATTCAGGTCGTAGTGTCGAAGTTTATAATCTTGGCAGGTCCGGTTACGATACCGAGGCAGAAATCAGAGTTTATAAAGAGACAGAATTCCTCAAGTGCGACATTATTGTCTGGGAGTATTTTTTAAACGACATTCAGCCGGAAGACACCACAACTGGCGCCCCCATAATTGCTCGCGCCAGCCAGACCGCAAAAGTTATAAGCTTTTTCTCCAATTATTCATACTTTTTTGATTATCTTTATTGGAAACTTTCGGCAAGATACGAGAAAACATTCCAGCAGTTAGGGACTGCGGATTTGGATAGATATCAGGAAGAGCAAACTCTCCAAAGGCATGAAAAAATAATAACCGCATTTTTAAACGATCTAAAAAGCGATAGGGAAAAAGTTGTAGTTATTATCTTTCCCTTTGTCAATCTATTGCCTGACTATCCAGCCGCCGGCGCTCACCAGCTGATGGCCGAGGTTTTTAAAAGCGGGGGGGCAGAAGTTATTGATTTACTTGATGATCTAAAAAATCAAAAGAGCCGGGATTTAATCGCCAGTAAATTTGATTTTCACCCCAATGAATACGTCCACCAGCTTGCCGCCGAAAAGCTTTTCGAAAAGGTAGCGCCCCTTATCAAGTAATTGGTCTCTACTTACCCTTTTTTCGCCTTAATCATCGATCCCGTCGCCGCTACCACGCCCCACTGCACTGCGGTTAGGATAACACCTAAAATTACCACATAAATAATGCCCGAGATCCCCAGCCCCAACACAAGCGCAAATCTTTTTATGATCCAAAGAATTAACAAATTGGCCAAGAGGTAGATAACAACCCAAAGCCTTTTGTCTTTTACCTTATAGCCGGTTCTGTCTACGGCCGGTGCAACCAGTGTCGTTAGTACCGTTACGGTAAACCCGGCAATAACTGCCGCCATCGGCATCGAAACCTTGTCAGTCCCCAGCACAATATTGCCCTTGAAGACCAAGGCCGCCGCCAAAACTGCTAAAGCATTGGCAAGCCAGAAGCCAAAGAAACTAATCAGTTTTTCGTTTGTCACAAAATCACCTCCTTTTAGACTATCTAACTTCAGGTTAGTCAAATAGAACACCTAAGTCAAATTGACTCTTTGTACATGCGACTGCTATAGTTAGCTTGTCACATGGTTTCACAGGAAGAGATTATCGAAAAGCTAAAACACTGCCTCGATCCGGAGCTTGGAGTCAATATTATCGATTTAGGCCTTGTCTACGGAGTAAACATTGAAGGTTCTAAAATTAATGTCCTTATGACCCTTACTACCCCCGGTTGCCCACTGGATTCCTATTTTGTTCAAGACATTACCGGCAAGCTCAAATCCCTAAAAGGCGTCTCCGACGTCTCCGTCGAACTTACTTTTGACCCACCCTGGAGCCCAAACAAGATGTCCGACGAATCTAAAGATCTTCTAGGTTTTGTTAATTAAATCTGCCTTTTTGGATATTGACTTTCGGGTTTTCTTTGGGTTATAATCATCCAGCCTTTACCGGTTTGGAGTAAACTTTGCCCTCTTGACAAGAACTAGATCTAGTGTCTAAGCTGAAATTAGACCACAATATATTGTGCTTTTGGCAAATTCGTGAAACCGAGTCAGGTTCGGTAAAACAAGTCTGCTTGCCAAACGCCACGTTTTCATAAAAAGGGCAGTATAAATTAATGTGTAAGAGGAAGCTTACGTGATTTGTCCGTTTTGTAGCTTCGATAAGACTGCGGTTATCGATAAAAGAGAAGGCACCGACGGTAAAACAACTAGGCGCAGGCGCCAGTGCCAAAAATGTAGCCGCCGGTTTACAACCTTCGAGAGGGTTGAAACGCTTGATCTTTTAGTTATTAAAAAGGACGGCAAGAGGGAAATTTTTGATAGAAGCAAATTGCGAAGCGGTATTATCAAATCGTGCGAGAAGCGGCCGGTTTCGGCCGACGATATTGAAAAGATTATCGATGAGGTAGAAGGGGATTTAAGAAAAGACGGCAAAGACGAAGTTTTGTCAAAAAGGATCGGCGAACTCGTAATCCGTAAACTGAAAAAGCTGGACGAAGTTGCCTACATCAGGTTCGCGTCTGTTTATAGACAATTTGCCGACCTTTCGGATTTTGAAAAAGAACTGGCAAAATTATCAAAGAGCCTGCCTGCCGGCAGACAGGGCCTAAAGCATGAAAAAGTTGAACCAAATTAAAGTCGATTTAAGACAGCATGAACGGGAAGCGGCTCGCAAGCTCGGCCGCAAAATCCCCCAAGCCCCCAAGGATTTGTTTGAGCCTGCTCTTTCCGAAAATGCCGCCTATATTGCCAAAACGCGGTATGCTTTCCGGGATGATAAGGGTAATCCCATAGAAACTCCCAAGGATCTCTTCTGGCGCGTTGCTTATTATATTGCCGCCGCCGATACCATCTACCTGCCTCGCCGCGAGTCAAGTCGCGCAAAAAAAGTTCACCAGGTAGCCGCCCGCGAGTTTTATGAACTCATGGCTACCCAAAGCTTTATTCCTAATACGCCCACTCTCGTCAACTCCGGCAAAATCGGCCAATCGCTTTCGGCCTGCTTCGTTCTGCCGGTCGAAGACGATATGCGTTCTATCCTAAAAACCATGTCCGACATGGCCATGATCCACAAAATGGCTGGCGGTACCGGTTTTTCTTTCTCCCACCTTCGCCCCAAAGATGATATGATCGGCACTTCCAAAGGCAAATCTACCGGCCCTGTAGCCTTTATGCAGGCCTATAACGACGTCTGCAGTCAAATCCGCCAGGGCGGTGTCAGGCGTGGTGCCAACATGGGAATTCTCCATTATAACCATCCTGATGTCCTGCGTTTTGCCGTCCACAAAATCGATGAATTTTCGCTGACAAACTTTAATATTTCCGTTACCGTTACCGAAGGGTTTATGGAGCAGGTTCACAAAGATGCCCAGTATGCTCAACTAGAGGTGGATTTTGACCCGATTGTCGCAGAAATCAAAGAAGCCTATGCTATTCGCGACCTCGATCTCAAAAACGTCCGGGTCGACGAAGGGGTGGCCAGGCTTTACGAACTTTGCCGGGCCAAAGAAGAAGGTGAAGGTTACGACCTCATTAATCCCAGGACCGGCAAGACCATGGACAAACTTAATGCCAAAAGAGTTTTTGATTTAATCACCAAGCTCGCCTGGCAATACGGCGATCCGGGTCTGATCTTAATTGATCGGGTCAACAAATCCCGCGCCAATCCCGTCCCTAAATTTGGGCCAATCGAGGCCACCAACCCTTGCGCCGAACAGCCCCTGCACCCGTATGACGCCTGCACCTTAGGTTCAATCAATCTTTCCAAGTTTGTTTACCCCGCGGCTGAAAGTCGAAGGGTCGAAGAAGCAATCGATTGGCAGGCGATGAAAAAAACAATCCATTGCGCCATTCATTTTCTGGATAACGTTCTGGATATGAACGAGTATCCGGTTTACCAAATCGACGAGATGACTGCCAAAATCCGCCGCGTCGGCCTTGGGGTTATGGGTTGGGCCGACATGCTCGTCAAGCTGGGAATCGGCTATAACACGAAGGAAGGCTTTGATTTAGCCGAAAAAGTCATGAAGTTTGTGCAGGAAGAGGCGGATAGTGCCAGCGAGGGCCTCGCCAAAATCCGCGGCGTCTTCCCGGCATTCAAAGGCTCAATTTACGACAAACCTGCCCGCCGAAGCCTTGAGCTAAGTCGAAAGGGCGAAGGTGGGAAAGTCGGCATCCGCCCCAGAAACGGTGCCCGCACCACCATTGCCCCAACCGGCACGATCTCGCTTCTTGCCGATTGTTCCAGCGGCATCGAGCCGCATTTTGCCCTTACCTTTGCCAAAAACACCATTGAAGGTAAAAGGCTTTTTAATACCAATCCCTATTTCACAAAGGCCCTTGAAGATCAGGAATTATATTCCGAAGAGCTTCTTGCCCAGATCGGGGAAAACAAAGGGTCGATCCAGAATCTTGCCGCTTGCCCCCCCGAGCTCAAAAAAGTCTTTGTCGTGGCCGGTGATATTGCCCCTGCCGACCACGTGCGCATGGAAGCAGCCTTCCAAAAGTTTACCGACAACGGCATCTCGAAAACCATTAACTTCCCCAGTGAAGCCACGGTTGAAGACGTCCGCGAGGCTTACTGGTTAACTTACGAGTTAGGCGGCCACATGATTACCATTTACCGCGACGGTTCCCGCGTCAAACAAGTCCTGGAAGTTAAAAAAGACAAATCGTACTACGATCAGCTTGCCCCGCAAGGTGCGGGGCTGGCCGCCAAACGCCTGGACGAATCAGCTAGCGGACTGTCTGTCTCGCCGCCGGGCGGACCACAGCTTCCCGGAAAACGCCGCACTCCGCACGAGGCGTGGGGTATGCGCGTCAGAAAAAGGGCCGACGTCGGCTGGGTCTACACGGCGGTTTATCGGGATGTTGATGGTGTTCCGGTGGAAGTGTTTATCAATATCGGCAAACCCGGCGGTTATATCTCCGCATCTGCCGAAGTCACCGGCAGGCTAATCTCCCGCGCCCTTAAATACGGCGCGACGCTTGAAGAAGTGGCTTCCGACTTGGTTGGTATTTCTTGCGGAACCCCTTATGGCCTCGGCCCGGACAGCGTCCTTAGCGCATTTGATGCTGTTGGTAAATCACTCCTGGAAATCGCCAAGGCCAAACAGCTGCAGCTGCCAATTAGCGAGGAGCCAGTGTCCCCCGATAATGGCCAAACGTCAGTCAATTTAGAGACAAATGGCCACACCAACGGCTATAGCCTGTCTGCCGGCAGGCAGGGCAATGGCTACACTAATGGTCACACAGGCAACGGTAAAACCGCCCAGATGACTTTAAACAGCTTAATTTCCACACAAGTTCCCGCAGTCGTTGACAAGCAAGACCCAAGCGGCTTAATTATTACCTCCATCCACGAAGAAGAAAAAATGCTGGAAGCCAAATTTACATCTTGCCCCGATTGCGGCAGTCCCCTAATCTACGCCGAAGGCTGCAAAAAATGCGTAAACGTCATCTGCGGCTGGAGCAAATGTAGCTGAACTTTAGTTCACCCTGAGCAAAGCCAAGTAAGACTTGGCATAGTCGAAGGGTTTCCTCTTTGTCATTCTGGCTTTAGACCCGTTCGGGCCGCATGGCTCTGTATATCCAGAATCTGCTACAATTTCCCTTGTGAAACTACTTTTAACTTCCGGCGGAATCACCAATAAAACCATTAAAAAAGCCCTCGCCGATCTTGTCGGCAAACCATTTAATAAAACCTCTCTTGCCTTCATCCCAACAGCCGCAAATGTGGAAGAAGGAGATAAAAGCTGGCTTATCGAAGATCTTTCTAATATCAAAAAGCTCAAACTTAAGTCTATCGACATTGTAGATATTTCTGCGCTTCCAAAAGAAATGTGGCTACCAAGACTCGAAGCGGTAGATATTCTCTTCTTCTCCGGCGGCGTCACTCCTCACCTTATGTATTGGCTCAAGAAGTCAGGGCTTGCTGATCTTCTACCCAAACTACTTAAAACCCGAGTATACGCAGGGATAAGCGCAGGAAGTATGGTAACAAATCCGACAATCGCACTTGGCAACAAAGACAAAAAAATCTATTACGAAAAATGGTTTGGCTACGGAAGCGACGAAGGTCTAGGTCTGGTAAATTTCTATGTTCGTCCGCACTTGAATTCGCGCTTTTTCCCAAATGCAAACAATGCTTACTTTGCTCAAGTTGCCAAAAACATTAAAGAGCCAATTTATGCCCTTGACGACAACATGGCCATAAAAATCGTGGGCAGTAAAGTAGAAGTAGTCGGTGAAGGCAAATATTTAATCCTTAACTCCAAATGATTAAAGCAATTATTTTTGATATGGATGGCCTTCTCATAGATAGCGAGCCTCTCTGGGAAGAAGCGGAACTCGCTACTTTCAGCGCGGTTGGCGTCCCCTTAACAGAGGAAATGACAAAAGAGACCATGGGCTTGCGGGTAGACGAGGTAGTACAACACTGGTTTTCTCGCTATCCATGGAAAACACCTACCCAAAAAGAAGTTGAAGCAACAATCGTAGAAAAAGTAATTGAGCTGGTAAATGAGAAAGGCATAGCCAAAGATGGAGTAGAAGCAATCGTCAAAACATTTAAAAAAGCAGGCTTGCCAATGGCAATTGCATCATCCTCTCAAACAGAAATAATAAACGCTGTATTAGATAAGCTCGGTATAAAAGATTATTTTAAGGTTATACACTCTGCCGAACATGAAACATACGGGAAACCGCATCCGGGTGTCTATATCACGACTGCTGTAAAACTCGGCATCCCTCCCCAGAATTGTCTTGCATTTGAAGATTCGCCAAATGGTGTCTTGGCTGCAAAAGCGGCAAGGATGAAATGTGTTGCAGTTCCGGACATAAAAATGAAAGACGATAAAAGGCTTTTAATTGCCGACATGGTCATTACCTCGCTCAATGATTTTCATTTAGAAGCCTTAAAACAATTTTGACCCTTCCGCTACACGCCATAATTTCTGTGCTAAACTTAAATTATGAAAAGGGGATTTACCATAGCCTCCCATTTGACATAAAAGCCAGAATTCTGTACAATTTAATCATTATGAATACTGTTCTTCCTTTAACCGAAGCAAGAAATAAGTTTGCCGAGCTCATTGATGATGCAAGCAAAATGTTTTCTCGCTTTACAATCACCCGCAACGGTAAACCGGAGGCGGTTCTCATGAGTAAGGAAGAATATGATGCCCTGATTGATACTTTGGAAATTCTTTCCAACCCTGTCACTATGGCCTCTATCCGCCGCGGGGAAAAAGATATTAAAGCAGGTAAAGTCAAACCGCTTGAAGATGTCCTGAAAGATCTCAAGCTCTCCTAATGTACAAAGTCCTCCTCACAAATGAGGGCGAAAAACAATTAAAATCGCTGGATCATCGGTATCAAAAAGCAATCGCCCAAGGACTCAAAAGGCTTGCCCAGAATCCTAAGGCCGGTGCCCCGCTGCGTCGGGAGCTTAAAGGTAAATACAAATTAAGGGTTTCAAGATACAGAATAATCTATGAATTTGATTATGGAAAAAAGATTATTTGGATTTTGACAATCGATCACAGAAAAGATGTCTATAGATAATTCCTGTGCTAAAATAAAGTTATGCCTGCCAAAAGTCGAGTCATCGAGACCTTGAGTCTTAGATTCGAAAGAATCGCATGGCACCGTCTATCGAAAGGGGGATTTGCCCAACCGCTAATACTGCTTATTCTCCTCGCCATCCTAGTACTTGTTATTTTAAACAGCGATTCGCTGCAAAAATGGTTCTCCAACGTACAATCACCCAAATCGGACGTAGAAAACGTTCTGCCCGAGTGGAAAACTTACGAGAACAAAACTTACGGTTTCTCCGTCAAATACCCGAGTGAATGGTTCGTCCGCGAGTATGGGGACTACGCCGCCAATTTCCAAACCACCGATCCAAAAGTAAAAGAGGCGACGCCCGGTGCCATCCTCATTAAGTTTTCGGCTCTCAAAGAAAAAGTAGACCAAAATGAATTTGAAAAAATTTACAATCTGCAAGCAGGCAAAGAGATTCTGGAACCTTTGGATGTTAAATCGGTAGTAACCAAAATCAAAAATTTAGAAATTGGAGGTAGTAGGGGGGTGGAGTATACGATAGACCGCCATTTTTCAGCTCTCGAAGGGCCAAAAACCGAATACCAGCACGTTTTTGCAATTTTAAAAGACGGAGTAGTGTTAAAGCTTTTATCTTACGCTAAAACCAAAGACGAACAAAAATTCAACGCAATCCACCAGAAAATGATCGACTCCCTAACTTTTTAGATTTTCGCCTTTTGCTTACGCCCTTTCCAAACCCATTCAGGAATATTTTCCAGCTTATTGGCATATCTTGCCGCCACAAAAAACCAGTCCGAAAGGCGATTAATATAAACTAATACGTTCGGATTTAGCTTGTCCAAGCGGTCTAAATCTACTATCAATCTTTCCGCTCGACGGCAAACAGCCCGCGCTAAATGAAGTTTCGCTCCAGTTTTCCCGCCCCCAGGCAGAATAAAATTTTTAAGAGGAGTTAAGCCCTTTTCCCAAATATCAATCTCTTTCTCCAGGCGAGTGACACACGCTTTGGAAATTTTTGGCATCCTTACCTTCATATTCCCAGTTACCGCCAGGCTCGACCCCAACACAAAAAGCTCGGCTTGAATACGGAGAAGTTTGTCTGTTATTGTTCGAGCCCTTCGACGTAGCTCAGGACGAGAACAACATGCGTTGCATATTGTTCGAGCTTGTCCGCCGAAAACGACTTCGTCTTGCGATCTCGGACGTGGTCGAGAACTCCTTCTCGACTCTCCGCCGTTCGCCGGATCGCTCGAAGAATAATCATTTGACTCTGCAATAATTACTCCAACGAGTGAATTCAATTCATCAACAGTTCCGTAAGCCGCAATCCTCGCGGAATTTTTATCTACCCTCTCTCCGCCAAAAAGAGAAGTTTTACCGCCGTCTCCGCCTTTTGTGTAAATCATAACGAGAGAGAGTATAGCAGGCAAATAATTCTTTTACGAGTTGCACCAGTTTACCCCAATCGGCTATTATTCTTTCCACGAGTCCAGATGAAATTGCCGCCAAAAATAATTTATCTCCTGTTTTTCTTTTCCGGTACTGCCGGCCTGATTTATGAAATAATCTGGGCAAGGCTTCTAGTTTTAATTTTTGGCAGTACTACCAATTCGCTTGTTGCTGTTATCTCTGCTTTCTTGGGTGGGTTGGCGATTGGCAGCTTGATTGCCGGCAGATTTGCCGACAAATTTTCTCCCAAAAAGCTCATTAAAACTTATTCATTTTTAGAATTAGCTGTCGGGTTGACTGCCGCTTCTACCTTAATACTTCTTCCGGCGGTCAGGAATCTCTATGCTAACTTCTCCGACGGGTCTGCCGTTACCCTCAACCTGCTTCTTATAAAATTCACGCTTGCCATTCTAATTATTTTGATTCCGACCGTATTAATGGGCGCCACCCTTCCGGTCCTCATTAAGTTTGCCCAGTACCATAATAGGTCAATTGCCAAAAGCGTCAGTTTGCTTTATGCAATAAACACGCTTGGCGGCGTTTTCGGCGTTATTATTGCCGCCTTTGTTTTAATTGAATTTTTAGGCTTACGAAACACTCTTCTTGTCGCCGTCGCCACCAATGTCATGATCGGTTTTGCCGCAAATTTAGTCGGGGCAAAAAATCAAAAGGCGAAAGTTAAAAAAGAATTAGCAATTGATTTTTCGCAAGTTCTAACCAGAAAAACCATTTTTGTCATTCTTGCCTTTTCTTTATCCGGTCTCGTTGCCATCTCTTATGAAGTCCTTTGGGCAAGAATCTTAACGCCTACTCTCGGCACTTTTATTTATGCGTTCGCCGCCGTTTTGGCAATTTATATTTTCGGAATTGGCGTGGGCAGTCTTTTGTACGAAAAGATCTCCCGCTACATAAAATCCCAGAGTTTCGCCTTTGGCCTTTGCCAGCTTGCCATCGGTTTTTTCGCCCTGTTATCTGTTTTAATTGCCCATAAGTTTGTCATCGATACCTACGACCGCGTTGCTTTCATGATTCTTCCGGCAACTATCGTCATGGGTCTGACTTTCCCCATTGTCGTCTCCCAGCTCGCCAAGGAAAAGTCGCTGGGCAAAGTAGTCGGCTTGAGTTATTTCGGCAATACCATCGGCGCTATTGCCGGCGGCTTTATTGCCAGCTTTTTCTTAATCCCGACTTTCGGCTCGTCCCAATCAATTGCCGTTTTGTCCCTGGCAAACTTCGCCCTCGCCCTGGCCTTCATTTTTTATGAAAAAGGAAGCCTGGTTTCTATAAAGTCTGCCGCCCTCATAACCGCCTTATTTTTAATAGGTGCCAATTTTTATTTGGTTGTTTATAAAAACCACCGTCTCTACGGGAAGACTAACGATTTCAATATTGGGGCCGCGCAAATAAACGGTTTTGACTATAAATTTCAAGAAGACGAAGTCGCTTCCGTTTTTGGCTATCGCGATTACAAAAATGATGACCTCGGCTTGTTTATTGACGGAGTTGCAACTACCTCCAGAGTTTCCGAAACAAGGTTAATGGCCCATATCCCGATAACGCTTCATGAAAATCCCAAGAAAGTCCTGGTAATTGCTTTTGGCATGGGCACCACTTTCCGCTCAAGCTTAAAACATGATCTGGAAACTGATGCCATTGAACTTGTCCCGTCTATTCCGGGCTTTACGTACCTGTTTCATCCGGACGCCGAAGAGGTATTAAATAACCCCAAAGGGAAAATAATTGTAAACGACGGCCGAAATTTCGCTTTCTTAACCCGTAATAAATACGATATCGTTACTATAGACCCGCCGCCGCCGTTTAACGCGGCCGGTACCTCGGTTCTGCACTCCAAAGAATTTTATCAAGATTTATCCAAACACCTAAACGCAGGCGGGATCGTCAGCCAATGGATTTACTATCACGGTTCCCGCAAAGACGAAATCGCCATGGCCATTAAAAGTTTCCTCGATGTTTTCCCTTATGTTTTGGCGATCCAAAAAACCGGCAGCGTCGGGGGCATTTTTTTAGAGGGTTCTTCTGGCCCTTTTGCCAAAGAAAGACTGGATGGGATGTTATCCGATGAAATCGTCGCCGCCGACCTTAAAGAAATTATGAGTCTTGCCCCTGGGACGGATCTAAAAGATGCAATCACCGTTGAAATAATTGGCGATCGCCAAAGTCTCCTTAAAGAATTCATAAAAAGCCCGCCAATAACAGATTATTATCCGAGGAATGAATACTTTCTCATGAGGCAAAAATTGACCAAGTCTCCGATTTTAAAAGAGGAAACAGCTTTAACCTTCGTTGAAAAGCTAAAGGCCGATTACTCTCCATAAAAATCACTTTCCCTTGACATACCCTCCCCACTAGGGTAGGATAGTATTGTCATGCAAGATACTGTTAAGGAAGATGCCCTCAAAAGATTAACCACAGCCCGCGGCCATCTGGATCACGTAATTCGCATGGTCACCGCCGGAAGATATTGCATCGATATCCTGCAGCAGTCATTAGCGGTGCAGTCTGCCCTGCGCGCAGTCGACAGTACCATTCTCAAGGGCCATCTGGAAGAACACGTAGCCCATGCCATGCATGGCAAAAACAAAGAAAAATCGATTAATGAAATTATAGAGGTTTTCTCTAAGGCTAGGAGGTGAAATTAATGTTTAATAACATGATGCGTTTTACCGAAGCAACTTCCGGCAAAGACATTGATTCCCTAAGGTACTGGGGTAATCACCCGATGATGTTCGGGACAACTCAACCTTTCTGGGTTTATGGCGTTCTTTGGCTTGTCACCTGGTTTCTCGTTATCGCCGTTTTGGTTGCCCTTTTGAGATGGCTATGGAAAAAAGGGGGATAAAGAAAAGTCATAAAAGGAGGTGACAAAAATGAAGTTAAACGAACTTGGGTTTGCTAATGCGTCAGCCGCCATAACCGCAGTTGTTTATGTGGTTTGTTCTCTGGCAGTTGCCCTTTTCCCGCAGGCTTCCAAAGCGGTTGGTCAGAGCTGGTTTCATGGGATGGACATTAGTCTTATTTGGACCGGAAGCCCCAGAGGAAATTTCTTCCTAGGGTTTATTACGGCAGTCATTGGAATGTGGTTGACAGGCTGGGCTTTTGCTTGGCTTTACAACCGGTTTGCCAAAAAATAAAAAAATCCTAAATGAGCAAAATCAACCCATTTATCTTGGGAATTATCATTTTTTTAGTTTTGGTGATTGTCGGCGGCATTGTCTTTGCCTATACAACTGCTGATAAGACGCCAAAGACTTATTCCGCCGAAAGCCCCGATCGGCCTAAAGCCGAACTTTCAGCCAGCTTTGCAGACTTGGGTCAAATGAAGGTTTCGGAAATCAAAACACTTGATTTTTTTCTCAAAAACACGGGTAATCAAAATTTAGAGATAAACAACATCAGCACTTCCTGTGATTGTACTTTTGCCCAAATCACCATTGGCGATAAGATAAGTCCGCGTTTCTCCATGCACCAGAACCCGAACTGGATGGGGCAAATTGAACCCGGCCGAGAAGCAAAAGTAACAGCCTCCTACGAACCGGCCAGAATGCCCGTCAAGGGAAAAGTCGAAAGGAGTGTTTACATAAGAACCAATGATCCCCAAAAGCCCGATATCGTTCTGACTCTTGTAGCCGAAGTCAATTAATATGCTTCCCCTAGTTTTGCTAAATGGACTTATCGATTCGTTCAACCCCTGCGCCATCGGGGTTTTACTTCTTTATATTTCCCTCATCCTGACCCTAGGAGGCAGCCGCCGCCAGCTCATAAACTTCGGCATTTTTTATTTGGCGTCAATGTATATTACCTACTTCTTGATTGGTCTTGGAATTCTTCACGTTTTTCACCTCTTTGGCATCCATAACTTTTTCGGCTGGGTAGCTGCTGCTGTCCTTTTTATGATTGGCGCTTTTTACCTAAAAGAATATTTTTTACCAAGGCTCTATGTGCCGATCTTGTCTCCTTTCTTTGGCGCTTGCCGCATCCCCAAATGGGATCGGAAAATCACCGTTCTTTCAGCGCTAGCCCTCGGCTTTTTTGTTGGTCTTTGTGAATTCCCCTGTTCCGGAGCGATCTATCTTGGCACCGTTGCCCTGCTTTCCTCGAAGGAAACATTTATAAACGGCATTTTTTATCTATTAATTTACAACCTCATGTTCATCTTGCCGACGGCACTTATTTTCTTAGTTTCAACCCGCCCGCAAACGGTCAAGCTAATTCAAAAATTTCAGGGAGTAGCGCACACTAAAATTAAGCTTGTGATGGGTTTGGTCACAATCGCCATGTCCGTGACATTGCTCCTCTGGCTTATTCAGCCGTTGCTGTAAAATGGAGTAGCCCAGATGAAACAATCAATTATCAAAGTAGTTGTCTTTGCCGTTGCTTTTGCCTTTGTTGAGGCAGCTGTTGTTATCTATCTGCGCCGTCTTTTCGCTTTAAATCAAGCGAGTGTCAGCCAAGATCAAATCCTATTTTTGATTCCTGGCATTGCTTTTTTAGAGCCAAGGTTCGCTGTCAAGATCATAACCGATACGGCTATTTTGAACATCGAAAGATTACGCGAAGCTGCCACACTTATTATGCTGGCTTCTGTCGCCGCGCTTGCCGCTAAAAATTTAAAACAAAAAATCGCCTTTTTCCTCCTGATGTTTGGGGTCTGGGATATTTTCTATTATATTTTCCTAAAACTCACAATCGGCTGGCCCAAATCATTGCTGGATCTCGACACGTTTTTCTTGCTTCCTACACCTTGGGTCGGTCCGGTCATTGCTCCCATCAGTATTTCCTTGCTTATCATTGCCGCCTCAATTTTGTACTTGGTAAAAGGGAACAAACGATGACAGCCTACACTTGTCCCATGCATCCGGACGTCACATCCGATAAACCCGGCAAATGCCCAAAATGCGGCATGGACCTGGTTATCGATACTAAATCACAGGTATCAGGTACCAAACAAATAACAAGCCGTAATCAGCCTGGCACTATCTACTCTTGCCCTATGCACCCCCAGATAACAAGAGACAAGCCGCAAGATTGTCCCGAATGCGGCATGAAGCTGGAAAAGCACGAACACGGCCCAAGTCATGCGGGTATGGAAGAAAGCTTCAAAAAAAGATTTTTTATCGCGCTCCCGTTAACCGCCCTGGTCGTTATTCTCTCGCCAAACATTCAAAGGTGGTTAGGGCTATCACTTAATATCCCTTATTCGGGAATTATAAGCTTCTTCGTTGCGTCAGTAATAGTTTCTTGGGCCGGATTGCCCTTCTACCAGATGGCCAGGGGAGAACTCAAAGGCCGTAACCCCGCAATGATGACACTCGTAAGTCTTGCCGTCCTTGCAGGATATGCCTTCAGTGTAGCCGCGACATTCCTATTTGAAGGCGAAAGCCTTTATTGGGAAATTTCGACACTGGTTTTAGTATTTTTGTTCGGCCATTGGATGGAGATGAGAGCCGTGCGGGGTGCAAGCGGCGCTTTGGCCCAACTCGCCAAATTAATTCCCCCGACAGCCCATCAAATTCGCGGTAAGGAGATTGTCGATGTTGGTACGCAAGAGCTGACTCGTGGAAATAAAATTTTAGTCCGCCCGGGAGAAAAAATACCAATCGATTCCGTAGTAATTGACGGTGAAAGCTCTATCAACGAGTCCATGGTTACCGGCGAGTCCAAACCAGTCCCCAAAAAGAAAGGCGATGAGGTGATTGGCGGAACAGTCAACAATGACGGGTCACTAACGCTGGAAGTGGAAAAGACTGGAAAAGATACTGCTATTTCACAAATAATGGAACTTATTAGGGAAGCCCAGGAGTCAAAACCGCCAGTCCAGAAACTTGCGGATCGTGCCGCCAGCTGGCTTACATACACGGCAATTATAGTTGGCACTGGAACTTTTCTCTTTTGGATGTTTATTTTTCCTCAAGGTGCAGCACCCGCAGTTTTCGCGGGTACTCTGGCTATAACGGTTATTGTTATTGCCTGCCCCCATGCGTTGGGTCTAGCAATTCCTACAGTTACAACTATTACAACATCACTGGCTGCCAAAAACGGAATATTGATAAGGGACATGAAAGCCGCCGAAATTGCCCGCAGACTTACGTACGTGGTTTTTGACAAAACCGGAACTTTAACCAAAGGAAAATTTGGGGTTAGTAAAATCATTACTGCCGATAATATCTCCGAAAATGACATATTAAAGGTTGCGGCTTCCGTAGAATTTCATTCACAGCATTCTATTGCCCAAGGGGTAGTTGAAGAAGCCAAAAAAAGAAAAATTACTTTTTCCCCTGCCAAAAATTTCAAGTCTTATCCCGGTAAGGGGGCCAGCGCTGCTGTTGATGGGGAGAGCACAATTATTGGCAATAAAGCGTTAATAAAACAATTTGGTATTGAAAAGGGAAGTCTTGAAGACAAAATTAACAAGAATCAAGATGCTGCAAATACCTATATTTGGGTAGCAAAAGCCAAAAAGCTGATAGGAATGATTAGCCTGGAAGATGTTATAAGAAGTGAATCTAAAGCGGTAATTTCGGCGCTTGCGGATATGAAAATTAAAACTGCGATGTTAACTGGAGACAACCAGGACGTAGCGGATTCAGTCGCAAAAAGGCTGGGAATAGATACCGTTTTTGCCCAAGTGTTACCGGAAGATAAGGTCAGTAAGGTTAAAGAGCTTCAGGGCAAAGGAGAGATTGTTGCTATGGTTGGGGATGGTGTTAACGACGCGGCGTCTTTAACGCAAGCCCACGTAGGCATTGCAATCGGTGCAGGAACAGATGTAGCTGTCGAATCGGCCGAAATAGTACTTGTGAAAGATAACCCAAAAGATGTAGTCAAGGCAATTAGACTTTCTAAAAAAACGAATTCTAAAATGAAGCAGAACCTCGCTTGGGCTGCCGGTTATAATATTTTGGCAATTCCAGTTGCCGCCGGAGCCCTTTTTTCTTTTGGAATACTACTTAGGCCCGAATGGGCTGCACTTCTCATGAGCGCCTCATCTGTTATAGTTGTTTTAAACGCCCTCGCTCTTCGCAAAGTTAAATTATGACCATCGCAAGAATCCTTGGCTATTTACTTATTGTGCTGATACCAGCCTCAATTATTCTCGGAAATTTTAACTATCTAATTTTAAACCGCAGTTTTTACCAGTCGCTTTATGGAAAAGTTGGAACCTACCAGAATTTTGAAAATCAAAAAATTGTAAACGACGCCACCAATAATTTATTTGGCTACTTTAGAGGAAAAAATACACTCGATCACAATTTTTTCTCAACGCAGGCTGTTTCACACCTAAAAGACGTCCGCGATTTACTGGTTTTTGCAAATGGACTTTTTTATCTCTCACTCATTGCGGCCTTGGTAATCGCCATTTCCCTGATTTTCAAAAGACAGTCAAAAATCATTCTCGGGTCGCTCTTTGTTTCATCGATCGCCACCATTTTCTTCATTGCCGCGCTTGGGCTGGGAATATCTTCTGCTTTTGATAGCTTTTTCCTTAAATTCCATCAAATTTTATTTACAAATACCCTCTGGCTCTTTCCCGCCGACGATAATTTAATCAAACTTTTCCCCGAGCAGTTTTTCGTGGAATTTGCAAACCGCCTAGCCATCAATATTTTTATTTCGTCAGCCGTAATTGCTATCATCACCTTTATCCTTCGAGCGAAGTCGAGAAGTCATATTCTTAATACTTAATAAATGATTCCTAATTCATTTCCCCTCGGTCCCTTTACCATCCATATCTACGGCCTTGTAATCGCCATTGCCGTTCTTCTGGGCTGGATCATCGCCAAAAGACGGGCGCCTTTATACAAAATCAGCCCCGCCTTATTTGATGATCCGCTACTTCTTTCCCCACTCATTCTTGGAACTATCGGCGGCCGCCTTTATCACGTAATTGATAAATGGGGTTTTTACTCCCAAAGCCCCGATCAAATTTTAGCTATAACAAATGGGGGGCTGGGAATTTTCGGGGCCCTCGCCGGAGTTTTTATTGGCTTTTGGATTTTTGCTAGGTTTAAGAAAATCAATTTTTTATCCCTGTTCGATCTTGTATCGCCGTCTTTGATCCTCGGTCAGGCAATCGGCAGAATCGGCAACTTTGTCAATCAGGAAGCCTTTGGCCCGCCGACAAATCTGCCATGGGGAGTTTATATCGATCCCGCCCATCGTCCAATCCAATATCTATTCCAGACGCATTTCCATCCCACATTTTTCTACGAAGCGATTTTGGAACTGATCGCCTTTTTCCTGCTGATTGTATTGGCAAAGAGATTTTATTCTTCGAGCGATCCGCCAGCTGGCGGAGAGTCGAGAAGTTTCCTCAAAATAGGGAAGTTCAGGGTAAACTCGAACAATAAACCGGGTTCTGTATTCGGCCTTTATCTCATTCTCTACGGCGCCAGCCGGGGAGTCGCCGAAATCTGGCGCATCGATACGGCCAAATTAGGGGACATCAAAGTCGCTTATTTGCTCTCGTTGTTATTGATCCTAATCGGAATCCGCCTTCTGTCATTGCGAGAGAAATGAGCAATAAGCTCTCTTATTGCGAGCAAAGCGAAGTGACGAAGCAATCTCTTCGATCAACAATTTAACAATCGAGCAATTTAGCAATTTAACTCTCTTGACACCACTTAGCACTCATGGTATGCTCTCTGCTAACCCATATTAGTAACGTTAGGTTATAATATAAGGGTACTATTAATAAAATTAAATTTGAATCTGGATTTGCCAGTTCAAATTTTTCAACTTAGGGAAAGAGGAATATTAAGGAGAAAACCGCAGGTTGTCTCCTTAAAGTGACATGGCTATATTCTTAGATCAGCAAAAACCCAGAATTAAAAACGAACTGCCGATCGTCCCGCTTCGCGACACCGTCGTCTTTCCCTCATCCATGGTTCCAATCACCGTCGGCCGCCCAAAAGTAAAACTTGGCCTTGATAGTGCTTGGGCGAGTGACCACTTGGCCGTTTTTGTCGCCCAAAAAAATCCCAGAATCGAAAATCCGGCCCCGGGCGATATCTACTCCGTTGGGACGGTCGGGCTAATTCGCCGTCTTTGGAAAGTTGATAACGAATATAATCTGGCCGTTGAAGGCATTAGCCGTGTATATCTTAAAGAATTTACCCAAATTGACCCCTACCTTGCCGTCAAAGTCGAAGAAATTCCCGAGCTTACCCAAAAAACCGATGAAGCCGAAGCTCTTTTTAGAAATATCCTTACCAAAATCAAAAAATTCGGCGAGCTTGGCGGAACCTTAACCCTCGAATCTTCGATTCACATCTTTTCAACTGACGACCCTAATCAGCTTGTCAACATCGTTTCCGCCTCAATCGACCTCAAAACGCAAGACAAGCAGCAAATCCTGGAAATGGTCGACACCAAAGCCAGGCTTGAGCGGCTTTCCGAGCTCCTAACCCGCGAAATCAGGATTTTGGAAATTTCTTCCAAAATCGATACTGAAACCCAGGAAAGGGTTGGCCGTGTTACTAAAGAAGCCATCCTTCGCGAAAAGATGAGGTCGATTGAAAAAGAACTCGGTGAAGATGAAGACGGCCGGGAAGTCACTGAATTCAGGAAGAAAATTAAAGAAGCCCAAATGCCAACAGACGTTAGGACAAAGGCCGACCGCGAACTTTCCCGCCTTGCCAAAATGTCCTCTTACAACCCGGAATCCTCCTATATCCGCACCTATCTGGAGTGGCTGGTCGATTTGCCTTGGCGCGTCCAGGACAAGAAAAAATCAGTCGACGTAGATTTGGCCGCCAAAATTTTAGACGAGGACCACTACGGTTTGCCAAAAGTTAAAGAAAGGATTTTGGAATATCTGGCCGTCCACAAATTGGTTGGCAAAATCAAAGGCCCGATTCTTTGTTTTGTCGGCCCGCCCGGCGTCGGCAAAACATCTATCGGCAAATCCATCGCCCGCGCCCTTGGCCGCAAATTCATTAGAGTTTCTTTGGGCGGTATCCACGATGAGGCCGAAATCCGCGGCCACCGCCGAACTTATGTTGGCGCCATGCCGGGCAGGATTATTCAGGGCGTTAAAAACGCCGGCACCAAAAATCCGGTTTTCATGCTTGATGAAATCGATAAAATCGGCACTGATTTTCGCGGTGACCCTTCATCCGCCCTCTTAGAAGCCCTCGACCCGGAGCAAAATAATTCTTTTTCCGACCATTACTTGGAAGTCGCTTACGACCTTTCCGACGTACTCTTTATTGCCACTGCCAATATTCTGGATACCATTCCGCCGGCTCTTCGCGACCGCTTGGAAGTTATCAGCTTTCCGGGCTACACCGAGGACGAAAAATTCCATATTGCCAAACGCTTTTTAATCCCCAAACAGCTTGAAGCCCACGGTCTTAACATCCAAAAAGCTGAAATTTCCGATAGTGCTTTAAAGGATATCGTCTCTCATTACACCAGAGAAGCCGGGGTCAGGGAACTTGAAAGGGAAGCCGCGTCAATTTTTAGGAAAATCGCTAAAAAACTGGCAACCCAAAAAGCCAAAACCAAAATTAGCGTCGGCTCCAAACAGCTTCACTCCTATTTAGGGCCGACTAAATACACCAAAGCAATTGCCGAAGAGAAAGACGAAATTGGCATGACCACCGGACTTTCGGTGACAGCCGCCGGCGGCGAAATCCTTTTTGTCGAAGTCACCCCTATGCCGGGCAAAGGCCAACTTATTTTAACCGGCCAGCTTGGCGATGTCATGAAAGAATCGGCCCAAGCCGCCCTTTCATATATCCGCTCCCGGGCTAAAATCTTGGGTATTGCCGAAAACCTTTTTGCCAAAAGCGATATCCATATCCATGTTCCGGAAGGCGCCGTTCCTAAAGAAGGGCCCTCGGCCGGTATTGCCATAACAACAGCCCTAGTCTCGGCCCTTACCAGAATCCCCGTTCGTCGTGAAGTTGGTATGACCGGGGAAGTGACGTTGCGCGGCCGTGTTCTGGAAATTGGTGGCGTTAAAGAAAAAGTTTTGGCCGCTCACCGGGCAGGCTTGACGACCGTCATTCTTCCCAAGCACAACGCCAAAGACCTGGAAGACATCCCTAAAAACGTTAAGCGCGATCTCCAGTTTATTTTAGCCGAACACATGGACGAAGTTCTCAAAGTAGCCCTCACCAAATCTCTTCCTAAAGAAAAAGTCGAAGAACCAAAATCCGGAAAACAAAAAGAATCAGTTGCCGCTCCTCAAACAACTCAACTCAATTAACCGATTAGCTGATAACTGACGGACAACTATCCGACAACCGAAAACTGATAACTCTTGACATAGCCGTTCCTAAAAGTTATCCTTTCTCCACTTGCCCCTTGCTAGCTTTTTTAGAAACCTGTTTTAATTAATTCTGCATGAATTTCGATCCACAAGTCGGCCTGCCGTTTGCCCTAATCGCTTCTGTTGCGGCGATTCTATATGGTATCATCACCGCTTTTCGCATTGTTTCCCTTCCATCTGGAACTCCTAAAATGCGGGCAATTTCCGACGCCATAGCCGAAGGCGCCGCGGCCTACCTCCAAAGGCAGTATATGGTAATAGCCGCCGTGGCAGTTGTTATCTTTGCTGCCATTTGGTTTTTCCTAACGCCCGCTATCGCCGTCGGTTTTGCCATCGGTGCTGTCGCCTCTGCCGTTTCCGGTTTTATTGGTATGAATATTTCGGTTCGGGCCAATGTTCGTACCACTCAAGCTGCCAAAACTGGCCTTTCAAAAGCTTTGCATGTTGCCTTCAGCGGCGGTTCGGTCACCGGCCTTTTGGTTGTTGGCCTTTCCCTTCTTTCCGTAGCAGGGTTTTTTGGCGCCACCGGTGATACTGCCGGCCTTATCGGCCTTGGTTTTGGCGGGTCGCTAATTTCCATTTTTGCCCGTTTAGGTGGAGGCATTTTTACCAAAGGTGCCGATGTCGGGGCCGATCTCGTCGGCAAAACCGAAGCCGGTATTCCCGAAGACGACCCCAGAAACCCAGCCGTCATTGCTGATAACGTTGGTGATAATGTCGGCGATTGCGCCGGCATGGCCGCCGACCTTTTCGAAACTTACGCTGTCACCATAATCGCCGCCATGCTTCTTGGCTCACACGTTTTTAAGGATTCACTGGGGGCAATTCTTTATCCGGTTGTTTTGGGAAGCATCGCGCTCCTTGCCACGATTATCAGTACATTCTTCGTCAGGTTGCCTAAAAATAAAAACATCATGGCAGCCCTTTACATCGGTTTAATTGTGGCCGCCGCCTTGTCCGCCGTGGCCTTTTATCCGGCGACGCAAATTATGTTAAATGCCAACGGTATTTATGACCCGCTTAATATTTACCTGACTTCCATAATTGGTATTGCTGTTACCATTTTTATGGTTTTTATTACAGAGTACTACACTGCAACCAAATATAAGCCGGTCCAGTCAATTGCCGCCGCCTCACAAACCGGGCACGCCACCAATATTATCGCCGGCCTTGCCCTCTCCATGCGTTCTACTTTTTGGCCGGTTCTTGTGATTTGTGCCGGCATTCTGGCCTCGTTTACCCTTGCCGGAGTCTATGGTGTAGCGATTGCCGCAACGTCCATGCTTTCTTTAACCGCAATCATCGTGGCCATCGATGCCTTCGGCCCCATTACCGATAACGCCGGCGGCATCGCCGAAATGGCCAACCTTCCCTCTCAAGTCAGAAAAGTTACCGATGCGCTCGATGCCGTCGGCAATACCACCAAAGCTGTTACCAAAGGCTATGCCATTGCCTCTGCCGCTCTCGCCTCCTTAGTCCTTTTTGCCGCCTATTCCCAAGAGCTGGCATTACAAAGTGCTGGCGTTGAATTTTCGCTTTCTGACCCTAGAGTCCTAATCGGCCTATTAATTGGTGCTTCCTTGCCGTTTTTATTCGCTTCCTATGCCCTTAGTGCAGTCGGCAAAGCAGGCGGCGCAGTCGTAGACGAGGTCAGGCGACAGTTTAAGGAGATCCCCGGTATCTTAAAAGGAACCCAAAAACCCCAGTACGACAAAGCAGTTGATATTGTTACCCAAAAAGCCTTAAGGCTGATGGTTGTTCCCGCCATGATTCCCGTCATTTCCCCCCTTATTGTCGGCCTGACTTTAGGGCCAAAGGCTCTCGGCGGGCTTTTAATAGGCGCGATAGTTTCCGGAATTTTTGTCGCCATTTCCATGACAACCGGAGGCGCGGCTTGGGACAATGCTAAAAAATATATAGAGTCGGGCAAACTTGGCGGCAAAGGTTCAGAAACTCACAAAGCCGCAGTAACGGGCGACACAGTCGGCGATCCTTATAAAGATACTGCGGGCCCAGCCATCAACCCCATGATAAAAATAATAAACATCGTCGCCTTGCTCCTCATCCCATTCCTGGTCTAACCCAAGCACCCTGTCATTGCGAGTCCAAGGGGCGTGGCAATCTTTATGAACAAAGCCGCGAAGCAGTCTTTCTCTTGTCATTCTGGCAGTTCGATATAACTCACTGCCCTTCAACTGCCCTGAGTGTAATCGAAGGGCTTGTCCAGAATCTGCCTAGAATTTTCTTTTAAGTTTAGAAATTAAAAATTAGAAATTAAAAATTTTTCCTAGTAAATAATTTTTCTTGGCTTAACAGATGGCGAAGCCTCAATAAAACCTGGAGATTTAGGGGCGCTGTCAAATAAAGTTTTTCGGACTTCTGCCGATTCGCTGGCGCTTTTAAACCTGTCCTTGATTCCCGGCCGAAAATTATCAAGCGCCGCGACCGCATCAACAAAAGCCGCCGCCGCGCTATTGTAGTTTTTGGAAAAACCGTAATCATCACCTAGGCCCTCGGCCCTCTTTTTAATTGCAAAAAACAAGACTTCATGGCTTTTCATATCCTCCGCAATCTCCGAAACTAAAGTGGAGACATCCTGTTTTTGCAGCCTTGCTTTCGCAAGTCCTCCCGTCATTTTCCCGATTTTTTGGGCGTATCGGGTCATATTGGTACTGGCATTTTTGATATCCCCCCTATTAACTAAAAGGTAAGATTCTTTAAGTCTCTTGCCGGCAAGAACCATATCCAGTTCCGTCCGTTTGGCGCTCGATGGCTGAAAACTCCACAAAATTGCCTCTTTGACGCTGATCAAAAAATAAAAAGGATTGGAAGGAATAAGCCTAAGGGGCACGGTCTTTAATAAGGCTTCGTTAATCTGCCCATCGCTGACTTGCGGAAATTCAATTTCAAAAGCAGCACGAGCGGGAGCGAGAGTGTAAAAAAACAGCAAAAATGATACAAGGCAGACTGAAACTACTCGCATATCAGATCAAAGAATCCAGCAGATTATATATCAGAAGGCCTTGCTCCGCAAACTTGGCGGCTGATATAATCAGCACGGCTTGGCTCCATCGTCTAGTGGCCCAGGACGCTAGGTTCTCATCCTAGTAACACCGGTTCGACTCCGGTTGGAGCCACAAAATTATTTTGGTGAAGTCCAAAGTAATTTTGTGCTTCCTCAAGAGTTGACCATTGGTTCGGTTTTTCGGAACTCTACTGAAACAACGATTTCAGTAGAAGTGTAGAAAAATGCGGAATCTGAAAGATTCGCAACTCCGGTTGGAGCCTCACCCGCGAAGGTCTTACAGAAGTAAAAAGAGAATACGAAGAGCTGGTACGAAAGAAAAGGCCGGACGTAGTTGCCAGAATTAAAAGGGCCAGGGAATTCGGGGACCTTGCCGAAAACTCCGAATACGATGCCGCCAAGGAAGATCAATCTCTCATAGAAACCAGAATCTCTCAACTCGAAGACGTTCTTCACTCCGCCCAAGTCATCGAGGCGGCCCCAAAAACAGATTTCGTTGTCATTGGCTCCACCGTCGTTGTGGAGATGAACGACGAAGTCCATAAATTTCAAATAGTCGGCTCCATGGAAGCAAACCCGGCCGAGAAGAAGATTTCCAACGAATCACCTGTCGGCAAAGCCATTTTGGGTTTAAAAGTAGGGGAGACAATCGAGATTGCTGTCGGGCCGGTTAAAAGTAGGGTCAGAGTGCTGGAGATTTTATGAAAAACGGTTCAATTGTCATTTTTAAATCAAAGGCCGACCATGGGCTAACTGCTTCTGAAAAAAAAGTCGTTAAAAAGTTAATTGAAGCGGCAAAAGCTATCGCACCAATTTACCAAAAGCAGGAAAATGTCGCCCATTCAGGCGCAAATTTCTACCCGCACGATGCAACACGTGATGAAATCGCCGCCGCCGACAAAAATGACCGCAGTATCCTTTCTCCATATACGGTAGTAGAAAGGTCAAAAGATGGGAAGCTAATAGCTATTCCATACCACGTAAAATACAAAACCCAGCTGGAGAAAGTTGCGCACCTCTTAAAAGAAGCGGCAGATCTTACCCAAAATAGGGATTTTGCCAAAAGGCTCCACACTCAAGCAAATGCCCTTCTTGATGGTACGTACGAGGTTAGCGACATTTACTGGCTCACCATGAAGCCTTACAAAATTGATATCGCAATTGGCCCAATTGAAAGATACAATGACCAACTATTTTTTACCAAATGTTCCTACCAGGCCTGGGTCGGAATTATGGATGAAAAACAAACTGAAGATGCTGTGCGTTTTAAAGATTTTATTGTCAGTGCAAGGAGAAGAACTTTAACCCCCTCCGAGAAAGTAGACTTTTTAAATAAAATTCAGGTTAGGGTAGATAATACTCTAATTTTCTCCGGCTTAATCGCCCACTTCATGTTCACAAGCTCCAACCTTCCAAATGACGTCAAGCTGATGGAAAGATACGGTTCTGAAATAACCATTTTTAAAGAGTCGTTCAATAAAAAATTCGACACAGAACATCGTCCCATCTTCCACGCTATTTTTGAAGAGAAGTTTCAGCAAGGCTACCCCGCTGAAATTTTAAGGCTGGGTTCACTTCGAAATTCATATCTCCACGAGATCAGCCATCCGCTTCTAAGATATAGGGACGCAGAAGACAGACTTAAAGAATACTTCCCAGTCTTTGACGAAATAGCAGCTTCGGTTTTTGGAGTCAAAGCATGTGGGTCGTTGCTGTTAAAAGATGTTATCAGCCAAAAAGAGCTCGAGGCCATAATGGTCACGTTTGTCGCCAGGGCTTTTTCCTGGTGGATTTCCTACCTCAAAGAACCTGGCGTCGTTCATTATGCTCAAGGTTTTGCTATTGCCATTAACTTCTTTTTAGAAAATGGGGCAATCATTGAATCTGGCGGATTTTCATGGCCAAACTTCAATAAAATGTTCCTAGCGCTTGAAGAATTATCAGATTCTCTTGAGACATTAATTTCCATGGGAAGCTATAACGAAGCCAAGCACGTCGTCGAAAAATATGGTTCCCTGGAAATCTTCGAACGCTTCAGACCAAACTTGAAGAACCTCATCTAAAGCGCTATAATTTGCCTCTATTTAAATATAAAACATGGTAGAGAGACCAAATGGTGAACCAGTACTAAATGGTGGACCAGTACTAAATGGTGGACAGGGTCTATCTAGAGAAGAGGCAGAAAATCTTAGGGAAGTAACTTCTCCCAATATTGTTGCTCTTTTCCGCGTCGTTCATGCATCCAGCAAAATAGTTGGAGAGGAAGATGGCGGCATTATAGATTTTGATCTCGCGTCACCATTATTTGACGACGGAACAAGTAAAGCAATTACCGCCATCTATAGCCCTATTACACAGGAGAGAGCAGTAAGAATAATCGATCAACTGCAATCATATAGACATACCGTAGAAGCACTTCCGCCCTCCGACGATGAAGGTTTACAGATGCAGATTGACTTCCTTAAGGCAAAATTAAGAGCTTTTGAAACATTTTATGGTGTAAATTTTGCAAATACCTTAGAAATATCCCCTACAGATTACATACGAGAGCTTATGGGCATAGAACCGGTCTTAATTGGGGAAAGAAGATTAGAAGGGCAATTGCAGGACGTGAGAGAAACGTTTGCTTTATTGGGATGGAGTAGTTATGACCGTGAATCTATAGAGGCTTTTCGAAGATCCCAGCTGATAGACCCTGCAGAAATTCCTGGATTAATGCAGACGTCTGGGCAAGACTTACTTGGAGAATTGTCGAGGATTATTGGTCGGGATTTTACTCCGAATTTTGTTGCGGAAACCGACAATAGAGACGAATACTGGATAAACTGGGCAGACGGCAATAGAGAAAGGTTTCGCCTTAGAGTAAACACCCACGCAAGACATGCACAAAGACTGACGATAAGTAAAATTGAATCCATGGTACCGCACGAAATTGCCGCCCATTTCGGCCAAATGTTTGGCTGGTTAAACAATCCGAGATTAATCCCGATTCTTGGAGTAACTACAGTTTTTGACCCTGAACAGATAACAGCAGAAGGCATAGCCCAAACACTCCATTTATTTGTTGACGGTATATCAGAAAAACTTACAGAAGGGGCAAAATTTGAGCTTGAAGCTGAAGGGCTAAGGCAAATGGTTTATAACAATATCCACAAGCGGATTAGTGACGGTGAAACAATACCCGAAGAAGAGGTCAGGGAGTATATTCGACATTATTGTCCTGCCGAAACAGATGAAGAGATAGCAAAACAAATTAAAGACAGGACAGAAGACCCAATTTTCCGAGCGTACCTTTATGCTTACGGAATCGGATTTGCGATGCATAAATGGATGGCCCAAAGTCTAAATTATGATGGCAGAAGAAGACTTTTGCGTCTCATATTCCGGCAGCCGGTTACTCCCCAGCAAGAGCTAAATTTTGTAAATAATATGCTGTCTTCGGAACATAGGGGTCAGTACGGCAGAGCCAGTACGCAGTCATGGGAACAATTTTTGGCTAGGTGAGATCAAACGCTGCTTAATCCCTCTGCACCAAAACTTAATTAACGAGGTCGGCAAACTTCCCGTATAAACTCGCTCTCAAAGAGATTCATGGTAGAAAGAACAGCAGTATCAGAACCCAATTTTATCAGAAGATTTGAAATACAGCTAAGTGGTTTAACCGAAGTAGAACGTCAGCTATCAGAAAGACTTGTTGAAGCTGCCGTAGGTACCGCACCAATTTACGAGGAACAACAAAACGACTTATTTCCCGGCGCAAATCTTTATCCTCATGATGCCACCGCTAAAGAAATAGAAGAAGCCGCCAACCAAAATCCAGAAATTTTATCCGAGTATACAACAGTAAAAAGGGCTGGTGATGGCAAGCTAACCGCAATTCCTTACCATCATCAATATCATCAATTACTTGTGCCAGTGGTTGAGAAATTGATTGAAGCAGCAGAAATCTGTGAAGACCAAGATCTTAAAAATTATTTGATCTTACGGTCCCAATCCTTACTCGATGGCGATTATGAAAAAAGCGAGAAAGTCTGGATTGCAAATCCAGAACCAACTGTAGATATTGTTATCGGCCCCTATGATCGATACATAGATAAGCTTTTTAGCCGCAAATACGCATATTTATCATGGTCAGGAATCATTGACAGAGAACAGACGCAAGAAGCACAACAGTTTATAAATAGTTTTCTGGCTGTTTATGGATGGAACGGAAGCCCGATAAGAGCAAGGGTGGACAAAACAAGAATATTTTCAGGTCTGGCTTCGATAGGCTGGAGCGCTAATAATCTCCCGTGCCAGGCAGACTGGAGAGAAAAATACGGTTCAAAGGTAACGATTTTCGCACCATCTTTTCACGCACGCTTTCAAAATAGATTAGCCGCTCTTCACTCGATTCTTCCGGCATCGAAAGAATTTGAAGATGACCATTTAGAAGGAGTTTCAAGAATCTTCCTTTTTGCTCATGAAACTTGCCATCCTTTAATACGCAGACCAGGCGACGAAAGCAGACTAAAAGGACAATATTCAACAGTTTCCGAACTTTACTGCGATCTCCTCGGGATTCATGTTGCAAAGAATCTGATAGGCCGACGCTTATCCGAACAGGATTGGTACTTGCTCATGCCGACATTCATATCATGG
>JACPKK010000010.1 GCA_016187105.1 Candidatus Curtissbacteria bacterium | reverse complement strand
TAGCTCCCCACAAAAGAGGAGCTTTTTTTAGGGCTTGAAACTTGTGTTTCAAGACCGCACGGCTCTGTTATATGACTAGGACTAAAATCATTTTTGTTTCAGGCGGCGTCATTTCCGGAATCGGCAAAGGCATTGCCACCTCTTCAATTGCTCTCCTTCTAAAATCCCGCGGCTTTTCCGTTACCGCCATTAAAGCCGACCCTTATATTAACGTCGACGCCGGCACCTTAAACCCCATCGAGCACGGTGAAGTCTTTGTGCTTGACGACGGCATGGAATGCGACCAGGATTTAGGTAACTATGAACGCTTCCTCGAACAAAACCTAAACGCCACCAGCTACATGACCACCGGCCAAATTTTCAAATCCATTATCGACCGCGAAAGGGCGCTGGGCTATGAGGGTAAAACCGTTGAATTTTTCCAGCATCCGCCGGAAGAAATCATCGCCAGGATTTATAAATGTGCCCGCGCCAGTAGCGCCGAGATTGTCGTTTTTGAAGTCGGCGGTACGGTTGGCGAATACCAAAACATGCTGTTTTTGGAAGCTAACCGTCTTCTGAAACTGGCCCATCCGCGCGACGTCCTCCATGTCCACTTAACCTACTTGCCGATCCCTTCCTCGATCGGCGAAATGAAAAGCAAGCCCGCCCAAATGTCCATCCACCAGCTTGCTTCCTCCGGCATTGCCGCCGATTTTGTCCTGGCCCGCTCCCAAGTGGCCGTCGACGCCAAACGCAAGGAAAAAATCGCCATCGCCTGCGGTCTTGCGCCGGACGATATAATTTCCGCCCCCGATGTCGAAAGCATTTACCAGGTGCCCTTAAACTTCGAAAACCAGGAGCTCTCCGATAAAATCCTCAAAAAGCTTTTTCTAAAGCCCAAGAAAACCGACCTTTCCGACTGGAAAGTGATGGTTAACAGTACCTTAACCGCCAAGAAAAGCCTCAAAATCGCCATGGTCGGCAAATACTTCTCAACCGGCGACTTCACTCTTTCTGATGCTTATCTTTCCGTCATCGAATCTATTAAGCATGCCGCCGCCCAAAACGATGTCAAACCTAAAATGGTCTGGATCGATAGTACCGAAATTGAAGAAAAAGGCACAAAAATCCTTGAAGGCTACGACGGTATCGTCGTCCCCGGCGGTTTCGGCGCCCGGGCCGTCGAAGGCATCATTCAGTCAATCCAGTTTGCCCGCGAAAAGAAAATCCCTTACTTTGGCCTGTGTTTTGGCATGCAGCTTGCCGCCATCGAATTTGCCCGAAGCGTCTGCGGCATGGAAGGCGCCCACACCACAGAGATCGAGCCAGAGACCCAATACCCAATAATCCACATTATGGAAAGCCAAATCGAAAAGCTGGAAAAGCAGGACCTTGGCGGCACCATGCGCTTGGGTGCCTGGGATTTTAAAGCCAAAGCCGGTACAAAATTTGCCAAAGCCTACGGCAAACTCGAAGGCTCCGAACGCCACCGCCACCGCTACGAATTCAATAACGATTACCGTGACATCTTTGAGAAAAACGGCATGCAGATTGCCGCAACCACCACAGACGGCAATCTCGTCGAAGCCTTGGAGCTCAAAAACCACCCGTTTTTCGTGGGTGTCCAATTCCACCCCGAACTAAAATCCCGCCCTCTGCACCCCCACCCTTTATACGCAGCCTTCATGAAAGCCGTAGCCAAGGGCTGAAATTATTTGACTATAGGTTCTATAATATCTCACATGTTTTTATCCGAGTTAGAAAGAATAAGAATAACTGACGAAAAGGAAGCAGCTGTAGAGGCAATGTCTATTGGGCGTGTGACACTTCACGTTGCGCCAATATTCTGGGAGCAAATCAAAACCGCCGAACCGCTTGACCAGGTATTTAATCCACAAGATCCAGATAAAATTGTCAAAAGAGTAGATGCCATAGATGGAATTTTTACATTTCCGCCCCAAGAACTTATTCTTGGAAAGAGCTTGGAATCAATATCTGTCCCGCTTGATCAGGCGTGGTATTTAAAGAAAAAGGTAAGTTTGGGCGGTGACGAATTGCCCTTAGATTGCCATATGACGGCGCCAAACATTCATGCAGGAAGTTCCGGACATCAAACTTTCGAGTTTAAAAACAGAAGCGCCGACCCCTTAACAGTTAAAGTGGCAGATCTAGAAATTATTGCATTAGTCTTACCGCTCACCAGTTCGTCATGGGGTGAAAGGGGTAGGTTTAGGCACCAAACCCTAGAGGAAAATCCGATTCCAGACCTAAGGGGAATCCCTTTTGGCAAAAGAGCTTAGACCAATCCCTTGGCCTTTCGATACACTCAAGCCATGGCTAAGAGAACCTCGAAGAGGTCTGCGCCCCGTTCATGAGAACTGAACGGGGCTTGACATCTTCTAAATTTTTGCTATCATACTAGCAGTCGTAAGCAACAAGTGCTTGCGTTTTTTATCAAATTGCCCTATATTATGCAGATGGTCTACGGTCCACCGTCTACAGCAGTAGACAGTAGTCTGTAGTCGCAAGACTCAAAATGCTTAAACCACTTGCTGGATACATTCTTATCGAACCTGCTCCCAAAGAAACTAAAACCGCGTCCGGCATCTATTTGCCGGAATCTGCCGACGAAAAACCCCAAGAAGGCAAAGTTATCGCCTGCGGCGATGATCAAATCGTCGAAGGTCAAACAGTCAAATGCCCAGTTAAAGTAGGGGACAAGGTCGTCTACAAAAAATGGGGCGGCAACGAAGTCAAAGTTGAAGGCCGCGAAATGCTTTTGATAAAATTCGAAGACTTAATGGCTATAGTAAGCAAATAGTCTACCGACTACAGACTACAGCAGTAGTCAGTAGACCGTAGACAGTAGACATAAAAATGGCGAAGCAAATTTTATATTCAGAAGAAGCACGAACTAAGCTAAAAGCCGGCGTTGATAAACTCACCGCCGCTGTTGCTACAACGCTTGGCCCTAAAGGCCGAAACGTTGCCTTAGACAAGAAGTGGGGTGCCCCCAACGTTATCCACGACGGTGTCACCGTTGCCAAAGAAATCGAACTCGAAGACCCCTTTGAAAATATGGGCGCGTCCTTAGTTAAAGAAGCCGCCGAAAAAACCAGCGACGTTGCCGGTGACGGCACAACTACCGCCACTGTTCTGGCCCAGGCCATCGTTGAAGAAGGCCTTAAAAACATCACCGCCGGCGCCAACCCCATGATCCTCAAGCTCGGCGTTGAAAAAGCAACCGCTGCCGTCGTTGACGAACTCAAGAAAATGGCCAAAAAAGTCGGCGATCATGGCGAAATTGAAAAAATCGCCACCATTTCGGCCGCCTCTTCTGAAATCGGCAAACTAATTGCCGATGCCCTCCAAAAAGTTGGCTCCGATGGCGTTATTACTGTTGAAGAGGGCAAAGGGCTGGAACTTTCCGTCGATTACAAAGAAGGTATGGAATTTGACCGCGGCTTTGTCTCTCCATATTTTGTGACCGACCCCGATAAAATGCAATCTATCATCGAAGACGCTCACATTTTAATTAGCGACCAAAAAGTTGCTTCCTTAAGCGATCTTGTCGAATTCTTAAATAATTTCGTCAAGGTTTCCAAAAATCTGGTTATCGTCGCCGATGAAGTTGAAGGCGAAGCCCTGGCCACGCTGGTTGTCAATAAACTGCGCGGCACCATCAGTGTCCTGGCCATCAAAGCCCCGGGCTTTGGCGACAGACGCAAGGAAATGCTCGAAGATATCGCCATCCTAACCGGCGGTACCGTCATTTCCGAAGACATGGGCCGAAAACTTGAATCCGTGACTATTGATGATCTCGGGAAAGCCGACCGCGTCGTTGCCGATAAAGATAACACCATTATCGTTGGCGGCAAAGGCGCAAAAGCCGCTTTGGAAGCCAGAATCAAACAGATTAGAAACGAGATCGCCCAAACCGACAGCGATTTTGACCGCGAAAAGGCCGAAGAACGCCTCGCCAAACTTTCCGGCGGTGTTGCCGTTATTAACGTCGGTGCCGCTACCGAAGTTGAACTCAAAGATAAAAAAGAAAGGGTCGATGACGCCGTTCATGCCACCAAAGCGGC
>JACPKK010000027.1 GCA_016187105.1 Candidatus Curtissbacteria bacterium | reverse complement strand
TGCCGGCCAGTTAATTTTAAATTTTAAATTTGAAATTTAAAATTGCTTATGGCAAACTTGATGTATGTTTGGGTTTACCCTTTCCGTGCCGACAGTTGTTTTTATAATTGCAGTTTTAATATCGGCGTCGGCTACCTATAATGCTTATATGCTGCGGGGGGGAAAACTGGCAGGGAGCCAGATTCTAATGGTTTTGGGGATGGTTTCGTTTATGCTTTCGGTCGGTTTGACCAGATTTTATCCGGATATGGCAATCTATAAAGATGTGACGGTACCGGACGCACTTTTTGTGCTGGGATTTTTGCTGCTTTTTGCGGCCTCCTTAAAGTTGAGGAGCGCATTTAGTTGATCCTTTATGGTTTAATTACCCCATGCATTTTTGGAAATCGGCGTGGAAGAAGTGGTTGGTTATTGCCCAGATAATCGGTAACTTTCAGGCGCAGGTTATTTTGACGGCTTTTTATTTGGTGATAATGGCGCCTTTGGGGATAGCAAGCAGGGTTTTTGGCGATTTTTTGCGGATTAAACCGAGACGGGCGAGAAGCAATTTTGGGAAATGGGATCACTCCCGAGAAACTCTCGAAACTGCGAGGAAGCAATACTAAAGTGAAGAGTACCACGAGTTGTCAGGGTATCACAAGTATCACAAGCTTTTTGGATTTAGAGCACGTGGTACCCGTGGTACTTGTAATTCCCGTGATACTCTTTTAATTCATGTATATTCTCGGAATCTCCTGTTTTTACCATGAGTCGGCGGCTTGTCTAATAAAGGGCGGCAAGGTGGTGGCGGCTTCTGCCGAGGAGCGATTCAGCCGCAAAAAGCACGACAGTGAGTTCCCGCAGCTTTCGATCGAGTTTTGTTTAAAAAAGGCCGGCATCGGAACCCGCGATTTGGACTATATCGTTTACTACGAAAAACCGTTTTGGAAATTTGAGAGGATTTTAAAATCAACGCTGGCTTCCTGGCCGGGGGCGCCGCGGCTTTTTGCCAAAGCAATGGTTACGTGGCTTGGCGATAAACTGTGGGTGCGGTCGATTATTGGCGATAAATTAAAAGTTGATCCTGCCAAAATTCTTTTTGTGCCGCATCATGTTTCGCATGCGGCGTCGGCGTTTTACCCTTCCGGTTTTGAGACAAGCGCGATTTTAACTTTCGACGGAGTCGGCGAATGGACAACGACGGCTTGGGGCAGGGGAGAGGGAAAGGATATTAAGATCGAGCAAGAGATAAAATTCCCCCATTCTTTGGGCTTATTGTATTCGGTTTTTACAGCCTTTTTAGGCTTTGAGGTCAATGACGGGGAATACAAAGTGATGGGGATGGCGCCTTACGGCAAGCCGAAATATCTGGACAAGGTAAGAAAATTGGTAACAACTTATGCGGATGGGTCTTATCGGATGAAGATGGAGTATTTTACGTACCATAAATCGGCAAACCGGGCATATGGGGCCAAGTTTGTAGAACTTTTTGGCAAGCCAAGGCCGAAAGATCTACATTTTTTTACCAAGGCTTCCGGCTACCCTTCTTATTTTGGAGAGAAACCGGACAATTATGAGGAACTTTGCGCGCTTAACCAGGAATATGCAGATATTGCGGCATCGATCCAAGCATTCACAGAGGAAAGGATTTTGGCGCTTGCCAAGTATGTTTATGAGAAGACGAAGTCTAGGAATTTGTGTGTTGCGGGCGGGGTCGGTTTAAACAGCGTGGCAAACGGACTGCTTTTGCGCCGCGGGCCGTTTAAGCGGGTGTTTGTGCAGCCGGCGGCCGGCGACGACGGCGGCAGTTTGGGGGCGGCGTTTTACGCCTGTCATGCGATTTTAGGAAAGAAGCGAAACTATGTCCAGGATAATTGCTATTTCGGGGAAGATTTCACAGACGCCGAAATTGAAAAATTCTTAAAAAGCAAAAGGATCAAATACAGAAAAATTGCCTCGGAAGGGAAGCTTTGCAACTTCCTTGCCGGTGAGATTGCAGGTGGTAAGGTAGTTGGTTTTTTCCACTCGCGGGCAGAATGGGGGCCACGGGCACTTGGCGCGCGCTCGATTATGGCAGACCCGAGGCGGGAGGAGATGAAGGAAGTTGTTAACACGAAAATTAAGTTTCGTGAACCGTACCGGCCGTTTGCACCGGTGGTGTTGGCAGAGAAGGCGGCTGATTATTTTGAGTTGGGTGATTTTGAACATCAGGGGCTAACTAATTTTATGCTGGGGGTTTTTGCGGTCAAACGCGAAAAGCGCAAAGTGATCCCGGCAGTGACCCATGTTGACGGTTCGGGAAGACTGCAAATAATTAGTGCAAAGCAAAATAGCCGCTACTACAATTTAATTAAAAAATTCGGAGAAAAAACCGGCGTTTATGTGCTTTTAAATACTTCTTTTAACCTAAAGGGCGAGCCGATTGTTAACTCGCCCCAGAACGCATTTAATACTTTTGCCAAATCGGGGCTGGATATTTTGGCGCTGGAGCGGTATATCATCCTCAAGGAGGATGTAATAGGGTATCACGGGTAACAAAAGTACCACGGGTACCACGAGCTTTATGCATGTGGTACTTGTGATACTCTGACAACTCGTGGTACTCTTTTAGAAATGAATTTTCTTAAAGGGTTTTTTAGTAGGGGCAGTGAAGCCGGCGAGCTTTTGCAATTTTTGTGGAAGGCGAAGTTGTGGTTTTTGATCCCGTTTGTGGCCGTACTTTTGGTTTTCGGCTTGCTTCTTGTTTTTGCCCAGACAACGGGCGTCGCGCCGTTTATCTACACGCTGTTTTAAGTCGGGGTCCTGTCATGACTTTCCCTCCCGCCAGTGCTCATTGACTTATGATTCGATACTCTAATTGATTACAATTGGTCGACCGCGCTGCCTTGCCTGCCGGCAGGCAGGTCGAGAGCCCTTCCTGTCATGCCACCCCGCAAAAACTTAGTTTTGCAATTTGGGGGTGGAGATCTCATAATTTGATAGCTGCGTCAAGTTTTTGATTGTCAGCAATCCTGCCTCATTATTTAGGATGAAAAGATACTTGCTTTTATTTACTTTTTTAACCTTCTTAATTTTCTGGCCGGTGTTTTTTGGGAAGGTTAATTTAAATGGTAACCTTCTAGTCTCGTTTTATCCCCCGTGGGGAGAGAATTTGCCTTTTAAAAATACGGGGTGGGACCAGCTTAGGATTTATTTCCCGTTCTGGAAAGTGACACTGGATTCGATCAAAAACTTGGAGATTCCACTTTGGAATCCTTACGCGTTTTCCGGTCATCCGCACGCGGCGGATTTCCAAAGCGCCGTTTTTTACCCTCTCAATATTTTTGGGCTTGTGATGAGCCAAATTGTTTTCTGGCACTTTTTAAGAATTACACCGACGGTTTTGGCGGCATTTTTTACGTTTATTTATTTAAGAAACCTTAAGTTGTCGAAGGCGGCGAGCATTTTTGGGGCAATGACATTCGGATTTAGCCCTTTTATTTTGACTTGGGGAGAAGAAGTTATTATGTCGCCCCATTCAATAGCCTGGCTGCCTTTGATTCTACTTTCAATTGACAGATTCCGCGAGTCCGGCAAGAGAAAATTTTTGATGCTGATTTCTTTGGGCCTGGCGGCATCTTTCTTGGGCGGTTATATGCAGACGACGATTTATCTTGGGGTTTTTGCGGTTTTATATTTTCTTTTGAGGTTTGGGAGAAGCCTTTTTTCGCAAAAAGGGCGTTTGACGATTGTGGCATTTATTTTTGGAGTGCTTATTGCCGCCGTGGGGCTTTTGCCCTCCGGCGAGCTTTATTTCAGGTCGGCAAGGCACAGCGTTGCGCTGACGGACCAACTTTATGCTTTTCTTTTGCCAGTCGAGTCCCTTGTCACTTATCTGGCGCCGGATTTTTTCGGCCATCCGGCAAGGGGTAATTTTTTTAGGAGTGGAAGCGCGCAGTACTACGAGGGCATAATGTTTGTGGGGGTGGCGGCTGTCATATTTGCCGCGTACGCGGCGGTAAAAACAAGGAGAGCACCCCTGACTTTGTTTTTAGTTATTTTGGCTTTCGGTGCGTTGCTTTTGACTATCGACTGGCCAATTTCAAGGCTGTTTCTGCGCTTGCCAATACCGTTTTTGTCAACCTCGATTGCCAACCGCATCTTATTTATTCCAGCCTTTAGTCTATCTATTCTGGCGGCAGTCGGTTTTAACGTCTGGCAAAAGTCGCCAGACCGAAAAATTATAAGAGTGGTGATTATAACCGGGGTTTTGTATTTGGCTCTGGCGGTCGGGCTTTTGGTATTTGGCGCTTTAGGTTTTGCACAATGGAGAGTGAGTTTTAGGAATTTGGCTTTGCCGCTTTTCATCTTTATTTTGACCGGTATGGCGGTTTACTTCGCTCAAAAACAAAAAATCGCCAAGGGCCTTGCGGCTTTTTTAATAATTGCGATTAGCTTTTTGCATATTTTCTACTTTGCTTATAAGTATTTTTCGTTTTCCGACAGGCAATACGTTTTTCCAAAAGAGGGGGTACTTAATTTTATTTTGAAAAACCAAGGTAATTTCCGGACTTGGGGGGCCGGGGAGGCCTTTTTGGAAAATAATTTTGCCAGCCAATACGGTATTTATTTTGCCGAGGGCTATGATTCTTTAAATAATAGACGTTACGCCGAATTCACCTATGCCATGCAGGGCAACAGACTTTCCGACTTTGTTTTCAGGGCAGACGCAGGCGTTGGCCGGGGCGGGACAAGTGAGGCGCTTTTGGCTAACGCCCAGCGCCGCAGGCTAATTGATCTTTTGGGGACTCGCTATGTAATTGCCCCGGAGCGAGACGGGGTGAGCCTTTCGGCAAGTAATTTTAAGAAGGTTTTTCCTCCTGCTCCGGCTGCGCCGGATTCGGAAGGGCAAGTAGGCAAGATTGCGGTTTTTGAGAACTTGAAGGTGGTGCCGAGGGCGTTTTTGGCTTCAAGTTATGAAAAAATCGAAAAAGACGAGGAAATTATAAAAAGGCTGCTTAGCGACGATTTCGAGGTGGCCAAATCGCTAGTTTTGGAAAAAGATGCGGCAATTAGTCCGCAGGCAGGAGACGGGAGCGTGGAAATTTTAAGCTACAAGCCGCAGGAAGTAGTAATCAAAACTCGGGCAGACCAACCGAAACTTTTGTTCCTTTCGGATAATTTTTATCCCGGCTGGAAGGCCGAAGTTGACGGCGACGAGACGGAAATTTTGCGGGCTGATTATACGTTTCGGGCGGTGCCTTTGATAGCCGGCGAACACACGGTGAGGTTTTATTTTGACCCAATCAGTTTTAAATTAGGAGCGATTATTTCGCTGGTTAGTTTATTTGGATTGGGATTTTTGGTAAAACCCAAGTATAAATTTTAGAACTGCGGGATTGTTAGGTTATATTAAGAACAACTGGCTCCCCAATGTTAGTGCACTTAGGACCTTAGGCCCGCAGCGAAGCGAGGACCGCATGGCACTGTATATTTTCTGGAGACTGAGGAAAAGTTTGACAGATAAACGATTGGACATTGTCCCTTCTTTCATGTACTATTGCCTTGCAAAATGGAGCTCTTGCTGAGTTTTTTGGGCATTCCCGGCGTCCTTATTCTTTTACTCACCTTTATTTTGATTCCCGCAATCAAACAGGTTAATCAGTACGAGCGGGGCGTACGTTTCCGCTTCGGGAAGTACAAAGACGAGATGATACCGGGTTGGCGCATTGTCTGGCCGATTATCGAAACCTGGCAAAAAATCGATATTCGCGTCAAAGCCGTTGACGTCCCCGACCAGGAAGCAATAACCCGCGATAACGTCTCCGCCCGCGTCAATGCCGTCATCTACTACCGTATTGAAACCGCCAAAAAAGCCGTTTTAGAGGTCGAAGACTTCTTTTACGCCGTCTCCCAGCTCGCCCAAACAACCATGAGGAATGTCATCGGTGAAACTTCGCTTGACGACCTGCTTTCTAAAAGAAATCAGGTTGCCGACAAAATCCAAAAGATCATCGACCGGGCCACAGACCCGTGGGGCGTTAAAGTCGAATCGGTAGAGCTAAAAGACATCATCCTCCCCGACGAAATGAAAAGAGTCATTGCCCGCCAAGCCGAGGCGGAAAGGGAAAGGCGCGCCATCGTCATTCGCGCCGAAGGTGAAAAAGCGGCAGCCCAAAACATTGCCACGGCGGCCGAAAAGCTTTCCAAAACTGCCGGGGGTCTGCATATCAGGACACTCCAAACCCTCTCGGAACTGTCAGCCGACAAAAACAACACCATTGTATTTGTGACCCCCTTGGAAGTCCTGCGTGCCTTCGAAGGTTTGGTTAAAAAGTCACACTCACCCAAGACATTCGACTCACCCAGTTTGTCTTTTGGCTATAGCCATGAGCGATGGTGAGTGAAATCGAACCAGAGTCGAATGGCTCCGCGGCCAGGATTCGAACCTGGAACCTAATGCTTAACAGGCATCCGCTCTACCGTTGAGCTACCGCGGAATGTCAAATGATCCAGTCGCGTCTGACGCGGCGGAATGTTTTTAATCGGGCCTGCCCGCAATTGCTTCCGCTGCAAACTGCGTAAGCTGTTAGCGGATGCAGGCGGGCCTAATTTTAACACTGTTGCCGCGTTCCTTCAATTGATTGATTCTGCTTGCGGCTGTAGGCAAAGGTTGATTTTTAAAGATGATTTGGATATAGTCATAATGCTTTGCCCCAAACGGGGCATTTATTATGGAAGAGAGGGTAGCAATTGGGGCTGACACATCTGAAAGATTGGATGAGGCAGTTCTAGGTGGAATGATTTATGTTTTGATGGTGAGCTATAGAGCGAATAGGTTTCGAGGGCAAGAAGTCACTTCACAGCGTAGAGTAT
>JACPKK010000015.1 GCA_016187105.1 Candidatus Curtissbacteria bacterium | reverse complement strand
CAGAAATCCCTCGGCCTGTCGTTTTTGGGCGAGCGCTCATTTGATACAACCACGCCTTCTATCGCCCACGCCGATCTATTCGGCAATCAGCTGCTTCGTCCCTACGGCACTTTTCCTCATCCAAACGTTGCCGCCGCCTTTCTGGTTTTTGCATTGGTTCTTTTTCTTGGGTCCAAAAGAGAAAAGATCAACCTGCTTTTCCCGTCAATTCTGGGGTTTGTCGCCCTAGTCACCACTTTTTCCAAATCGGCGCTCGCCGCGCTCGCCGTCGCCCTTGGGATAATCTTTGCCAAGAAAAAAGGATTTCTAGTTTTAATCTTTGCCCTCTTCGTTGCAGGAACTTTACTTCTCAAAAACACTTCCGATTCATCTCTTCCCACCATTTCCGAACGCCTGGTCCTCATTCAAAAAAGCCTCGACATCACCCTTATCAACCCGCTCTTTGGTATTGGCAGCAATAATTTTATCTTAGAGTTATCAAAAGCTAATTTATTTTCTGTTAGCCAGATCCGCCTTCTCCAGCCGGTCCATAATATATTTTTCTTAATCCTTGCCGAAAACGGCATAGTCGGTCTCCTGCTTTTTACAGCGCTTTTATTTGTTGTCTTAAAGTCCATTAACACCAAAACCAAACTCGCCCTTTTCGTATCAATCCTAATCTTTGCCAGCGTCGACCACTTCCTCTGGACGCTCCAGCAAGGCCAGCTTCTCCTCTGGCTCTCGCTTGCTTTCATAATCAGTCCTTCCGGCGTCATTGCGAGAAGACGTAGTCGACGAAGCAATCTTTAAAAGATTGCCACGCTCGTTTCACTCGCTCGCAATGACAATGTAGCAATTTAACAATTTAACAATTAGAATTAACCTCGTGGTCAAAAAGGTTTTTTATAACGTAGCCTCTCAAATTCTCGGCAAAGGCTTAACAGCTACCGCGACCTTCATCGTCACCATCTTAATTTCCCGCGCCTTGGGTGAAGCCGGCTACGGTGATTTTACAAAAATTGCCGTTTTCGTCGGCTATTTTTATACGCTTGCCGATTTTGGCCTCAATTCCATTTATGTAAAGATCGCCGACGACAAAAACCAAATTAGCTTACTCAAAACTCTGCTCGGCACTCGTCTTTTGATGGCGATAGCCCTCGCCGCCACCGCTATTATGATTGGATTTTTAGTTCCCTATAATCCGGTAAGTGCCACCGGCTTCTCGCCGCTTGTTAAAATCGGCATCGCCATCGCCTCACTAACAATCATCACTCAAGCCCTCTACACCACCACTAACGCCATGTTTCAGCGAAAACTGCGCTATGACCTTTCGACTATTGCCGTGGTCTTCGGAGCCTTCGCTGTCCTGGCCGGTACTTTTTTAGTCACTTTACAAAAAGGCGGGCTTCTGGCCTTCACTTCTATTTACGTTGTCCAGGGCGTTGTTAACGTTACCCTCGCCTTCCTCTTTATTAAGAAATTAACTGGCCTTGTAATTTTCCCCAAGTTTATCTTAAGCCAGGCCAAAAAAATAATTTCCGGCGCTTGGCCGGTTGGCACTGCTTTGGTTCTCAATCTTATTTATTTTAGAATCGATGTTTTTATCCTCTCCAGCGTCCGCTCCAGCGCCGAAGTCGGTGTTTATGGTCTGGCTTACCAATTTTTCGAAGCGGCGCTAACCGTCCCCATCTTTTTTGCCAACAGCATCTACCCGCCGCTTCAAGACCTTGCCCGTCAAGACTTTTCCCAGTTCAAATCTAAAGTTAAATTCTGGCTTTTGACTTTAGCTGGCATTTCTCTTCTGCTCGTGGCTTTTTTAGTCGTTATCGCCAATTTTATCCCCGTAATTTACCAAGGCCGCTTTACGGGTTCGGTCCTGTCCCTCAAGGTTCTTGCCCTCGGCATGCCCTTTTTCTTTGCCTCTGCGCTCCTCTGGCACACGCTCATCATTTTTGGCAAGCAGAAATTTTTGATCTTAATTTATGGTGCCGGCGCCCTCTTTAACTTAATTGCCAATCTCATCTTTATTCCCCGGTACGGCTATATGGCCGCCTCGGCTATTACCGTTATCTCCGAAGCACTTGTTCTTGCATTACTTGCCATTGCCTATATTTACTTTTCCAAGAAAGTGCTGAGTACTGAGTTCGTAGGTCATAGTACTAAGGACCCTAAACGCTAAACTATGGACTATCAACTATGAACTCAAAACCAATAACTATCTTCACCGACGGCGGTGCCCGCGGCAATCCAGGCCCCGCCGCCTACGGTTTCGTCGTCAAGGCAGACGGCAAAATCGTCAAAGAGGCCGGCGGCGCACTCGGCATTGCCACCAACAATTTTGCCGAGTATACTGCTGTCATTCGCGCCCTCGAGTTTGCCAAAGGGCAGTTCGCTGGTCGTGATATTAAATTTTATATGGATTCAAACCTGGTCGCTGCCCAGCTTTCCGGCCTTTTCAAAGTCAAAAACGCTTCAATCCGCGATCTCGTCTTTAAAATCCGCCAGCTCGAATCAAGTTTCGGCCAGATCACCTACACCCACGTGCCCAGAGAGAAAAACAAAGAAGCCGATAGATTAGTTAACGAAGCACTAGATGAGATGATCGAAATTGATCGGTAATAAAAGCCTTAATCTGTCAAACTGACAGATTGTTAAATTGCTCAATTGCTAGATTGTTAAGAACAATTGAACAATGAAACAATATAACAATTTATCTTATGGAACTTAAACTTTACATCGCCATAATCAAAAAAAATATTTTGATCATCACGCTCATTACTTTTCTGGGTGCAGCCATTGCCTTCTATCTTTCTCTAAACCTCCAGTCCGGCTACAAATTCGCCCAAACATTTTATATTTTGGACCAAAACACCGTTCCCTCCCTGCCGGCCGACACAGCCCAAAATAGCTACTTTACTCAAGAAAAAGCCCGTAACTTTACCGATACTGCCGTGGCCATTCTCACGAGCCCGGACTTCACTGGCGACCTTGATATTCAAGGGTCAATTTCTGTCAGAAAACAGGCTCCGCAAGTTATCAAGATCACCACCCTCGCCCAAGACCAGGAAGCGGCAAAAAGCCTGATGGAGAAAGTCATAACCTCTTTCAACGCTAAAATCCTCAAACTGCAGCCAAGTTCAGCTTTCCAGATAAACGCCATCGGTAAAGTTCCTGATCCAGAGCCGGCGAACCCGTCACCCAAAATCGTCCTCGCTTTCGGCGCCGCTTCCGGTTTTGTCGTTGCCCTTATCACCGTCGGCCTCAAAACATATTTCAGGCTTTAGCGTTTGAGTCTAGAAGCTTGAAACTGGGAGCTGGACTTTGGAGTTGGATATTAGAAGATAGAATCTATCCTCTATCTTCCAGACTTCAAGATCGAACCTCAAGTATCTAGTTTCTAGCATCAATCCCCTTAATGAAACTTTCTCTCGATAATTGTAATATTTAGGCAGCCGTTTCAAACATGGAAAACTCTGCCCCCCAAAAAACCCAGGTTTTTAGGCCCGCAGTCCCGAGCCCTGAGCTTGTCGAAGGGTCGAGGGACGGGGATCGCAAGCTCTGCTTAATTACCAATGTCGGCACCTATTTAGGCCGAGAACTTGCCAAATCTTTACTCTCCCAAGGCTGTGCTGTCTATGGTCTTACCAAATCTCATCTCCCCCATGATTTGTTGGCCCAAAAGGATTTTACTCTCCTGGAGCTGGATCTTGCCCAGCCGTTTCCTCATCATCTGCCGCAATTTAACCTGATCTTTTACCTTGCCCACGAAAATAGCCCTTTTACCCCCGGACTTTCGGCAATGCCCCATATCTCTCCCGACCTTCATAATGTTCTCCTTTCGGCCAGGCTTGGGAAAGCAAAAGTTGCCATCACCCTTCCCATTACAACCGATCCCCAGATTTACGATTACCTCGCCAAAACCCAGGAGGAAAAAGAAAATCTGCGGCTTTTTTTACTCGGCGACCTTTACGGCCCAGCCATGGATCTTGCGCTAGACACTGATCTTGTGAAATTGATCTCCCAGGCCCTTTCTCAAGATAAGGTAATTCTGGAAAATGAGGGCTTAAGTACTATTTACCCGTCCTACATTTCCGACATAACTTCTGCTATCACCAAACTTGTTTACTTCGGCCATACTCTCTCCAAAAACGTCCATATCCTCGCCTCTCAAAGCCCAATGACCGCCCTTTCCGCCGCCTACGAAATTCAAAAAGCCGCGCGCTTGCACTTAGCCAAAGAATTAAATTTGTATTTTGCCAAAGCCCAGTCTTATTCTCCTAAGTCTCAAGAAATTATTAAAATTCATGATCTCGGGTTTTCCCCGGAAGTTGACTTTCCCG
Organism: Candidatus Curtissbacteria bacterium; assembly: GCA_016187105.1. GTDB lineage: Bacteria > Patescibacteriota > Microgenomatia > Curtissbacterales > GWA2-41-24 > JACPKK01. The sequence continues at coordinate 12,287 of JACPKK010000015.1, read as the reverse complement.
AAGGCCTAAAACGAACGTTTGCTTATTTTGCCAAACCCGACACTAAGATTGGCCGGCACTGGCAGGCCAGTCCCCCCGAGCCAAGACTTATTCCCGTCCAAAGAAAAGTCGAAGAAGAGCCAAGTAGCCTCAAAAATATCGTTGCCAAAATTCCCCGCCTTGCTGTCAAAAAGCCCCCAGGCCGCCATAGTCGACGAACGGTTCTTTTTATCATCGCTGCGCTGGTAATGCTCTTTATTGGTAAAACGGCGCTTGACACGTACATGGGTATAAACCGGGTCAAAAGTGCCCAAACAGCCGCTCTTGCCGGCGATTTTAAAAAAGCCCAAAGCCAGGCGGCTAAAGCCGCAGGCTCCTTTAAAAGTGCCGCCTCAAAAATCAATAAGGTTTTATGGCCGGCCTCCTTTATAATTCCCCAAAAAACTCAATCCATAAGCTATACCTTTGATTCTGCAGAGAGCCTCGCCCAAAGCATCGCCCACCTTGCCGCAGGCGCCGGCGCGCTTTCAGAGGACTTTTTGCTGATTACTCAAAAAGAGGCTAAAGATAAAGTGCCGGATCTGGAATCTCCCCAAGCAGATTTCCAAGAAGCCTACTTTACTTCCGCGCGTGCCCTCGAGCTCGCCAAAAAGGCCAAAGCAGGAACACCGTTCCCCTCCGTCTCCGGTTCTCTCCACAAAGCCGCCCAAGGCTTAAACAGCCTAAGCTTTTCGGCCTTCGAGCTCTCCAGCCTGGTCACCGGTCTTACCGGCCAATCGACGGGAAGATCATACCTGATTCTTCTTGCCAATAATACCGAGCTTCGCCCCGGCGGCGGCTTTATCGGCAATATTGCCCTTGTCGATTTTGAAAATGGCCGGCTTAAAAATATTACCGTCGAAGACGTTTACACTCTCGACGGTCAGCTCAAGGAAAAAATTACCCCGCCCCGAGAAATCAAGGAAAAACTCGGCACCGACAGCTTTTATCTTCGCGACAGCCTCTGGAGTCCCGACTTTGCCCTCAACGCCCAAATCGCCCGTGATTTCTTCAAAAAAGAAACCGGCAAGAATGTTGACGGCGTCATCAGTTTTGACCTCACCTTCATCCAGGAGATTTTGCAAAAAACAGGCTCAATAAAACTTTCAGATTATAGTGAAGAAATTACCCACGAAAACCTTTTCGAAAAAGGCGAATATTATAGCGAAGTTGGTTTTTTCCCCGGCTCCACCCAAAAACGCGACTTTTTCGGCGCCCTCTCCCGCGCCCTTATTAATAAACTTCTGGCCTCCCCGCCCGCACTTTCTCTGCTTGAAGTTATGAGAGACGGCCTCACCCAAAAACACTTGATGTTTACATTTGATAACCCTAGTCTTGCCGCCTATGTGCGTACCCACAGCTGGGATCGGCCTCTGCCTCCAAGCGCGTTTAACCCGGGCGACGATACGCTTGGGACTCGCGATTTCCTGGCCCTTTCCGAAGCCAACCTCGGCGCCAACAAAGTTAATCGTCTGATCGATCGTAAAATCGAATATGTTATGACCATCGGCCGCGACGCCGATTTGGTTGCCAATCTCAAAATTACCTACACCAATAATTCCCAAGCCGAGACTTGGCCGGCCGGCAAGTATCTAAACTACCTGCGCGTTTATACCCCGGGCCTCATTACGCTCCTGTCCGTCAATGGCTCTCCTGAAATCGACCCCAAAGTTGTTCAAGTCGCCACCCTTGGCAGCCTCTCTTCAATTTCAACTTACGTCGAAGTCCCTGTTAAATCAACAAAAGAGGTTACCTTCTCTTACCGACTGCCCAAAAGTATTAAGCTGGAAACTGCACCCGCCTATCACCTCTACGTCCAAAAACAGCCCGGTACGGGTAGCGATCCATTTGAATTTAAATTTAACCTCCCCGGCTATCTTATCGCCAAATCAGTCAATGGCCAAGACCAAAGCACCCAAAACCTCGTCATCAAAACGGATTTATTAACCGACCGCGAGTTTAAAGTAGAAGTGGCGAAGAAATAATTGACTCCAAGTTCCGATATTTGTTACCATCTTCCAAACAGCAATAGCAAGACTATAATTTTGACAAAGCAAAAATTATGGAACAGGTTCCGCTTACAGCTCAAAAACGAACAATTACCGGCCGCAAGGTCAAAACTTTGCGCAGAGAAGGGCAAATCCCGGCTCATGTTTTTGGCCATAAAATTAAGACCGAGCATATTCAAATTAAAGCCGCTGATTTTGCCAAAGTTTTTGCCCATGTTGGCGAAACCGGCATTATTGACCTCCAAGTTGAGGGCTTGTCCTCCGAAGCTTCAGCGAAGGGGGAAACCAAAAAACCCGTTATGGTTCGCGGGGTGCAGATTCATCCGGTGACCGACCAAATCCTCCACGTCGATTTGTACCAGATTAACCTTTCTGAAAAAGTCAAAGTTAATGTTCCCCTGGAAATTGTAAATGAAGCTCCGGCAGTTGCCAAAAAGCTCGGGCTTCTTCTGACACCGGTTACCGAAGCTGAAATCGAAGCCTTGCCTCAAGATCTTCCGGAAAGTATCCCTGTTGATATTTCAAACCTTGCCGTTGTCGGTGCTGAAATTAAACTCAAAGACTTAAAAATCGACAGGTCCAAAATTGCAGTTCTAACTGATGAAGAATTGGTTGTGGCTCAAATTGGCGAGCTTGTTACCAAAGAGATGGAAGCAGTCGAGGCCGAAATTGAAGCCGAAGCCGCCGCCACCGTAGAGGCCGCCGCAGGTGAAGAAGTCCCGGCCGCTGAAGCCGCCGAAGGCGCTCCGCCAGAAGGCGAAGCCGCCCCAGAAGGTCAAGCCGAAGTTGAGTCTAAAGAAAAGCCTCAAGCCGCAGGCGCAGAGCAAAGTCGAAGAGCCACAGGCGCAGAGGGAACTCGAAGTGAAGAGAAAAAGAAAGACTAGAGTTTTTTGGCCAGCGCTTCCGCTTTTTGTCTTGCCTCATTTGCCAAATCCGTTTGCCCTTCGTATTCGTAAAGAGTCGCCAGTCTTGCCCATGCTTTTTGGTAGTCCGGTCGCCTGTACAAAATCTCGCGCGTCAATTTGATTTCATTTTCCAGGTCAGCTGATCTGGCGTTAAGCTCATTGTAAAAGCGCAGGGCGTATGGATTTACAGGGTCGAAGTTAAGTACGCCCATTATTTGCTCTCGTGCCTCTTCTGTCTGGCCTGTTTTCGCTAGCTCCCCTGCATACTCAAGCGAGAGATGCGCGTCCTCTGGCGTTTTACTTATTCTTTGCTCAAATGGCCTTGACAGAGCAGTCGGTTGCCCCTCGGTGACAAAGGCCAGTGACGCCCCGGCAGTCACAAGTACTAAACCAATGCGCACTAGCCCGCTGTAACTTGGCAAAAGTAAGCGGGAAATATTGCGGTAAATATTAGGGAATTTCATGGCTAAGGACTAAAGTCTAACGACTAACGCTAAATTTCATTTTATCAATAAGCTTTAGTCTTTAGTCGATCGTCGTTTGTCATCGTCAAGCCGATGGCCAGGTTTCTTCCATAATCGACTCCCGTTTTACCTCAAACTTCTGGTACAACTCTTCCGTCACAAATGGCATAAATGGGTGAAGCATGATTAAAAGTTGTTTTAAAACGTATTCCAAAACCGGCTGCGCCTCGGCTCTTCTGGCTTTACTCTTCTCAATATAAACATCGGCAAACTTGTGCCACGTAAATTCGTAGATGGCTTCCGCCGCTAAATGCAGGTCAATATTCTCCAAATGCTTGGTCACCTGCTTCACCAACGCATCAAGATCAGCCACCATCTTCTCGTCATCAGTGTTCATTTTAACGTTGTCATTCTGGGGAGCTTTTTGAGCGACTCCAGAATCGACTCTGGACAAGCCAGAATGACGAGTAGAGCCATTAGGTTTTAGTTCCAAGATAAACTTTGTTATATTTTTGAGTTTTGTTGCAAAATTGCGATAGTTTTTGCCGCGCTCGTCCAAAATCGCCTTAGAAACACGGCCGTCTCTTCCCGGCACGCTATATGTGTAAAGCGCCATTCTTGTCGCATCCACGCCCCATTTATCAATAAGGTAGGCCGGTTCAATCCCGTTACCCAAAGACTTGGAAAACTTTCTGCCCTCAAGATCCCGAAGCATTCCATGGAAAAACATTATCTTAAAGGGAATATTGCCGGTAAAATGCACGGAAAGCATGATCATACGGGCGATCCATAAAAACTTAATCTCCGGCGCGCTAATCTCAAAATCCCACGGAAAATATGAATTTTCAATTTTCAATTTTCCATTTACCATTTTCCATTTTTCAGGCCACCCCAAAGTTGACATCGGCCAAAGACCCGAAGAAAACCAGGTATCCAAAACCTGCTCATCCTGCACCCAACCCTCTCCGGGTGAATCAAGACTTACTTTCATGTCGGCGACTTGTCCTGAGCGACCCTGAGCTTGTCGAAGGGGAGTCGAAGGACTAGTCCTGAGCGAAGTCGAAGGATACCAGACCGGTATCCGGTGTCCCCACCAAAGAGATCTCGAAATACACCAGTCGTGTATATTCTCGAGCCAATCCGTAATAATCCTTGCGTAATTTTTCGGTAAAAAGTTTATTTTACTGGCATTGATTACCTTAATTGCCGCCTTCGCCAGATCTCCGACTTTTACAAACCACTCCTCGGAGATGATTGGTTCGACCACTGATTTGCAACGTTCACAAACCGCAACGTTATGGGCATATTCTTCCTCCTTAATCAGAATTCCTTTTTCCTTAAGTTCTGGCAACATTGCTTCTCTAGCCTCTTGGACTTTCATGCCGGCGTACTTACCCGCAACATCTGTTAACTTTCCTTCTTTATTAATAACTTGAACTATCGGCAAGTTATGCCGTATGCCCATCTGATAATCTGCAAAATCATGGGCCGGAGTAACCTTAACAACCCCGGTTCCAAATTCCGGATCGACAGCATCATCGGCAACAACTCTCATCTTTTTCTTTCCGGCAAGTGTATCGATTTCAAATTCTTTCCCGACGTAATCTTTATATCGCTCATCTTTTGGGTTAACTGCCATTGCTGTGTCCCCAAATTTTGTTTCCGGTCTCGTTGTAGCCAGTGTTAGCGGTCCATATTTAAGATAGTAAAGTTTCTCCTTCCTCTCTTCATATTCCACCTCCACATCTTCTATTGCCGTTCTATCTTTCGGACACCATTGGACAATGTACGGGCCTTTATAAATCAGTCCCGCGTCATAGAAACTCTTAAAAGCTTCAAAAACCGCTTTCTTCGGTCCTTCATCCAAAGTAAAAACTTCCCGGTCCCAATCCGCCGAAAGCCCCAGCATCCGCCAACTTCCGGAAACCGATTTATAAATTTCTTCTTTAAACTCCCATGCTTTTTCCAACCACTTTTCGCGGCCCAACTTTTGTTTGGATAAATTTTCTTTTGAAAGTTTTTTTTCAAACGTCGCTTCAAACTGGATGCCGGCATGGTCTACTCCGGGCAACAGCAAAACGTCAAACCCTTGTAATCTTTTAAATCTTGCCAGTGCATCCAAGATTGAATGTTGCATTGCGTGCCCTAAATGAAGTTCGCCGGTTAAATTCGGGGGAGGTATTAAAAGTGAAAAAGGTTTTTTTGAAGATTGCAGATCCGCACTAAAAAATTTTTCACTTTCCCAAAAACCATAAATCTCAGATTCAGATTTAAACGATTTATTTTTTAATTGAGTTTTTTGTTTCATCATTTTACTTTCACCCCGTCCGAGGGGGTTTCACGTCACGCAAACTTCTTCCTCACCCAGCCACGTGCAAAGAAAATGTCAAAATCAGAGTCGGGCATATTCCTTTAAAAGTCTGCCGGTTTTGATCCCAGCGCCACCGAAATTTGTCAAGTGTTTATTAATGAGAGTAACCATTTACCCACTGCTCAAAAAGCTCTAAGAGTATTATGTCAGAAAAATTTAAAGAAGTTAAATCAAGTGCCTTTGAACAATGCTTCTCGAGCCGCAAGGAAAATCCAAAACTATTTGATCACCACCGAGGTTTTTTTACCTGCTCGCGAGTTAAAGTAATAGGTCGACCAGGACTCCCTATCTCTATTGATCGACCTCTAACTGTAATCCTTAGTCTGGATACGCAAATTTCCTCTGGTAATTTTTCAAAATTTCTTTCCATCCTATAAAAACGAGGACAAAAGTCCCGCCTGTAAAATTTAACCTTTTTTAGAAAATTTATCAAATTTAGAAGTGTAATCCCGGATCGGCCCGAAGCGCAAGTGGATCCACAAAATTTCTTTCGTAAAAAGCCGCGGCCGCAATCATTGCCCCGTTATCGACAGCTAACCGTCCTTGCGGAAAGAATACCTCAATATTATTTTTACTTCCGCCATCCTCCATCCGCTGTCGCAGAACCGAGTTTGCCGCCACTCCTCCGCCAACGACAACCGATTTTGCGCCAAACTCTTTAGCCGCCGCGAAAGTTTTTTTAAGAAGCACATCCGTCACCGCCTCCTGAAACTCATGTGCAATTTCCTCCCTCTTAACTCTAAACTCTAAACTCTTAACTCTTAGACCCGTAGTCCCGAGCTTGTCGAGGGACGAGGACCGCAAGCTTAGCTTATCTACCACCGCCGTTTTTAACCCGGAAAACGAAAAATCAAAATCTTTGGAATTTATCATCGGCCTTGGAAATTTGATATTTGGATTTTCGAAAGAAAACTTATCCATTTGATATTTGATATTTCGAGCTATTCGCTCGATCTCCGGTCCCCCGGGATACCCAAGCCCCAAAACTCTTGCCACCTTATCGAACGCTTCGCCGGCCGAATCATCCCTTGTTCCCCCAAGCCACTTAAACTTACCGTGACCTTTCATCAAAATCAAATCAGTATGTCCTCCTGACACGACCAGAGCAATCAGCGGAAACTTAGGTAAATTTGAAATTCCAATTGGCGCTAGCCAGTTGGCATATATGTGCCCCACCAAATGATTGACTCCGATCAAAGGTTTATTCCAAGCCAGCGCCAAAGCGCGAGCCGTCTCAACCCCAATCAAAAGTGATCCAATAAGTCCCGGTCCATAAGCGATCGCGATGGCGTCAAGATCCTGATACTTGTTACCCGATACTTGTAACGCTTCATCTATCGTGGGAATAATGACTTTAATCTGTTCTCTGGCCGCCACCTCCGGTACAATCCCCCCATACTTTTTATGCATCGCAGAAGACGAAGCAACGACGTTGGATAAGATCTTCCTCCCGTCCTCAACAACCGCCGCACTCGTCTCATCACAAGTGCTCTCTATCCCCAGAATTATCATGGAAGAATTGTCAACTGCCAGACACTAATTGTCAATTGCCTGCCCCGTAGAATTGCAGCACGAGCCGTCTATGAATAATAGTGACCTGCCTGCCGGCAGGCAGGAAAGGCGAGTGCTAAAATTCAACGGGGTCAGTTGTTAGTGGTTAGTTGTCAAATGTCGAAGTCAACCTGGTCTCCAACTTCCACATTATGAATGGCCGAAAGCCCCGCATTGATTTCCAGTATGTATTTTGCATTTGCGTCCGGTTTGTACACGAAAAGCTCCTGATCCTTCTTCTTGGGTTCTGGCAGAGCATTTTGGGCCATAAAGACAATTTTTTTATCCTCGCCAATCCAGATGATGTCGATCGGGAACTTCATGTTCTTCATCCATATCGGCCAGATATCGCTTGTCTCAAAAGCAAAGAGCATGCCGCGGCTAATTTCAAGAGAATCCCTACCGCCCAGCCCCTTTTTTCGCTCATCGCTGTTTGCCGCAATCTCGACTTCAATCTCTAAAGTCTTGACACGCAAAGTTGCAGTTTTACTTTTGCTCACACTCTCGCCGCTTGGAGGTTTAAAAAAGCTGACCGCCGAGTAATTCCCGCCGAAAATCACCAGCCCGACTATCAGTAAAAATAACCCGCCAATAATCGCTAGATCTTTCTTCATTTTTACCTCTTTATTCTCTTATTCATACATTTGAAATTACTTAAGCGAAGCTTAAGTCCCTGTCCCTACCAAGTATACCGCCTGCCACGGCCGATAAAAAGATTTAAACACGTTATCATATATTAACTCGCCGCCCTTATATACTTTTCTCCTGAAGGAAACATCTCCGCCGGCCGCCGCAAAGTCTACCTGCTTGACGGTTCCGCGGGGCAAAGTCGAGTCGTCTTGGTACCTGGCAGCCGGTGCCGGCTTTGGATTAGCAATCACCGATTTGGAAATTTCCACCTTTCGCAAATCCAAAGTACCGTAAATATCTACCTCCAAGGCCGCATTTGCCCTGTCCATCACCGCCTGCACCAAAATATGGTTATTGGTATCATTTTTAAAAGCAAAATCCACTCCGGGCGCCCAGACAGTTGCGTCAAGCCCCGGGCTAAAACCGCGCTGTTCGTAATAACCCACTCTGTAGGCATGGGCGGTCCTGGAAACAATCGGCAGTCCGGCCGCGAGAGCCGCCCTGAAAATTGTCGTCGAAACCTGGCAAACTCCGCCTCCGTCGTCCAAAACCGTCCTTCCTTCAGAAATTATGTATGCTTGCCTGTAGCCTGCTTGGGCCGAGATTTCGCCGACTGACTTGTTAAATGAAAATACCTCACCCGGCGCCACCAGCGTCCCCGATATGCGCGAACTGGCCAGGCCGATATTATGGATTCTGTTGGCGATTGAGCCGGCGTAGTAAGAAACCCCTTTGCCAATTTGCTCGCGGATTCCCAAAGAGTCGATCTCTTGGCTTTCAACTCTTGCCCTTGTCACCGCTACCGGCAAAGGGATTCTGATATCCTCTTCCGAGTTTAAATTGTCAATCGATACCTGGGCCAGGATCAGCTTCCTGGCCTGATCCTGGTCTACCTTTTGCCCGTCGACAGCCGGCGTAAACTCGCTCACTTTCCCTCCGGCAAATTTAAGCGTCGCATCGACCTTTGGCCTGTCAATGCTCTTGGCAATACCTGCCAAAAATCCGTCAAGCTTTACTTTATCGACAGCCACATTAAGAATCGCTGGGGGGCTGTCGCTAAATCGCAAGTCATAAATAATAACCTTGCTGGTTCCGATCTCAAAACTGGTAATACTTCCCTCTTCTTTCCCGGTCGGGTAAAACCTCAAGATGTTAAAAAGGCTATCATTTGTCAGCCTCCAAACGTCATGGCCCCAACTTAAACTGATCTTTGTTCTTTGCAGGCTTTGTACCTTGGCTAAGGCCTTCTGGCTGGCCTCTGAATCGATTTCTGCCGCCGTCTCCACCAGGTTAATCGCAATCTCTCCTCCCTCCAGGCTCTCGACTTTTTCAACTACCTGCAAGAGGAGAAGATTTCTATCAATTACCCAACCGCTTTTCTGCGGCAAAATCTCAACTTTACCGGCGGCGTACCCAATACTGGCATTGGCGGGCTTCTCCTCGAGTGATCCAAGGTTTGTCTCCACAAAATAACTGAACGTCTCAAAATCAAGCCTATAATCTGGGTGGATATCAGTTCTTTTAAAAATTGCTCCCATCCGCACTTCAGAATTACTGACCAAATTGCCCGATCTGCCCAAACTAAAAATCTTATCTAAAGTTTCCTCTCCGTCCAAATTTATTCCTAAATCTGCTAAAGTTGCCGTCACCTTTTGATCATCGATCACAAAGGTAATAGGGGAGGCGCCCAAGTCATCAAATTTTCGGGAAATCAGATTCTCGGCCTCAAGTCTGGACTTCCCCGAAATTGCCAAATCCCCAATGTAAGTATTAGGTAGAACTCTATCGCCGATTAAAAAATTATAAAAAAGCCAAAATGCCAGCAAAAAACCGCCGCTAAAAAAGAGTTTTTTTGAATCAAGCCGAGCCTTAAACACGCTGCAGATATGATATCATAGGAGTTGAATTTACCGGCCAAAGGTTGCTACAACTAATACATGCCCACAATTAAAGCAATTTCCAATCTAAAACTGTTGCTGCCTGTTGTCTTTCTTCCGCTTTTGGCTCTCTTCCTTTCTGCCTGCAGTCTTATTCCGCAAGCCAACAAAAATCAGCCCCTCACCCTCAAATTCTGGGGCCTTTGGGAGTCTTCCACCACCATGAACACAGTCATTGCCGACTATAAGAAACTGAAGCCCAATGTGACTATCGTTTACGAGAAAAAATCGCCTCAACAATACCGCGAGAGTCTGGAAAGCCAAATCCAATCAGCTAAAGGGCCGGATGTCTTCTACTTCCACAACACTTGGACGCCGATGCTAAAAGAAGAACTCTCGCCTGTTCCAAGCAGCGTTATCTCTGCTTCCGATTTTACTAAAAATTATTATCCGACCGCCCGCGCCGATTTAATAAACCCCGCCAAAAAGCTTGTCGGTATTCCGATGGCAATTGACGGGCTGGCTCTTTACTACAATCAGGACATTTTAGAATCTGCCGGCGTAACCACCCCTCCCCAAACATGGCAGGAGTTGGCTCAAGTTGCCGCCAAAGTTACCGTTCGCGATACGGCCGGCAATATTAAAACAGCCGGCGTGGCCATGGGTACCGCCGCCAATATCAATCACTTTTCCGATATTTTAGGCATGATGATCTTGCAAAATGGGGGAGACCCCAAATCACCGCAGGATAAAGCCGCTTCTGATGCTCTCGAATATTATGCCAATTTTGCAAAAGGTGTGAACCGCGTTTGGGACGAAACAATGCCCTCGTCTACGGTTGCTTTTGCCGGAGGCAATCTGGCCATGTACTTTGGCCCAAGCTGGCGCGCCATCGAAATTAAAAACGCCAACCCGCTTCTCAAATTTAAAGTGGTAGCCCCGCCGCAGCTTGATCCGCTAAACCCGGTCGGCTGGGCAAGCTACTGGGCTGTCGGCGTTTCTGCCAAAAGCCAAAGCCAAGCTGCCGCCTTGGATTTTATGAAGTTCCTTACCCAGGAATCTACGCTAATTAAACTTTACACCGAAGCGGCCAAAAGCCCGGGGAGGATCTTCGGCGAACCTTACCCGCTGGTTTCTCTGGGATCAAAATTATCCGCCGATCCCATCCTCGGCGCTTATATCGAAAGCGCACCCTCGATGCGCTCTTTCCCCATGGCTTCCTTCACTTGGGATAACGGCTTAAATGACCAGATCATTAAAGCTTACGAGGATGCCGTAAACGCCGTCGCTGGCGGCACGCCCGCCACCACCGCCCTGGGAACCACCGCCAAAAACGTCCAAACAATTCTCAATCGCTACACTGCTCCGGCCGCCAGATAATTCGATCTATTTACTATTTGCAATTTACTATTTACTATTGCTCTGATGACGCTAGATCGAGCCATCCTCGCCACTCTTGCCTACCACGATATTTTTGATTACCCCCTGAAAGAGGCCGAAGTCCGCCGATACCTAATAGGGAGGAAAGCTAGCGGCCAAAGAATTGAAAAAGAAATTGCAAATCTTCTCAAAAACAAAAAAATTATTTTCAAAAAAGGGTACTTTTGCCTCAAAAATAGGGGAGAGATTATCAAACTTCGAGAAGCAAGAACCGGACATTCCAAAACCAAACTCAAACGGGCTAATTTTTTTTCTATACTCCTGACGCCTGTCACGACGATAAAACTAGTCGCTGTTTCTGGAGCCCTTGCCATGGGAAACGCCAAAAAAAACGACGACATAGATCTTGTTATCGTAACTGCGCGAAACACCCTTTGGACTACAAGGCTTTTGGCAAACATTATTCTTCTGCCCCTCAAAAGAAAGCCAGGACTCATCACTCATCACTCACCACTCATCACTAACAATAAAGCTTGCCTTAACCTCTTTATTGACGAGTCAAACCTGAAAATCAGCGACAAAAATCTCTACACTGCTCACGAAATTTGCCAGATGAAACCGCTTTGGCAAAGAGGAAATACTTACTCCCGCTTTCTAAAAGCCAACAGTTGGGTAAAAAACTATCTGCCAAATTGGGAGCCAGATGCAGTAAATGGTAAATGGAAAATAGTTAATAGACCAAGCTTCTATTCACCATTCACGATTCACCATTCACTAGTTGAGCACATCGAAGCTTTAGCGAAGTGGGGTCAGCTTAACTATATGAAGAAAAAAATCACTGCCGAAAAAATAATGGATCATCAACTCTTCTTCCACCCCAAAGATACCCAAAGCTGGGTTTTAAAAAGTTATGCCAGAAAACTGGCCAAAATTACTTAATTGACATCGCCGTAAGCTTTTTGGGATAATTAAGGCGGGCCACAATTAGTTTACATAATTGTGGCGGGCCACGTTTATGTAAACTAAACGTGGCGGGCATCCCCATAGCATTTGGCGAAGGGGATTTTTTAATGACTAGGACT
>JACPKK010000011.1 GCA_016187105.1 Candidatus Curtissbacteria bacterium | reverse complement strand
GTAAAAGCGCAATAGAACAGCCCATAGTTGACAAAGCCTTAGTGTCTGTTTATAATTACGATTATGAACGCAGAACGAAACCCGGGAATGCTAGAAGATATAGATAAAACCGCTGAAAACGGCGAGCGGCATGCCCGCATTGCGGCCTTCGCTGCCTTGGCAGCATCCGGAGGTTTTTCATTGGGAGTATTAGTATTAACATTGGTTGTTAGCGAAAACCTCATCAGGGATTCTGTTTCCCCTAAAGATGCCGCCTTAATTGGTTCGGGAGCTGGTTTGGGAATTAGTATGGTTTCTGCTAGTCTCGGAGCGGCGCTTTATTATGGGCTCAAAGGCCACGCTGAACTTACAGCAGCAAAAATAGCTAAGTTAACATCTCGGCGTTAAAGTTTATCTTCTCACCGCGTCTAGCCCTTGAATCACCATTGAACTTGGTGCTAAAATTATAGATTCCTTTTCGCTTCGTCATTGCGAGCGGAGCGACGCAATCTCAAATAAAGATTGCTTCGTCACGGAGTTTACACTGAGCGAAGCGAAGTGTTCCTCGCAATGACAGAAAAAGAAGTTCTCGATAAACTCGAACAATATTATGCAAGATAAACTCATCATCAAAGGTGCCCGTGAACACAACTTAAAGAATATCAGCGTCGAAATTCCCAAAAACAAACTGGTTGTCTTTACCGGCATTTCCGGCTCCGGCAAATCATCTTTGGCATTCGATACCATCTACGCCGAAGGCCAGCGCCGCTATGTCGAGTCACTTGCTTCCTATGCCCGCCAATTTTTGGGCGTTATGGATAAACCGGACGTTGATTCCATTGAAGGCTTATCACCGGCAATTTCTATTGACCAAAAATCAACTTCCCATAATCCAAGGTCAACAGTTGGAACAGTTACCGAAATTTACGATTATTTAAGATTACTTTTTGCCAGAGTCGGCCATCCGCATTGCCCAATTTGCGGCCGCGAAATTTCCCACAGGTCCAAAGAGCAAATCGCCGATGAAATCCAGAAGCTAGCAGATGGCAGTCGGCAGTCAGCCGCCGGAGGCGAGCCTCGCCAAAGGCGGGCTGCCAGCGGTAAGCCAACTAGAGCTATGATCCTTGCCCCCATTGTCAAAGACAGAAAAGGGGAGTTCAAAGACTTATTCCGCGACCTTGTTAAAAAAGGCTACGCCTACAGTCGCGTTGACGGTCAGCTTAAAGATAATGAAGAAGATTTCGTCCTCATTAAAACCAATAAACACACAATCGAAGCCGTTGTCGACCGCCTGGTTCTGCCGGCTGAAAAAAGCCGCCTTGCCCAATCGGTCGAGCTGGCGCTGAAACTGGGGGAGGGGAACCTAATCGTTGCCCAAATTTTGGATAAATCATTTGATATCCCCATCTATCCGAAAGAGTTTAAAGACCATCTCTTCTCCGAAAAATTCGCCTGCCCCCTCGACAATATCTCGCTTCCGGAAATTGAACCGCGCACATTTTCTTTCAACTCGCCTCATGGGGCTTGCCCCCTTTGCAGCGGGCTGGGTACCCTGCGCAAGGTTGATCCAAACCTCGTCTTCAATAAAGACCTAACCGTTGCCGAAGGCGCAATTCTGCCGTGGGCTCGGCTCGTTCAAAGCGACTCCTGGGCTTGGCGGGTTCTGGAAACCGTCTGCCGCGAAAACGGCATCGACATTAATAAACCGGTTGGCGAGCTAGCGAAAAAACACCAGGACTTGATTTTATATGGCGATCATGAGCAGTTTTACAGCGTCTCCGGCCCCAACCGCTTCGGCAAAATCACGAGCTGGGATACCCAGTTTGAAGGCGTTATCGAAAATCTTGAACGCAAGTACAATGAAACCGAATCCGATTACGTCCGCCGCGAAGCCGAAAAGTTCATGCAAATCGACGTCTGCTCCGCCTGCCGCGGGGCGCGTCTCAAACCCGAAGCCCTCGGGGTCACCATTGATAAAAAGTCGATTGCTCAAATCTCGGATCTTTCGATCATCAATTTAAACGGCTGGCTAAAGATAATCCCCTTTCAAGAAAAAACACTCACCGGCCGCGAAAAAATTATTGCCAATCCGATATTTAAAGAATTAATTGCCAGGGTGCGGTTTCTTGTCGACGTCGGCTTGGACTATTTAACGATTTCCCGAAGCGCCAACACGTTAGCCGGCGGTGAAGCTCAAAGGATCCGCCTCGCCTCGCAAATCGGCTCCGGCCTCTCGGGCGTCCTCTACGTCCTGGACGAACCTTCTATAGGTTTGCACCAAAGGGACAACGCGCGCCTGATTGCCACCCTAAAACGGCTAAGGGATCTCCAAAACACTGTTATTGTCGTCGAGCATGACCGCGATATGATGATGGCAAGTGACGAGGTTTTGGATTTTGGTCCGGCGGCAGGGGAGCACGGCGGCAAAATTATCGCCCAGGGGACACCCGCCCAGATTGCCAAAAACCGCTCGTCCATTACCGGCAAATATCTTTCAGGCAGAAAGAAGATTGAAATTAAGCAGTCCGATATTGTTCGACCGAACGGAGTGAGTGGAGAACCAACTTTTTTTAGAGGCAGTTCTCGACTTCGCCCGAACCATATTGACGAAAATCAGACCCTTGCGATAATCGGTGCCTGTGAGCACAACCTCAAGCAAATCGACGTCACTTTTCCTCTCGGCAAATTTATTTGCGTCACCGGCGTTTCCGGTTCCGGCAAATCAACGCTCATCCATGACATTCTCGCCAATGCCCTTGCTACCGAAATCTACCGCAGCCGCCAAAAAGCGGGCAAGCACAAGCATATATTAGGCGCCGAAAATCTGGATAAAGTCATTCTCATTGACCAATCGCCCATAGGCAGGACTCCCCGCTCCAACCCTGCCACCTACACCGGCGCTTTTACCCATATTCGCGAACTGTTTAGCCAGACGACCGATGCCAGAATCCGCGGCTACAAACCCGGCCGTTTTTCCTTTAACGTCAAAGGCGGCCGCTGCGAGGCCTGTGAAGGTGAAGGCCAAGTCAAAATCGAAATGCAGTTTCTGCCCGATGTCTACGTCGACTGCGAAGTCTGCCGCGGCAAGCGCTACAACGAAGAAGCTCTGGAGATTCACTACAAAAACAAGAATATCTCCGAGGTTTTGGATATGACGGTTGAGGAGGCTTTAAGCTTTTTCGAAAACATCCCCCAGATAAAACAAAAGCTGGAAACAATCTACGATGTCGGCCTGGGTTATATCCGCCTGGGACAGCCGGCCCCGACCCTCTCCGGCGGTGAAGCCCAGCGTGTCAAGCTCGCAACCGAGCTTTCCAAGCGCGCCACCGGCCGCACCATGTATATCCTCGATGAGCCGACAACCGGCCTCCATTTTGCCGACATCGAGCGCCTGCTTTTAATCCTCAAGCGTCTAGTCGCCCAGGGCAACACGGTTGTCATCATCGAACACAACCTCGACGTCATTAAAAACACCGACTGGATAATTGACCTTGGCCCCGAAGGCGGCGACGCCGGCGGCCAAGTAGTCGCCACTGGCACGCCGCGTGATGTTGCCAAAGTCAAATCGTCTTACACGGGCCAATTCCTCGCCCGTGAATTTTCGCAAAATCCGCAGGTGCAAGGCTAAACCACACCGGGTGTGATATAGCTTCACACCTCGGGAAAATGATACTAGATAAGCCGCGAATGACGGGTCAAGAAACAACTCGCGAAACGGGCTCGGGATGACAAGGTATTAATTCAGGATAACAGGGAACGAGAACTTGATCCAAGAGTAAAAATATCCGCCGTCCTTGACGAGCCTCGCCTTCGACAATTTAGTGAATTGGTATTGACGACAGTTGTCGAAGGCGGGATACTGGTTTTGATGCGCTTTCTTGCCCGATTCCTTTTATCATTTGCGATTCTCTTCTTTCTATTTACTATTCACCATTTACCATTTACGCGCAACGCGCTAGCCGCCGGCGAATTCGAAACCAACTACAAAGTCCTCTACGATGTCGATGAAAAAGGCCAAACCAAAGTTACGCAGGAGATCACTTTAACAAACAAAACCTCCAACTTTTACGCCGACAAGTTTGAACTTAAAATCGGCTCTACCAAAGTCGAGGACGTCAAAGCCAAGGACACGACCGGCCCGCTCGCGACCGAAGCCAAATTCGAGAATAACGTCACCGTAATCACCGTTAAATTCAACCAAAAAGTCATCGGCATCGGCAAAAATCTATCCTGGAACCTCACTTATAGTTCGGGCGAGTTAGCCGCCAAATCCGGCCAAATCTGGGAAGTCTCCATCCCCCGCTTGGCAAAGTCTGCCGATATAAGCCAGTATCTGGCAACCGTTTCCACACCAAGCTCTTTTGGCCCAATCGCCTTTGCCGTCCCCGAGCCCCTAACAAGCGAAAAGAAAGGCAGTCGCCAACTCTTTACCTTCAACCGCGACCAGCTTGTGGAATCGGGCATCGCCATCTCTTTTGGCCAGAAGCAGGTTTTTTCCTTCACGCTTAACTATCATCTCGAAAATAACAACCTCACCAGTCAGGTTCAGGAAATTGCCCTGCCTCCGGACAATAATTACCAAAAAGTTGTCATCGAAAAACTGGACCCCATACCCTTAGATGTTGTCGTCGACCAGGATAATAATTTCCTTGCCAAATACAGGCTTTCTCCTCGCGCGCAAATTGACATCACCGCAAAGGGCTATATTGAAGTCTTCTCCCGGCCCTTCAGGAATATTTATCCTTCCTTGTCGCCGGCGGAAAAAGGAGAGTACCTCAAAAAGCAAAAATACTGGGAGACGGATAACAGTCTGGTCATGGAAAAAGCCGGGGGGCTTAAAACCCCCAAAGAAATATACGATTTTGTCTCAACCTACCTAAATTATAACGAAGACCGTCTGACTCAAGCCAAAATCGAAAGGCAAGGCGCCGCCGCCGCCGCCCAAAGGCCCCAAGACGCAATCTGCACCGAATTTACCGACCTTTTTATCGCTATCGCCAGGGCCGCCGGCATTCCGGCCCGTGAAGTCGAAGGTTACGCTTACACCCAAAACGAACGCCTAAGGCCTTTGTCTTTAGCCCTTTACCCCGGTGACGTTTTGCATGCCTGGCCCGAATTTTGGGACGATAATTTGGGCTGGGTCCAGGTTGACCCTACTTGGGGTTTTACCTCCGGCGGTTTGGATTATTTTGGGAAACTTGATTTTAACCATATTACTTTTGTCCAAAGAGGCATCTCCTCCCTTGCGCCGTTTCCCGCCGGCAGCTATAAAAAGAGGGGCAGTCAGGGCAAAGACATCATGATCCAATTCGCCCAAGAATTGCCTAAAATAACGGCCGCACCCCGCCTTTCAATAAGCGCACCCCAAAATATAATTGCCGGCATTCCCGTACGCATTAAGGCCAATGTCGCCAACACCGGCAACACATCGATAATCGGCGAGTCCGTTAACCTCTCGTCGCAAACACTGCGCCGCATCTTAAATATTGAAAAGCCCCAAGGCCAAACCGATAATTCTATCGAGATAGCCGTTCTCCCGCCCTATGCCCAAAAATCCTATGAGTTCAATCTGACAAGCAAAAGCTTTTCAGGAAACTTCCAGGACATCCTGGTCTTAAGTTACGCCGATACAACTGTCTCCGCACCCGTTTTAATAGTTCCCCTCTATAGCCTCATTTTCTTGAAAAGCTTTCTTGCAAGCCTCACCGGCGCGCTTGTCATTATCATAACCGGGCTTTTCTTTTACAAAAAACACCACAAAAAGGGAAAAAGGGCAAAAGTGTAGTAAAATTCTTTTGTGGATAGCCTCAAAAGTCAAATTGCCAAGCTCCCCAAAGAGGCGGGAATTTATCAATTTTTCGCTGGCGACGGTACCCTTCTTTACGTCGGCAAATCCGTTGACATCAAAAAGAGGGTCAAGTCATACTTTGCCCATAAAGATTTAGGCCCCAAAACAAATAAGCTTGTTAGAAACATTGCCCAAGTTAAATACATCAAGGTCTTCAGCGAATTCGAAGCGCTCCTTTTAGAATCGGAACTTATCCGCATCCATAAACCTTTCTACAATGTCGCGGCCCGCGATGATAAAAGCCCAATCTACATCAAGATCACAAAAGGCGAAGTGCCGCTGGTCCAAACGGCCAGAAAAACAACAATCAGCCCCAAAGACTATACCAAAGGCCCGTTTCCTTCGGCCAAAACCACCTATGCCGTTTTAAGAATGGTCAGGCGCATCTTTCCGTACTGCACCCATAAAAAAGATAAAAAACCTTGCCTTTATTTTCACCTAGGTTTGTGTCCGGAACCTTACAGAAGTGAAGAGGCTAAAGAAGAGTATCGCAGGCAGGTTGCAAAAATTAAAAGGCTTCTTAGCGCCAATTCCAAATTTTTGATAAGCGATCTGGTGCGGGAAATGAAAGACCTTTCCCGGGCCCAGAAATACGAGGAGGCGGCTGTTGTCAAAAAGCAAATCGAGAAGTTAGAGTATCTAGTTGCAACTTACCACACGCCGCGGGAATTCTTGGAACAACCAACACTCGTCGATGACCTAACACTCTCAAGACTTAAGGACTTTCAAAAAGCATTGGATCTTAAAAAACTGCCAAAGCGGATTGAATGCTACGATATTTCTAATATCATGGGTACAAACGCTGCCGGGTCTATGGTGGTCTTGACAAACGGAAAGGTCGACAAAGGAGAGTATCGGCGGTTCAAAATCAAATTCAAGCATACGCCCAACGATTATGAAATGATGCGCGAAGTCTTGACTCGCCGGATTTTTAATGATTGGCCCAAACCCGACGTCATCGTCATTGACGGCGGCCGCGGCCACCTCAATGCCGCCCTGTCAATCGTCAACAAATACAAATACCAAACAACCGTTATCTCACTTGCTAAACGCCTCGAAGAAATTTACACACCCGATAAAGTCCTGCCTCTTTCCCTCCCCAAAGAAAGCCCCGCCCGTCAAATTGCCCAAGTTGCTCGCGACGAAGCCCACCGCTTTGCCATAACTTATCACAGGAAGCTCCGCTCCAAAAACTTCCTAAAATAGGATTTAACTGCTCGGCTGGGTCTTGATAGTCAGGCCCTCATGATGTTAAATGTTAAGTGTCAATTGTTAAACCTGCCGTGCGTCACTACCTAAAAGCGATAGTTATCGCCGCCGTCTCCTTCTATAGCGCTTACCTTGCGGTTCCAACAATCAAAATCGGCAACAACTCTGAAAATCTTCTCGTCATAATTGGTGCCATGCTCGTTGTCACTCTTCTTCTGCGCCCCATCTTTTCTCTTGTCCTCTTGCCCATAAATTTCCTGACCATCGGCTCGGTTTCTTTAATCCTCAATTCTATCCTCATCTGGGGATTGACCCTCTACCTGCCCGGGTTTTCAATCAGGGCCTTTAATTTTAAAGGCGCCATGCTCGACGGTTTTATTCTCCCGCCATATAGCTTTAACGAAATCGGTACTATTATCCTTGTCGCCGCCATTATCACTTTTCTCCAAAAAATCCTCCACCTGATTTTTGAGTAAATTGACGCCTTAAGACCCGAACCGTTATCATTACCAGTAATGCTTAAGACATTTTTTCGCCATTATTTTGAGCTGCCGCCTAAAGTTAAAAACATTGTCTGCCTTGGAGGCGGCGTCGGTACCGCCCAAGTCCTTAAAGGTTTAAGGCCTAAACCCTATAACCTGACCGCTATTGTTTCCATGGCCGATGACGGCGGCTCTGCCGGCAGGTTGAGGCGCGCCTTTTCTGTCCCTCCTCCCTGCGATCTCGTTAACTGCCTCGCCGCCCTTTCCGATGAAGAATCGGTAGTCAAAGAACTTTTCCTCTACCGTTTTGCCGGCAAACGCTACGGTAAAGACACCGATCTGGGCGGCCAGAAGCTCGGAAATTTAATCTTTGTTGCCCTCCAGGACATCTACAAAGGCGATACCGGCCGCGCGCTTGAAGAATTTTCCAGGATTATTTCTCCGACCGGCAGAGTCTTGCCCGCAACCCTAGGCGACGTCAATATCTGGGCTCACACCAAAGACGGTAAAAAAGTCTACGGTGAACAAAATATCGACCTGGGCCGCTACGACGGCAAATCAAAAGCATTAAAAAGCGTCCACCTCGACCCGCCTCGCCCCAAAGCATACAAGGCCGCCACAGCCGCCCTCGTCCAGGCAGACGTTATTATAGCCGGCCCCGGCGACCTCTTTAGCACCGTTTTGCCGGTCCTGATTGTTCCCCAGATAAAAAACCAGCTTCTTACTTCACGTGCCCAAAAAATCATGGTCATCAACATTGCCAATAAATCTTTTGAAACCGTCGGCTTCAAAGTCTCCGATTACTTAAAAACAGTCGAGGCCCATCTGGGGGGAAATCCCTTTCAAAATATCTTGGTTAACTCAAATCAAAGTGTTAAAATACCCAAAGGCTTAAGTTATAAATATGTCACCGCCGATCGCCAGAATCTTAGCACCTGCGCCGCAAAAATCACGTCCGGCGACTTCGTCGCCAAAGATTTCCCGCTTTACCACGACAGTGCCAAAATCGCGCAGGCTATAGAAACCTTAATTAACAAATGAAAACAGCACTTTTAATCGTCCAGATTTTGGTTTCATCGCTTCTGATTTTAATAATCTTAATGCAATCGAAAGGCTCCGGCCTCTCAAGCGTTTTTGGCGGCCAAGGCGGTTTTTACCGGTCTAAAAGGGGAGTAGAAAAGCTTTTTGTTATTTTCACCATCGGTCTTGCCGTACTGTTCTTGGTTTTATCCATAATACAGGTAGTCATTTAAATGTCCGCCCTAAAAGTTAAAGTCAGGCGCATTCGTTTTTGGTGGCATCTTTCGCTTGCCTATCTTTCCGAGTACCGCTTAAGGCTTCTAATAATCCTCCTTACCCTAGGCCTGCTTGGCGCCGCATCCCTTAAAATATTTCCCGTCCTCTCCCGCAGCAATTATTTGTCCTTGGGCTACGTCGGTTCATATTCCCTGGAAACCATTCCCACCGAGCCCCTGCTTCTGGCAACCCAGTCGCTGGTTACGGTAGACGATTCCGACCGTCCTGTTCCCCAGCTGGCATCCCATTGGCAAATCACAGACGACGGCAAAACCTACGTGGTTTTTTTGAAAGATAATCTTAAATGGCACAACGGTTCTCCTGTCAGCGCAGGCGACCTCACTATCGCCATCAAAAATGTCCAAATTACCGCTCTCAACAATAAAGCCATTGAATTTAAGCTGCCCAACCCCATCTATTCTTTTCCGCTGGCGCTCGATAAACCGGTCTTCAAATCTAAAAGCTTTTACGGGGTAGGGGAGTTCAGGATCGTTGGCATTGACCAGGTAGACGATATCGTCAAAAAAATTACCCTTGTCTCCAAAGACCAAAGCCTGCCAAAAGTGGATATTAAGTTTTACCCCACCGAAACCCAAGCGCAAAACGCCCTAAAAATCGGCGAAGTAAAAAGCGCCATTGTTGCCAATGCCAAAGAATTTGAAAACTGGCCTAATCTTAAAGTTGAAAAAAGGGTCGAGCAGCAGGAAATCGTCAGCGTCTTTTTCAATAACCAGGACTCGCTACTCTCATCGCAGGAACTGCGGCAGGCGCTCACCTTTGCCGTCAACAAATCCGAGTTCGACGGCCTCGCGGCTACCGGTCCCATCTCCCCCAAAAACTGGGCTTATAATCCCCAAACAAAAAGGTATGATTACAATAGTGCCCGGGCCAAGGAATTGATTAAGAAAGCCAACTCCCCCAGCCTTGAAATAACTTTAAGCTATGCCCCGTCCCTAAAAGAAAGCGCAGAGTCGGTTAAAAAAGACTGGCAGGCGGTCGGTTTCAAAGTATCTTTAAAAGAAACTAAAGGCGTGCCTAAAAATTTCCAGGCATTCCTCGCTCTCAACAAGCTCTCGCCGGATCCGGACCAGTACGGTCTCTGGCACTCGTCCCAAAAAGGCATAACCAATCTCACCAATTACGAAAATAAAAAAATCGATAAGCTCCTGGAAGATGCCAGAAGCATTCCCGAGGAAGACAAGAGGAAAGAGCTCTATTTTGAGTTCCAGAGGTTTTTAGTCGAAGACGCCCCCGCCGCTTTTCTCTACCATCCCTACAAGTACCAGGTCACCTACGAGAACATTCTACCCCTCATCGCCAGGCTCCCCAAGTGAAAAATTAAAGGTAAGCAAAAACCCTGTACAGAAACAGCCAGATTCGGGAGAGTTCCCCAAGTATTTGGGGCGAGAATTCCCGCCTCGGCTGCACGTGCTCAAATAAATTAATTAAAAGAAAAGTTTTTTTATCTTTTTCGGGGATGGCGCTGTCCAGTTTTATCGACTCAAAATAGGGGACATAGGTATCGGATTTATCGTGCAGGATAAAGACATAAGTCTTAAGGCCTCTGATATTTTGCTTCGGGTCAAATCTGGCAAGCTCCCTACGCTCACTCTCACTTATCCCGTTTAAAATCGCCTCTGCCTCCTGCCTGTCACCAGCCTCAAAAAGCGCGGCCTCAATATTTTTCGTCGCAAAAATTTCTTTGGCATGGTTAAGTGCCCCCTCTGCCGGCCGCCAGCCGATTTCGCGGCCATGGAACCTGACAGTTCCCGAAGCCAGATCCGCTAAATACTCCCGCATGTCAAAATAGCCGCCGAAAAAAACCAGCGAACGCACACGGTCGGCAATTTGCTCGCCGGATGCGCTAACAAGCATAATCGAAGAACCGACCGAAAAGCCGACATACGAAATCCGTTTATCGTCTATCCCTTCTAAACCCTCAAGAAATTCAAAAGCTTCGCCAAAAACATCCGGCTCTTCAAAATCGGCTACACCCGCTTCCAGCCTCTCGCTTCTGGGCCAGAGGACAACGTAGCCTAGTCTTGCCAAAGTATCGGCAAGCCCCAAAATAATTGGTTTGTCACCTTAAAAGTGGGAGCCGGCCGCGGGGAAGACAATATCGGCAATAATTTTACCTCCGCCGCCTTCAATTTCAAACTGCCTGTGGTCTGGCTTTCCCGTTACCCAAATCAATGGTTTGAGCGGGATCTGGGGAAATTCTTGGGAAACAAAAAGCAGTACTTTGGCGCTTGTCGAAAGAGGCTTATAAAGAGTAAAAAAAGCCGTTATCAAAACAGCCAGCAGTAAAAAATGCTTGAATTTTAAAGACGTCACTTTTTCGCCCGCCTGCGCACCAGCATCAAAAACCCAATGTAGAAAGCCGCACCGACAAGCCCGACGCTAAGGTCATTAACCGTATCGCCGATACTGCGCACGTTATGGGTTTTAAATAGAACATCGGTGTAATACTCCTGCGCCTCCAAAACCGTATGGATAATATTGGCAAGCCCGATTGCCGATAAAACCGGCAACCCAAAAGCTCCGGCTATTACTGCGCTTATCGCTCCGGTTCCGTGAAAGTGGGGAAGAAGGTCAAAATAAAAATAGCGATCGTATAAGTTAAAAGAATTGCCGGCCATATCGAAGGCAAATATCGAAAGGTAAAGGTTGTCAAACCAAAAGGGATACTTCGACCATTTCTTCTTTAAAAAATAAAGCGCCGGGAAAAGCAGGCTAAGGCTGACCACTATTATAAGGTTTCTGATCGGGATGGCTTTACCGGCAAATCTGGGGTCGTCGGCAAAAAGTAAAACCTCACCCAGAAAATAAAAGATCGCCAGCCTTATTAAGATATTTATAACCAGTCCCACAAGTAAATTATATCTTACACATAAGCTAAATTAAGTCAATTTTGCTAAAATAGCAATGTGCGGGTGTAGTTCAATGGTAGAACACCAGTTTTCCAAACTGGATACGGGAGTTCGATTCTCCTCACCCGCTCCATACGAATTTTATCGAACTGACAAATTTTAGCTCCGAAATGTCGCTGAAATTCTGTAAAATCTAAACCTATAACCTTATACCCTGACGGGAATCGAACTAGCCTTGATGTTGCAATTTTTCTTCTCGTTCTAATTCTTCAAAATCTCCCAACCACTCTGACCCATAAAAATGCCGCATAACTGCACACGATAACAAATACACAACTTCTTGTATATCCTTTAGCTCGTCTTCCGATGCATTAGGATAATATTTCTTGATTACCTCAAGCGGTAACATAGAAAATATTCACCTCCTTTATCAGAAATTGGAAATTTGACACCTAGTAACTATAGAAGCTTTTTAGGAAAGCGGGGACTAATGGCTAATTTGTTTTTTATCTAAAGCAAACCGTTCGTCATCCATATAACCAAATACTTCTTTAACAACTTTATTGATATCTTCATAAACATTTTTTTGTTTAATTTGTCTTATTTCATCAATATAACGTGTTGTTAGCCTTATATAATCCATCATACTTAATATTGTTGCTTGCTTAAGTGCTGATTCAGAGAAAGTGTTTCTAAGTTCATTTGTCATATAAGTAAGGACATCCACAGGATTAGGGTGATTTTTCCAAGATCCATAAGTATAACCAAGTAAAACTGAGTGTACATCATGCTTTCCGAAAACTTTTTTCTTAGCCAACTCAACCCACATTTGTTCAGCGGATTTTCCTGACCACGAATGCATAAAATCATTACTTTTTTCGTGCCAGAACTGGGGTTTAAGCTTTTCAACCCGCCCCATAAGCTTAACCAATTCCTCCTCAGGTGGAATTTCATACCCGAGTCTTTTCCGATGTTCAATTTCTTGGTAAGCTTGAATGTAGAAAAAATCTTGGAAACGTTTAGCCATTTCCTCTTTACCTTTTAGTAACATATATTCAATCGAAATAACATCTTCTGTCATTTTTCGCGCTAACACTGCTGCGCTATCCGCTAAAGCTGGCGCATCGGCAAGATAACGGATTGCTAAAAGGGTGAAGTGATTCCTTCTGTAAAAACCCTCAATGACTCTCACGTAATGATATGTTTTATCTACTTTTGGATGAGTCTCTGCAAGAGAGTGGGTAGCCTTAAGCAACTTATCCATTAAATCTTTTATTTCGACAATTGTAATTTTTTCGCTCATTGCAAAAAGTTGTTAATTAATTTATCTAACTCTTCTTTATTTGAGAATTTATTTAAGTTCTGTCCTAATGAGGTTATCATGGCTGTCATTCTATACTCAGGTATTTCCTCATATACTAAGAGAGTAATAGTTCTATAGTCTAAAGTTCTCTCTACCTCCATAAGATAACCACTGTCTGCACTCACATCAAAAATTGCATATTTACAATTATGAAGTAGTAAAAGGGAGTAATCATGAATCGGTGGGTTTTGATCATTAAATTCAAGTGCTATTACTGGAGTGTAGCCCTTCTTTTCTACTACCTTTTTAATTTCAAACAGATTGCCGATCCTGCTCCCAATATAGTTACCACCAACAAAAACCCTTTTACTCCATTCTCCCGGAATCCTGTTAATGCTGTGCTTTCTGTGGATTACAAATGGGGTTTTCTTTAGTAATTCAACTCTACTTCTAACAGGATCTTCGCTTAGTTGAGTCCTTAGAAAGTTTTGAAACGTATACCGAGGATCATCGAACTTGCCCTTCGATAATGCATCGATAACTATCTTCCTGACTATGTTAAATATGCCTTGGTCAACTCCAAAAAAATTCTTTAAATTTAGAGCTCCAGGTGCTTGCTCAGCTTCACCAGCAAATCCTTGTTCTTGGCTTGCTACGTCTTCGGCAAAACCTAAAACAAAGTCTTTAAAGGATTGCTCCAAATCATTGGCGAGTAGAGCGGTTACTCCTAAATTGTGTACTATGCCACCCTTATGAAGCCGGTAACCTAAGCTCTTTTGTTTTTCTAAAAAATCACTATAAAGTAGATCCCAAGACTTTTTTGCTTCTTCAAAATTACCTTCCTCTATCAATCCATAAAAACGCTGCTCCACCTCTCTGTATTGATTAGCTATATCAGGTGGAAGATCAAATGGATTAAACTGCTGAAAATTTTCACTTCTCATATCTGTCTTACACAACCGCAATTTACCTCAGCCCTAGAAAATAAAACGTATTCATTTATGATTTAAATTTTTTCAAGCTCACGCAAAAACTTTTCTGAGAAAAGTAAATTAAGTATTATCTTAGAAATACTTTTCATAACCTCCGGAACAAGATCCTTTTTGTAGAGTTTTGAGAAGTGATTATGTACTACCAACGAGTATAGAAAGATACTTGTAATGTATCTCTTTTTAATTATGTCGGCTTTTTCTTCAGACAATTCCTTGGTCCTTAAAAAATGACGTAAAATATCTGGATCTTCGCTGATATTTACTTCTATACCGCTATTGCTTTCACCAGCGCCTTGATTAGTATCTATTGGTACAACTTCAGCAATATCTTCTCCTGCCCAACCTAATTCATTCCACTTTTCCCTAGGAATTAAATTGTATTTTGGTAAGCCATAGTTTTTACCTTTAGGCTCCGGTTCTGGGCCAGGAGGATTAACCCTAGGCTCTATTCTCCCAGTGTATTCAACTTCAACTGCTTCCCTTAATGACTTGTCGTAGGGGCGGATTAATTCAACAAGAACTGTTTCTCTGGTGCCCGGTACAGCATTTGGTCGGCTAATTAGTTTGGTAGTGAGTACGCCGTTATATAAATGCTTTGATGTTGATATGGTAGGCTCAAAAATTAAATCACCTGGATCTTTATCTCTGTAGAAGTAGTCATTAGCTGCATCTGTTTCAAACTTTACTCGAACATAAGAGTTTGATGGTATCTTTTTAACTCCTCCCCCATTAGCAAGCCGAAAGTAAGTTGGGAATTTCTTCCCTTCAAATTTTGCAACATGAAGAGTCCCCGGGTCTTTAACATCTATAACTTTTCCCGTTAATCCTAAAAGATTTATCAGATCCCTATCTCCTTTAATCAATTCTGAGACAACCTCTTCCATAAATTTTGTTTCTTTAGGATTGTAAGATAATATCTTCTCGTGCCTTAATTTGTTTATGGTTTGTAATCCTTCATCCTCTCGTAATTCGGCTGCAAGTATTTCTTGTAGTTTTTCAGCTGCAGAATGATCGGCCATTCTGTCCCTTGATCCCATGAAGATTTTGTCTCTAACGGCAGCAGGCACACTTGTGCAATCTACTTGAACAAGAAGACTCTGGGCGATATATGGCAATCTTACTTGGTTTTTAATGAAACCGCGCGGTAAAGCAGCATGTGTCTGACCATTAACCGTAAAGAATATCGCTTCTTTCTCGGATGTAAACACGTCTCTTGTTCGTACCGCATCAGCCTTAAATACTGCATACTCTATGTTTAGTAGTCCTGCTTCTCCAAAACTGACATCCTTAATAATCGATGAGTGTTCTATTTTGTCTTTTTCATCAACTAGAACTCTAGTCTTGTTTCCAAGTAAAACCTTTCCGGAGGTTGCGTGACCTCTAGTGTATCTTAGATCGTAAAGAAGCATGGGTAATGCTGGATAATATAAGAAGCGGTTTAACTCTCTCCATAAATCCAAAGTGATATTTGATCTAGTTCCAGGCTGCAATTGATATTCATACATCTTTACAAAGCTACCAAAATGCACTGGGTCTATGTCATTGAATAATTTTAAGGTAGGGGCATCGAAATGGAAAATTTCACCATTCTCGTCTACACAATATTCATACCAGGAATGTTTTTCTTCTTCGCTAACTTCTGGCCTTAAACGTACAATTGTAAAGCCCCATTCATCTTTCTGGTTGTTCTTTAAAAGTTTTGGATGTTTTCTAGAAAGGATCAGCTGATAGTGATTGTCTCCGCAAAATCTCAAGACACCCGTACTACCCATGTTAAACTTACCTTGAACAAACTTTATTTTTACTTTATTGTCTTTATGAAGCGAAAGAAAGGTATCTTTAAAACCATCATAGTTTTGTCCCTCTCCTGTATCTAAAATGCTTATCGAAGGCTTATTTGTTAAACCACTTGCAAGGACAATAATATTTTTGGCCAGAGCTCTTCTTTTTGATTCCATAACTTCAGAAAAGTCACCATTTGGAACTCCAAAAAATAATTCAACTGCCTTCATCATGGTATTCGGAGCATCTTTACTTTCCGGAATTATTCCTTTTAAATAACACTCTTTAATAAGAAGAGCATCTATTGAATTCAAAAGTTTCTCGCAAAGAGCTGCAACGGGGTTTTGCTGTTGATTGTTAATGGTACCTAAATTATTTTTGTTTTCTATTCCACCGTAGGGTTCCCAATTGTTAGGATTGCTCAAGACATGGTCTTTTTTGATAATGTTTGTAATTTCCAGATCGGTTTCTGCCTCTAATAACTTATCGAATAGATGGGTGGTATTAGTGCTCATAAACTAAACTGTCTTTTACTCTTTCCGGAAAAACGAGCCTTTGTGATGCGGAGTTGTGAATCAATTGCAGCAAAAATTTTATTTATCTCTTCGTCGGTATAATCGTAGTTCGTTTTATTCGAAAGATTTCCGAGGATTCGAAGCTTTTCTAGGACTAAGTTAGTTCTATATGTTGCGAGCCTTATAAATTTTTCCTTACGTGTTTCCATAGATTATTGCAGAATAATAGCGCATTATCATCTATTTGTCAATATCTAATATTAGGATTTAATTATTTAAGTTTAATGCAGAAGGTAATGTCTATGATATAATTTGTTCACCGAATGATCCTTGTGGTGAAAGTACCTTACTGTTAGGGAGCGAATGTCAGCACTACTTATAGTGATCTGTCTAGGCCATGGGGATCGATTTTCTAATATGCATACTTATGCATTTTTTAGACCTAAAGCATAGACTAAATCCGGTAATAGACCGTCAGATAGGAACAATCTGAAGAATTCCGGCAGTCTGGCTAAGATCACGTCAGGAGCTCATAAATTCAAGGTCTTGCCCTAAAATCTCAAAATGCGATAGCATTTTGAAAAGGAGAAATGATGAAGCATTATCTAGTTTTGTTTTTGCAAAACGGTTAATAGCTGAATCCAAGGCCCGCAGGCCTAAAGACGAGGACCGCATGGCACTGTATATTTCGACGCGCCCGCGTAGCTCAACGTGTAGCACTACTGAAACAATCGATTGCAGTAGTAGCGAAAGAAAATGCGGATCCGCCAGTCGGCGGATCGCAAATCCCTCCGCGGGCACCTATCAAAGTTCGATCTCGGCCACTACCGGCAAATGGTCAGAAACCGTCACTTATTGTTTTTGATTCAGCGCCCATTTTTTGACAAATAGACCTAAATGCGCTCCTGCTAAATCCAAATTCCACATATTACCGCCCATAATATTATGAGGATCAGGATCCTCCCACAAATCGTCTGATTCAGTTCCGGTGTGGTATTGATCAGGAAAACTAAGCCCGTGACCAACTTCATGTGCCACTAAATTATCAGTACGGGTAGCTTTCCAGTTAGTAAGTGAGTCTATATCTGTATTGACATAAGTTACACCAAAATTTGCACCAGAGTGAGAACGGTCCTTGAAATCAGGTCCTATTACAAACAAAACCAAATTAAGAAATTCTGGATTATCGTCAAGCATTTGACCAGTTCTTGCCCGTTCTAATAAATCAAGGTATTTCCCCAGTGCTTCTTGATCTTGTAACTGGTTTCTTAATTGTTCTTCGAGTTCTGGTATAACATCAGCACTTGACGGGTATTCGCTTCGAGCTTTTTGTCCGACAAAAGTAAATGGTAAAACTTCGCTGGTTATTGTTGTTTGATTATCCAAGGCTCCTTCCCAAAAATTACCTGTTACAGTAAGGATTTCCTGTATGGATTGCCTTACATCATCATCTTTTTTAGGAATTACATCTTTTGGGTAAAATACTAAGCCAACCATCCGAATCTTTTCTAAATTAATGTCAGGCATATTGTCAACTGTGCGCAAAGCATGAACAGCATATTTACTTGGCTCAACCACTTGTTCCCTAATACGTCTCTTTGAATCTTCTAGATCCCCGCCGCCGGCCTCGGCCACCGCTGGGTGGGATATTATTTTATTCAAGAGTCCCGCCGCCACTAACCCGCCGCCCCGTTTTATCAAAGCTCTTCTCGCAATTTTTACCGGTTCTTTAGATTCCATAGGTGAATTTTTTTATTTCTTTATAATCCCATCGCTTTTTTCATCTCGCTATCAATAAATAGTTGGTCAACTTTAAGCCCATTATTAACATAGCTCATGACATCTCCTTTGTAAGAATTGTCACTCTTGCCTCCGGTTTTATTATTTGGCAATTCCCACGGGTGCGGCATTCCCAGCGCGTGACCGAACTCGTGTGCTGAACCCTTAATCCCAAAAGGGTCGGAAGAATTGACAGCGTCGTTACCTAACCAGTATTCAAATTGAGTAGCAGATTGAAGATCAGCAACGCCGCCCAGTGACCCGCCTTGCAAATTTTTCTTTAAATCTGGATCTCTTACAAGATACAGCATCCAGATATTATAATATCCTTCTTTTGCATATTTTTCCGTTTGCTCCCTGCCTTCTTTTGCCAAGCTCCATGGATTGTAAACCTCGATGTTATTTATTCCATGAATCGCATTCGGGACAACCGTGTAAGTAATTTCTATATTGTTTTCAAACTCTCTTTCAAAAAGAAGTTTAATCCCGTCATTAGTCCTCTTCATGTTCTGG
>JACPKK010000013.1 GCA_016187105.1 Candidatus Curtissbacteria bacterium | reverse complement strand
CTTTTGGAAGAGGGCGTTCAACTGCACAAAATTTGTAAAAGTAAGCTCACCCAAGCCAATGCTAAAATTTCCATGATTTTAAAAGATGAAAAAATCGAAGAAGATATAATGGTTTGAGGGGTAGAAAAGAACGAAAGATGCTTTCGAGTCTCAAATGCTGTAGCATTTGAAGACAGGAGAAATGACGAAATGATAAAAGTTCGGCTTTAGCCCAGCGAACAAAATGAGATCCTTTTCGACGAGGAGGTGAATAAAAATAGCAGGTAAAAATTTAGGTACGGTTACCCATTATTACGACAAAATTGGCGTCGCCGTTGTTAAACTATCCGGCGGCGATCTAAAAATCGGCGACGAGGTTAAATTCGTCGGCAAAGACGGCAACGAATTCTCCCAAAATATCTCTTCGATGCAGATTGAGCACGCCGATATCGATATCGCCAAGAAGGGCGATGAATTTGGAGTTAAAGTCGATAAGCCGGTTAAAAGTCCTTCACCAATCGTTAAGGCCTGAAATGATCTACTTGTTGCACGGGGAAGATAAAACTGCCTCCTATGCGAGGCTGTCACAAATTCTCCAAAACTACCACGGGAAGGCACGCGTCAATTTTGCCAAGGAAAACACGAAAGACGATCTTTACCTGGTCGTCTTAGGCGGGAATCTGTTTGGCGAAGAAAGTGTCGTCATTGCCCAAAATTTTATTAGGGACAAAAAACTTACTCCCAAAGACCAGATTTTTAAAAAAATTCCGGACGGTAGAATTTTAATTTTATGGGAGCACTGGCAGCTTACACCAGGGGAAGTAAAAAGCCTTGCGCCCTTCTCGCATATCGAAAGCTTTAAGCCCGAACCTCTTATTTTCCGCTTTCTCGATTCACTTTCTCCAAACTCCAAAAGTTCCCTGCGAGCACTGCAAAACCTGCAATCAGAAACCCCCAGGCCCGCGCCGAGTCTGACTCGGGAGGACGAGAGGGCAGCCTATAGCTACCCTCTAATCTGGCATCTTTCCGCAAGAACCCTTTATCTAATTATTGCCAAGCTGGGAGCCGAAAGCGCAGTCGCCGCCCAAATCACCGGCCGCCCTCTTGCCGACTGGCAGTGGCAAAAAATTAAAAATCAGGCTAAGTTATTTGACCTGGAAACCCTCAAAAACTTTTTCGCCGGCGCCCTAAAAGCCGACCTCATGGCCAAAACCGCCAAGACCGATTTGGATCAATTCACCATTTCTTCTCTCCTGATTCTCAAGTATTTAAACCGCCAAATGTAGTCTCAAACTATGACAAGAGAAATGCTACAATAAATTTGAGCTTATTTAACTGTCCGGTGAAAGATCTTGTTTGGTTTTCCGAAATTGATAAAAACGATATCGCCATGGTCGGCGGCAAAGGGGCCAATCTGGGCGAGCTTTACAAAATCGGGGTGCCGGTTCCCAACGGGTTTATCATCACCTCTCAAGTTTACTTTCGGACGGTCAACCAAAGCGGTGTTATAGATAAGATCAGAGGGATCCTGTTTAATATAGATGTCGAAAACCCCGCGCTTCTGGCAGACAAAGCTCGCGAGTGCCAGAAAGAAATAAGTGCCATAAAGCTTGATAAGAAGCTCGAATCGGAGATTATCGCTTTCTATAAAAAGCTGACCCGCGGTAAAAAAAGTCAGGTTGCTGTCAGGTCGTCCGCCACCGCCGAGGATTTGCCCGAAGCGTCATTCGCCGGCCAGCAAAAAACGTTTCTCAATGTTTCCGGGGCAAGAGAGCTTATAAACGCTGTCCTTGGCGCCTGGGCATCCCTTTTTGAGGCAAGAGCAATCTTCTATCGACAGCAAAAGAACTTTGACCACTTCAAAGTCGGCATTGCCCTGCCGGTGGAGTTAATGGTCCAGTCGGAAGTTTCCGGGGTCATGTTCACCGTTGACCCGGTCACGAAAAGCAAGAAGAAAATCGTAATCGAGGCTGTTTTCGGTTTGGGCGAGCTGATAGTCGGCGGCCAAGTCACGCCCGACCATTACGAAGTCTCCAAAAAAGATTTCAAAATTTTGGCCAAAAACATTGTCTCCCAAGAAAAACAGCTCACAGCCTCCAAAAAAGGTAACAAGCTTCTTGCAGTTTCCAAAGCCTACAGGAAGGCCCAAAAATTAGCCGACGAAAAAATCATTGAACTGGCAAGACTAGGTTCGCTTATCGAAAAACACTACTTCTGGCCCCAGGATATTGAGTGGGCCTATAAGGATGGTAAAATTTACATTGTACAGACAAGACCGGTCACTGCCATGGACCAGGTCGTAAAGACGGTTGAGCCCTCTCCCCGCCAACAGTTACTGGTACAAGGCGCTCCCGCGTCTCCGGTCATAGCCTCTGGTCCGGTTATTATCGTCGGCGCGGTTTCCGAACTTTCCAATGTCCAGCAAGGCATGGTCTTGGTAACGGAGATGACAAATCCGGATTTTGTCCCTGCCATGAAAAAAGCCGTAGCCGTCGTCACCGACCGTGGCGGCCGCACTTCCCATGCGGCTATTGTTTCCAGGGAGCTGGGTATTGCCAGCGTCGTCGGAACGGGAAATGCTACCAAGAAACTCAAAAACGGAGAGTATGTCACCGTCGATGGCGCCAAAGGCCTAGTTTTTAAAGGTGCCCTCCCTCCCGCCAAAAAGAACCAAAAACCCCTGCCGAAAAATACCGAAGCCAGACACCGCCAAACAGCCACCAAACTCTATGTCAATCTTGCCGAGCCCGAGCTCGCGGCGCAAGTGGCCTCACGAAACGTCGACGGCGTCGGCCTTTTAAGGGCGGAGTTTATTCTGGCCCAGATTGGCACCCACCCCAAAAAATTTATCGCCGCGGGGAAAAGCGCCGCCTTTGTCGATAAACTCGCGGGAGAACTGACCGTTTTCGCCAAAAGCTTCGGAGCCCGCCCCGTCATTTACCGCGCCTCGGACCTTAAATCCAACGAATACCGCAATCTGGCAGGCGGCGCTAGCTTTGAGCCGCAAGAAGCAAATCCGATGCTGGGTTACCGCGGCGCCTTCCGCTTTATTAAAGACCCCGATACCTTTAAACTGGAGCTGGAGGCCCTTAAAAAAGTTCGCCTCAAGCACAAAAATCTCCACTTAATGATCCCATTTGTCAGGAGTCCACAGGAACTTAAGGCAGTCAAAGAACTCGTTGGCGAAAGCGGCCTGCTCGCCGACCGCCACTTTAAGTTCTGGATGATGGCCGAAATCCCCACCAATGTCATTAGCCTTGACGAGTTTATTAAAATAGGCATTGACGGCATTTCCATCGGCTCAAACGATTTAACCATGCTCATTCTGGGCACAGACCGTGATAACGAAGAGGTCGCCAGCCAGTTTAACGAGCTGGACCCTTCAGTCCTTTGGGCGCTTGAGCGTTTAGTCAAAACCTGTAACCGTGATGGTATTACTTCTTCAATTTGCGGGCAGGCACCTTCCGTCTACCCCGAACTGACCGAAAAATTAGTTTCTTGGGGCATCAGCTCCATTTCCGTCAACCCTGACGCCATCGAATCCACTCGCCAAACAATCTACGAAGCCGAACACAAATTGGTCACAAAAACAAAATATTAACTTATGCTGATCAAAAAAATCATTGCCCGGGAAATTTTAAATAGCCGAGCCCAGCCTACAATCGAGGCCATTGTCCAGTTGTCGGACGCCAGTGTCGGCGTTTATTCTGTTCCTTCGGGCTCCTCGATCGGTAAACACGAAGCCCTGGAGTTGCGCGACAATGATAAATCCCGCTTTCGGGGTCTGGGTGTTTTAAAAAGCCTCACAACGATTGCCACTGTCCTTGCGCCAAAATTAATCGGCCGGGATGCCCAAAACCAGGGGGAAATTGATAATCTGATGATATCTCTGGACGGAACGGAAAATAAAAGTAATTTAGGCGCCAACACCATTCTGGCTCTATCCGGCGCAATCGCCAAAGCCCAAAGCGCTTCACTGAAACTTCCTCTTTACCAGTATCTTGCCAAACTTAGAGGAGGTAATATGCACCAGTTCCAAATCCCGACCCCCATGTTTAATCTGATAAACGGCGGTGTCCACGGCGGCGGCAACTTGGATTTTCAAGAGTTTATGATTGTTCCCGCCAAAGCCGGCTCCTACTCCGATAATCTACGGCTTGGCCAAGAGATTTATTTATCCCTAAAAGAAACCCTTAAATCTCAAAATCAGCTAACACTAATAGGCGATGAGGGCGGATTTGCCCCCTTGCTTTATTCAAACCTGGAGGCTTTTAAGGTTTTTGAAGAAGCGATAGCCACGGCCGGCTACAAAGTTGGCCTCGACGCCTTTTTCAGTCTGGACGCCGCCGCCTCAAACATCAAGCAGGGAAGCTCCTATAGGATAAAGGATAAGCCGGTTCCCTTGAGTGCCTCCGATTTGAGCGAATTTTACGTTTCCTTAAACGAGCAGTTCCACCTGCTTTCACTCGAAGATCCGTTTGCCGAAGACGACTGGGACGATTGGACGGGTCTTACTGCCAAGCTCGGAAGCGAAATGTTGATTGTCGGCGACGACTTAACATGCACCAATTTGGCGCGGCTCGAAAAAGCTATTTCTTCCAAGGCCGCGGGCGCCATCGTCATCAAGCCAAACCAGATAGGCACCATCAGCGAAACCTTGACGGTGGTCACGAGAGCCAAAGAGGCTGGTTTTAAAATTATCGTCTCCCACCGCTCCGGAGAAACTAATGATGACATGATTGCCGATTTTGCCGTCGCCGTCGGCGCCGATTACGCTAAATTCGGGGCGCCGGCCCGAGGCGAACGCGTGGCCAAGTACAATCGGCTTTTAGAAATCGAGCATGAGCTTTCATAAACCCCTCGTTCTCTGCATTCTCGATGGCTGGGGCATCGCGCCGCCGGGGCCGGCCAATGCCATTTCCCGGGCAAACTGCATGAACTTCAACAATTTTTGGCTGAATTTTCCCCACACCGAGCTAATAGCATCCGGGACCGAGGTCGGCCTTCCCGCGGGGTATGTCGGCAATAGCGAAGTCGGCCATCTCAACCTTGGTGCCGGCCGCATCGTTTTTCAGGACCTTTTAAGAATCGATAGCAGCATATCGGACGACTCATTTTTTAAAAATGAAGCCTTTTTAAAAGCCGTCGACCACATTAAAACAAACGGCTCCAATATCCATCTTTTGGGTCTTGTGGGAGAAGGCTTTGTCCACTCGTCTATCAATCACCTTTTTGCTCTCCTTGAGCTGCTTAAAAAAAAGTCCGTTCCTCCAGAATCTATCAAGCTCCACCTTTTTACCGACGGCCGCGACAGCCCGCCGAGCTCGGCAAAACTTGTCGTCTCGCAAATTTGGCAAAAGATCGAAAGTGAAAACCTTGGCCAAATCGCCAGCCTCTCTGGCCGCTACTACGCCATGGACCGCGATAATCGCTGGGATAGGACTGCCAAAGCCTACTTTGCGCTGCTGGGAAATACCGCTGGCCGCCAACCTGACCCCGAGACAGCTATCCGGAATTCTTATCTGGATGGCAAAACCGACGAATTTATCGAGCCGCTGATAATTTGCAATAACCAAGGTAATCCGCTTGGCCCCGTGAGCGATAATGACGCCGTCGTTTTTTTTAACTTCCGGCCGGACCGCACCCGCCAGCTCGCGCGCGCATTTATAGCCGATTCGCTTGATAAAATCCGGGCCACTTCAGGCGATAAAATTACCACCTTCAACCGCGGTGAAAAAATTAAAAACTTATTCTTTGTCACTATGACCGAGTACGCCAAAAACCTTCCTGTCTCGGCAGTCGCCTTCCCGCCCCAAGAAGTCGCGATACCCCTTGCCCGCGTCTTTGCCGAAAGGGGCGCCAAACAGCTTCATCTTGCCGAAACCGAAAAATATGCCCACGTCACCTATTTTTTCAATGGCGGCCGCGAAGAACCATTTCCGCTTGAGGACAGGATCCTGGTGAACTCCCCAAAAGTTGCCTCCTACGATCTTGACCCAATTATGGCCGCCCCCGAAATCACGAGAAGGCTTGTCTCAAAAATTGCAACCGGCGTCTATGATTTTATCGTCGTAAACTTTGCCAACGCCGACATGGTTGGCCACACCGGCAATCTCCAGGCGGCAATTAAAGCCGTCCAGGCCGTCGATGTCTCTTTAGGCCAAATAAAAGAAAGTGTCCTCGAAGCGGGCGGCGTACTGGTTGTGACCGCCGACCACGGCAACGCCGAGAAAATGATGGATAAATTAGGTAATATCGACACCGAGCACAACGCCAGCCCTGTCCCCATTATCTTTGCCGCCCGCCAGCTAGAGGGGCAGAACCGCAAGCTTGCTGGAGGCATCCTGGCAGACGTCGCCCCGACCATCCTTTCCATGCTAAACATCCCCAAACCCTCTGTCATGACCGGCAATAATTTGCTTGCATGAAAATTAGTGGGTTTTTTGCAATAATCAGAAGACAAGAGAGCTTTATGCGCCAGAAGCTTAAAAAAATCCTCTCCCGACTCGGGCCCGGCTTTATAACCGGCGCTTCAGATGACGATCCTTCCGGCATCGCCACCTACTCCCAAGCGGGTGCCCAATTTGGTTACTCCCAACTTTGGACCGCTTTATTTTCTTTTCCCTTTATGACAGTTATTCAGGAAATGTGCGGCCGGATCGGCATGGTTACCGGCAAAGGCCTGTCCGGGGTCATCCGTACCCATTACTCAAAAAAAGTCCTTTATCTGGCCGTTTTCCTGCTTCTTGTTGCCAACACTGTCAATATCGGCGCCGACCTTGGCGCCATGGCCTCGTCCGCCGAACTTCTCGTTCCTCTTCCTTTCACCGTTTTGCTGCTCGCGATAACCGCGGTTATTCTGCTCCTGGAAGTTTTTGTTTCCTACCGGATCTACGCAAGAATTTTAAAATACCTTACTTTTTCCCTCTTCTTTTATATTATCGCCGCGTTTTTGGTCAAACAAGATTGGGCAAAAATTGCCTATGCCACCTTTGTTCCCACATTTTCCCTAAGCCGTGATTACCTTTTGAATATCGTTGCCATCCTTGGCACAACCATTTCTCCCTATCTTTTCTTCTGGCAATCCGATGAGGAAGTTGAACAGGAAGTCCAGCTTCATAAAATCCGTGCCATGGGTAAAGGCGTCCCCAAAATAACCAAAATTGACGTCAGGGAAATGAGGGTCGATACCACAGTTGGCATGTTTTTTTCCAACCTCGTCATGTTTTTCATAATCGTCACCGCGGCTTCAACTCTGGGTGTCGCGGGGCTTACCAGCATAAATACTGCTGCCGATGCCGCCCAAGCTTTAAGGCCAATAGCCGGCGATCTTACTTTCTTCCTTTTTGCCATGGGCATCATCGGCACCGGGCTTCTGGCCGTGCCCGTTCTTTCAGGTTCTGCCTCTTACGCAGTTTCCGAAGCTTTTGGCCTTAAAGAAGGTCTGTACCGCAAATTTAAACAGGCTCACGGCTTTTACGGCATTATCACCGTTGCCACCATTGTTGGGCTTCTGGTTAACTTCACCGGCATCCCGCCTTTTAAAGT
Source organism: Candidatus Curtissbacteria bacterium (assembly GCA_016187105.1). GTDB lineage: Bacteria > Patescibacteriota > Microgenomatia > Curtissbacterales > GWA2-41-24 > JACPKK01. Next base: position 1,516 of record JACPKK010000013.1, on the reverse strand, counting down.
CCTTTACTACACAGCCGTTTTAAACGGGATTATCGCTCCGCCGCTCATGGTCCTGATCTTATTGATTTCTAATAGCTCCAAGATCATGGGCCAATACACCAATTCTAAGTTCTCCAATATATCCGGCTGGCTAATTACAGCAGTTTTAACTGTCTCATCACTGGCTTTACTTATAAGCTTTTGGGTCTAAGTGACGAAAGTTAATTGTATTTGCGGATTACCGAAGTGACGCGGCCCTGAATCTCTACGTTCTTGGCATAAATTGGCTGCATAGCGGAATTCGCCGGCTGCAGTCTCACGCGGTTCGGCTCTTTAAAGAATCTTTTTAGTGTCACCACGCCGTTTTCAATCATCGCTACCACAATATCCCCGTTTTCGGCTTGGTTTGTTTCCTCAACGACAACAAAATCTCCGTCCAGAATTCCGTCCTCTACCATCGATTCGCCTTTAACCACCAGAACATAAGATTTGCGCTTGGGAGAAACAAGGTTAGGAGAAACTGCAAAAGTGGCGTTGGGGTCTGTATACGGTTCAATAGGGGAGCCGGCGGCAATAAAACCGGCAAGGGGAAGCTCTATCCCTTTTACAATCCTGCCGATTTTCCCCTCAACTAGTTCAATGCCCCGGGCGATCCCGCCGGATTTTTTAATAAGGCCTTTCTTCTCAAGAGTCGCTAAATGCTCGTGCACGGTAGCCAAAGATCGAACCCCCAAATTTTTGGCAATCTCTACCAGGGTTGGCGCATGGCCATGTTCCTCGATAAAATCGTTTAAGAAATCTATCTAATCTCTAATCTCTAACATACTACCAAAGAAAACCCGAAGTTGTCAAGACCCAATTTATTGGGGGTTGACCCTCTTGTCCGCCGAAAACGGCTTTGTCTCGGTGTCGGATGTGGTCGAGAACTCCTTCTCGGCTCTCACATTCATGTAAACTGGATGTGATCGCTCGAAGAATAACGTCCTGATATAATATAAGTTCATGAAATTTCAGCTCACATCCGCCTACAAACCGACAGGCGATCAGCCCCAGGCAATCCAAAAACTTGTTGAGGGTGTAAGTAATGGTTTTAAACACCAAACCCTGCTCGGCGTCACCGGTTCCGGCAAAACCTTTACGGTCGCGGAAGTCATCGCCAAAACCCAAAAGCCGGCGCTGGTCATTTCCCACAATAAAACTCTGGCCGCCCAGCTTTACCAGGAATTCCGTGAACTTTTTCCGCAAAATGCCGTTTGTTATTTTGTTTCATATTACGACTACTATCAGCCGGAAGCTTATCTGCCCTCAACCGACACCTATATAGAGAAAGAAACCGAAATTAACGAGGAAATCGACAAACTTCGCCTCGCCGCCACCACCGCTCTTGCCACAAGGCATGATGTCATCGTCGTCGCCTCTGTTTCGGCTATCTACAACTTGGGCTCTCCAAGAGAATATCAAAACGCCCGTGTAATTCTGGAGAAAGGCCAAACGTGGGTCAGAAACGCACTCCTGACCGCCTTTTCCAAACTTCAAT
>JACPKK010000012.1 GCA_016187105.1 Candidatus Curtissbacteria bacterium | reverse complement strand
CGATAAAGCTTGGCAAAAAGTTAAAGCTTAAAACCTTTGATATGTGGGGGGCGCTTGGGCCGGATGCTAATGCAAATGATCCGTGGTATGGATTCCACCGCTTCAAAGCCGGTTACGGGGCAAAACACGTGGAGTATATTGGAACTTACGATTTAGTGCTGAATCCTACTCTATATAAACTGCTTAGCACGGCTGACCGGTTGAGATGGCTTTTGCTGCGCATAACCAGAATATAGATCAACTTGTAGTAAATTGACCTAATTACTAATTTTTAATTACTAAATAAATCCCAATTAATAAATGTCTAAATTTGGAGCATTGGGACATTAGAAATTTTCATAACCTGTAGTAGTTTTGCTGTATTGTCCAGCTTGGCGGAAGTTTAGTATAATTAATTTACTTCATTTTTAAGGTTTCCGCGCGGAAATCTTTTTTTATGCCCTTTTTGCCGGATTTGACCAAATTTCTCAATTTTTACCGTAAATATTTTAAAAAAGTGCCAAAATTGCGGATTTGAGCGGCGGTTTTGGCGATTTTTGATCCATGCCCCTGTTAAAGTTCGTGCCTAAATAAAATTAATCAAAAGCCGACTTTTAATTTTTCGGATTAATATCGAGAGGATTTTTTGATAGGCCTGTAGGATTAGACCTTATAAAGATAAACGGCATTTTTTTCTTTGATGGGCTTTTTGGTTGGAAACGGGTTGGTGTTGACTATCACCCTTGTCCCTTTTTTGGCGTTTTGCCAAACAAAATCCTGGAATTTTTGCATGGTTTTTTTGCGGCCGTAGACAAAGACGACGTCGGCAACGGCAAGGTCGGATTTCCAGAGATTAGATTTATAAACTTTGAGGTGATCGGCTAAGCCTTTAATCTTGGCGTGGACCAAAGTGATACCGATTAAAAATGGATTTATCTCGTAACCGATGGCGTTGGCGCCTTTGGCGGCAGAGGCGATTAACAATCGACCATCACCAGATCCTAAATCGACGACGGTTTGACCGGGTTTGATCTGCGCGAATTTGATGATCGTTTCTATTTTGTGGCGCTTGGTCGCAACGTACGGAAGTTCCAGAAAAATATCAAAAAGGAAGAAGAAAAACCCGACGATGATAAAAAGCAGAAGAAGCATGATGACGATTAGAAGTGTAGCGATTAGTATTTGCATCAGATCTTGGCCAGACTAAACGGACAAATGGTGTTGTATCAGCCCTGCTCCGCACGACTTACGTCGTGCCGAGCTTCCTGATATTATTCGATCTTTCATATTTTAGCTAATGAGAAGGGACAGATCGAATTATAGGCGCAGTAGACGCAGGCCGGTTCGCGGCCGAAATATTTGGGGTTGGCGGGGAAATGGTTATTTTTAGTGTCGGCGCGGATATTTTCGGCGGTATCGAGTATTAATTTTTCGGCTTTATCCAGATCTTTTTGGGTTGGAGTGTAACTTCCTTCGATTCCTGTTTCCAAAAAGTGGAGAGTTAATTTTTGCGGCAGGATTTTGTGGCGTTTCCAATAGTAAAGGGCGTAGATTGCCAGCTGATTCGATTCTTTGGCCTGGGCATTGGCTTTTTCTTGATCCATATTTTCGGAAGATTTGTAATCGATAATGTGAACTTTGGACCCGGGCTCGATGTCGACTCGGTCAAAACGGCCGACGATGGTTACCTCTTTTAGAGAGAAATTAAATTTCGATTCGATGAGGGTGGGTAATTTTGGGTCTTTTGACTCGCGTTTCCAAAACTTTTCGATTGCCAACTTGCCGGCGGCTTTTCTTTTTTCTTCATGCTCTACCGTTAAAAAGCCTTCGCTGTCCCAGGCATTTTCAAAAACTTCGAGGGTTTGGGCAAGTGTTAAGGGGCGGCCGTTTTTTTTGGAGTTAAGGTATGCGCCAACGGCACTGTGGAGAGCGGCACCGTAAGCAATGGCGTGGTGACGCATGATCGGTACGCGCAGAATGTGGATGTAGCGGTATTTGTAAGCGCAAGTTAGATAATCGTCGATTGACCCCTGGGTGAGTTTTAAAACGTCGACGTCAAACATCACTTGTTGGGTTTGGCGCGGCGGGGGCGGAGCGAATTTTTCGATTTTTTCAAGTGGTGAAAGTTTTATAAGGTCGGCGGCGGATTTGGCTTTGTCGAGAGCTTCCAAAACAAAGGGCGAGATTTTTTTGACGCGGGCGCCGCCGACATCACGGGACCAGGAAAAGTAGAGGAGATTTTTAGCGCGCGTGGCGCCGACGTAGAAAAGGCGGCGTTCTTCCTCTAAGTGCCAGTCGCCTCGCGGCAAGGTTTCGCGGATGAGGCCGGTTGGGACTTCAATTGCATCGGAGCGGGATCTAGTGGGGAAACGGTCGGCGACAAGGTTGACCATAAAAACTACCGGAAATTCCAGACCTTTGGCTCCGTGGACGGTCATCACGTTGACGGCATCGAGTTCGGGGTCAAATTCCACAGTTGCCGGGTCGTCGCCGGCACCGCGAATGGCCTCCAGATAGTCGACAAACTGGGAAACGGTATGGACTTTAGCCCGCCCGCCAAACGCTGAGCCGCTCGGCGATGTCGGGCTGGCGACGTTTTCAAATTCCTTAATTTTATCGAAGAATTTGGCAATGTTTTGGATTTTTATTTGGCCTTCAACGCCGGCTGCCCTCTCCAGTTTTTTGAGATAAGCGGACTTTTCTAAAAATTTATAGAGGACCCGGTTTGGGATTTGGAAAGTTCGATTGATCCTTTTAGGTCTTCAATTAGTTTTTCGACAATGGCTTGGGACTCTTTGGAAATTTCAATATCACGGTTATCGACGGCTATTAGATTTGTAAGTACATAAAAAAGTGAGCGGTTTTTACGCTTGGCCCAGGAAGTTAATTTGATGGCGTCGACAGCGCCAATCTCGTAAATTTCGGAAGTCATGAGGTTAAAAAGATTAAGACTATCCTCGAAATTGGAAATGGCGGTAAGAAACGAAATTAAAAGATTGACTTCGGGCTGCTGGTAAAGGCCGGATGAGCCGACAAATTTATGAGGGATGCCTTTCATATTTAAAGCGCGCAGGAAATGGTCGGCCTGGGAATTGGCGCGCACCAGAATGGCAAAGTCTTTATACGCATACTGCTTACGGCCTACAGCTGACGGCTGTTTGCGGTTTGCTGTTTGCTTACCCATCAGCTTTTCGATTTCGGCGGCGACGGCGTCGGCTTCTTCGGAAATGGTGTCGGCAAAAATTTCCTGCGGAGGAATACCTTGGCCGGTAATTGATTTGAGTTTTTTGTCGATTTTATTTTGGACTTCCAAACGGTCCGGGTCGTTGTGGCGAATCAACTTATAGGCGCTGTCCAAAATTGCCTGGGTAGAGCGGTAGTTTTGGGTGAGGACGACTTGGACGGCTTTGGGGTAAGTCTTCTTAAATTCGAGGATATTTGATATGGCCGCGCCGCGGAATTTGTAGATGGATTGGTCGTCGTCGCCGACAACACAGATGTTTTTGCGGGCGCTTGCCAAGAGCTTGACCAGTTCGTTTTGGGCATAGTTGGTATCTTGGTATTCATCGACAAGGATGTATTTAAACTGGGACTGGTAGGTTGTTAGGATTTTGGGCCGTTTGGTAAACAGTTCAATGGTTTTAACGACCTGGTCGCCAAAATCCAGAAATCCGGCCTCGTCTTTAAAGCGTTCGTAAGATTCAAAGGCTTGAGCAAGCTCCTGATATTTTTTAACTTCGATCTTGTCTTCTTGACTTTTGACTTTTGATCTTTGATCTTTGACATAAGTCTGAAATTCTTCCGGGCTGACGTTTTCGTCTTTTAGGCGGGAGAAAAACGTGAGGATTGCACCGATAAACTTTGTCGGGTTGGAAAGCGGGCGAAAATAATCCAGCTCGAAACGGAAAAGGTTTTGCTGGAAAAACAGCACTTGCTGGGGGCGGGACAGAACTTTGAAATCGGGGGTAAGACCAATATCCAAAGCATTATCGCGCAGGATCCTGTCTCCAAAAGCATGGAAGGTGGAAATCCAGGTATCGATAAAACCGTAGGGAACTAAAATGTCGACGCGTTCTTCCATTTCGCCGGCGGCTTTGTCGGTGAAGGTAAGCGCAAGGATTTCTTGCGGTTTGGCCAGTTTTTTCTCGATAATCGCGGCGATTCTGTGGGCAATGACGGCGGTCTTGCCGGTGCCGGCGCCGGCAATAATAAGAAGCGGGCCCTGGGTTGTAGTGACGGCTTTATGCTGCTCGGGGTTTAAATCTTTGAGAATCCTACTATCCTTACCTCTCGCCTTTTCACTTTTGTTCAAAGACGGCTCGAGGAGCGGATTTGAGGGACGGGTGTTGCTCACGCCGACATTTTAGCACGCCTTAGACTCGCAGTCCTTCGAGGGGCAAGCTGTTTATTGTTTTGACTTTAAACTTTTTGTTTTACGTGCCTCGATGTTTTGAACTGTAGAAATCCTCGAGGATAAGCGCGAGAAACGGGAGTTGACCGCGTCTGACGCGGCTGATGCGTTCTTGATGTGTTTTGTTAAAAGGCCTAAATCTGAACCGAATTTTTCGGTTTCGGCGCCGATTTCGCGGAGGGCGGCTAAAATCTGGCCGGCTTTGGCTTCGATCCTGGACCCTTCGAGCGACATAATGATGGCGCGCAGATAAGCGTATAAGGTGTTTGGAGAAACAGGACGGACGCGTTTTTTGTAAGCATAATCATCAAGTTCCGGAGAATTGGTGAGGATCTCGTAATAGATTGGTTCGGCTGGGATATACATGAGGGCAAAATCCAAAGTGCCTTCTTGCGGGCGGATGTATTTGCCGGAAATGGCGTCGATGTGTTTTTTGACGTCGGCGATAAAAAGTTTGCGTACGGTTTCCCTCTCTTTATCATCTTCGGCTTTGGCCATTTTACGGAAGTTTTCCATCGGGAACTTGGCATCGATTGGGATAATGCCTTGTTCGAGCTTTAGCGCCGCGTCGACGATTTCACCTGATTTAAAAGCGTACTGCAGATGAAAATTTTGTTTGGGAAGAGACTGGCCCAGCATGTCTTTTAAAACTGCCTCCCCCATTTGCCCGCGCATTTTTGGCGAACGCAAGAACTCTTGCAAATCTTTCATTGACCGGCCGAGTTCCGTCATCTCACCGACAGATTTTGAAACGCCGGAGATTACTTGGGCGGCTTTGTCGAGACGTTCATTTAAGGAGCGGGTGGTTTCGGCAAGTTGTTTTTGGGTGATTTGGGAAGTTTTGTCAGAGCTTTCCTGGATTTGGCGGATGAGCTTCATCAAAAGGTCGGTCGTCTCGTCCTTGGATTTACTTTGTCCGATTTTTTTAATCTGCAAGTAAAGGACTCCAAAAGACACAATTATCAATGCAGCGATGATGAGGATGGTTGTTTGGGGACTCATGGGGGTATTTTAGCACGAGACTACCGACTACTGACTACAGACTACTGTAGACCGTGGACAGTAGACCGTAGACTTCATAAACTAGAGGTATGCATCGACTTCTGCCTTTGACATTTTTGCTTGCTTTTGCTTCGCTTTTTGGCATCGCCTGGATTGTGACCGTGACCGATCCGCATACATCTCCTTGGTATATTTTTGCGGGTTTTGACGCACTACTGTTTGTTTTTGTTTTCTGCGCGCTGGGAACGCTCCTTTATTTTGTCAGAACCAGATTCTACAGGCGCTACGACCCGAATTGGTATTTTAAGACCTCTTTCAAAATGGCTTTTTTTGTGGCGCTTTTTGCGGCGCTTGTGGCGCAACTGACGATGGCGCAGGTTTTAAATATCTTTAATTTGTTCGGGGTGATTATCGCCATCGGCCTTTTTGCCTTTTGGAGTTATTTGGGGAAAAAGAGTTAAACAAATTGTTACATTGTTCAATTGTTATATTGTTTTAGTTTTTACTTTTTAACAATTTAGCAATGAAGCAATCTAGTTACTGACTTAATATTATGATTCCTTCTCTCCAACCGCCGGGGTCTTTGACGATGTTGCCGTCTTTAAGGTAGATATGGGCGGTTATGGCAACGGCCTTGTTTTGATAATTTTGGGGAATCTGCCAGTCGAATTTAAACGGGGCCTTTGAGACTTCGCCGATTACCTCCCACTTGCCCTCGGTATAAGTTTTGGCCCAAAATTGGACTTTGGCAACTTTTTTAGAATCGCCGACTGCTAGTTCGATTGGCAGCTCATTGGCCTTGACTATCTGGCCGGCTGGCGGTGTAGTAATCTGGCCAGAGACTGTTGTTGGACTTGCGGGCGCTTTTTGGGAAAAGAAAGGCTTGCTAACCAGAAAAACAACGATAACTATAAGAATTAAAAGAATAATGACGCCGAGGCGGTTAAGCGGCCAACCTTTAGAGGTTTTAACAATCGGCCCACGCTTCTCGATAATTTCTGCCATTTGGGGGTGGATTAAAAAAAGTTTAAGGCTTGAGAGTTTAGCTGTCAAATACCCCAAAAGGGTTTTAATTGGCCAAAATTTACCTTATACTCTGACCAATGAAAATTAATCCCATGACAACATTAATCACTTTGATATTTTCGGCGGTTATTGCTTTTTTAACCTGGTTTATTCTTTTGGTCAGTTTTTTTGGCGATGTAACTTTATGGATTTTAAAAACTTTTTTACGAAGTTTGGAGCTTATCCTAAGACGGCTTCATATTGATATTTACCGAAGAGTCCAAGCAGTTTCCAGAATCGGCCGCCATCCGCTCTTATACAAAGACAGGAGTTTTAAGGCGGGGATTTTGACAATTGCCTTTTTAGTTTTCGGCATTTGGTTTTTGACAAGAGACTTACCAAGCCCAAAGCAGCTGGAGATCAGGCAAATCCCGCAAACGACAAAAATTTATGACAGAAACGGAAAGATTTTATTCAACGTTTACGAGGATCAAAATAGGACTATCGTTCCCCTTTGGGAGGTTGGGGACAATTTGAAGAAGGCGACGATTGCGGTCGAGGATAAGGATTTTTACAAGCACAGGGGGTTTGACATCTATGGAATTATAAGGGCAGTCAGGAAAACGGTTTTCGAGGGAAATATCCAGGGCGGTTCGACGATTACCCAGCAACTTGTTAAAAGTGCATTTCTTTCCCCGGAGAGAACAATTACCAGAAAGGCTAAGGAGTTATATTTGGCGTTCCGCGTTGAGACAGCGTTTAACAAGGACAAGATTCTGGAAATGTATTTAAACCAGGTGCCTTACGGCGGGACAGCCTGGGGGGTTGCGGCAGCGGCTGAGCAATATTTCGGTAAAAATCTTTCGGATTTGGATCTGGCCGAATCGGCACTTCTGGCAGGGCTGCCGGCGGCGCCGACTTATTATTCGCCTTTTGGGCAAAATCCGGATAAGGCATTGGAGAGACAAAAGTTTGTTTTAAGGCGAATGTACGAGGAACACTATATAACGGGCGAGGAGATGGAGGCGGCTAGCAGCGAGGATTTGCAATTTAGAAGTGACCGGATTGATATTCGCGCGCCGCATTTTGTGATGTACGTTCGCGATTATCTGGCGGCAAGATACGGTGATGCGCCGGCCAGTCACGGGGGTCTTAAAGTAACAACGGCGCTGGACTTGGATATTCAAGATGCGGCGGGGGCGGCGGTTACCAAAAACGTTGAGGCAGTCAAAGCGCTTAACGTTTCTAACGGCGCCGCTTTGGTGACTAAGCCCTCTACTGGAGAAATCCTGGCGATGGTCGGCTCCAAGGATTTTTTTGATACGAGCATCGACGGCAACGTGAATGTGACAATTGCCGCCCGCCAACCCGGCTCTTCGATAAAACCGATTAACTATGCCACTGCCCTTTCCAAAAAATTAATTACGCCGGCGACAGTGATTGTGGATGCGCCCACAACTTTTGGCGTCCCCGGAACAAAACCGTATAGCCCGGTCAATTACGACGGCCAATTTCACGGCGCAGTACAGGTAAGGTTTGCGCTGGCCAATTCTTACAATATACCGGCGGTTAAAGTTTTGGCAATTTCCGGAGTTTCGGACATGATTAAGCAGGCCCGCGAGATGGGCATCACTACATTTGGCGACGAGTCGCGCTTTGGGCTTTCGCTGACTTTGGGCGGCGGCGAAGTGAAAATGACGGAAATGGCGACAGCATTTGGCGTATTTGCCAACGAAGGCGTGAGGCAGGATTTGGTACCGGTTTTAAAGGTCGAAGACCCTAGCGGCCGAATCTTAGAGGAATTTAAGCCGAAGGCCGGCAAGCGAGTTCTTTCACGAGAAGTTTCATTTTTGATTTCTTCAATACTTTCAGATAACGGTGCAAGAAGTGCGGCGTTTGGAACATCCAGCGGCCTAGCTATCGGGGGGAAAACCGTGGCGGTTAAAACCGGGACAACGGACGACAAGCGCGACAACTGGACAATCGGCTACACGCCGAGCTTTTTGGTGGCAACGTGGGTTGGCAATAATGATAACCGGCCGATGAGCCAGAATTTGGCTTCCGGCATTACCGGCGCGACGCCAATTTGGAACCAGATCATGAAATTTGTCCTCAAGGATCAAGTTAATGAAGCATTCAAGGTCCCCTCTGGGGTTGTGGGAAAAGAAATTTGTTCTTTCACGGGCGGACCTAAAAACGATAACTGCACAAACAGGTTTGAATATTTTTTGGCCGGCACCGAGCCGACAAAGGACACATTTGTGCGGGCCAAAGTTTGGGTAGAAAAAGAGACGGGGAAAATTGTAGCCCCCGGTTCGCCCAACGCCGAGGAGCGGGAAGAGTTTGTAGTGGAAGACCCGTATTCCAAGCAAGGGTTCTGCGGCTCTTGCGCCCCGCCGCCGTCACCGTCACCATCACCTAGCCCAAGCCCCGGTCCCTGACATTAATTTGATTATTGTTCGAGTTTATCGAGAACTATTTTCTAAACTTCTCGATTCGTTCTGCAATGCAGAACTCACTCGAAGAATATTATAATTAGCGTTACTGTCATCCTGAACGTAGTGAAGGATCTAATTAAGATTCTTCGTCCTTCGGACTCAGAATGACAAAGAGGCAGACTCAGAAATGATAGGAGAAAAATGAAGCGAATTTACATCATTCAAGCGATTCCATATGTGAATGCCAACCCGCATGTCGGGCATGCGCTGGAATCTGTGCAGGCAGATGCTTTGGCGCGATTTTATCGCGCCCTTGGATATGACGTTTATTTTTCTTGGGGAAGTGATGAGAATTCTTTGAAGAATGTGCAAGCCGCAGAGGCAGAAGGCATTAAGACTGAAGATCTTGTCGAAAAATATGCTGATCGGTTTCTCGATCTTAAAGATGCGCTTGGGCTGACGTTTGATGTTTTTAACCGGACTGCTTCCAAGGAACATTTTGCCGGTGCGCAAAAATTTTGGTCTTTATGTAAGTCGGAAGACATTTATAAAAAGAAGTACCGCGGGCTTTATTGTATTGGTTGCGAAGCGTTCTATACCCCTGATGAAATTGTCGAAGGTAAATGCCCGGATGGCCATAGCAATATCGAAGAGATAGAAGAAGAAAATTATTTTTTTAGACTATCGAGTTACACGGATTTTTTAAAAAAACTGATTTCCACGGATAAATTAAGAATCGTGCCGGAAAGCCGCAAACACGAGGTGCTTTCCTTCATCGGACAAGGGCTCAAGGATTTTAGTATTTCCCGTTCTGTTGAGAGAGCACACGGATGGGGTGTGCCGGTGCCGGGAGATAATTCTCAAATAATGTACGTTTGGTTTGACGCTTTGGTTACGTATCTCACAGCGCTTGGATTTGGGTCTGCAAAGCAAGACTTATATGAAAAATATTGGGTCGGTTCTGCCCTTCGACAAGCTCAGGGTAAACGAGCACCAGAGGTGCGTCGTTTACATGTAATTGGTAAAGGGATCATCCGTTTCCACGCTGTTTATTGGCCGGCAATGCTGGCATCGGCTGGGCTTCCCCTTCCGAGTGATGAATTCGTCCATGGATATATAACTGTCGAAGGGCAAAAGATTTCTAAATCTTTGGGAAATGTTGTTGACCCGTTTGAACTGGTTGAAAAATTCGGACGAGAGGCAGTTAGATTTTATTTACTGCGGGAGATTCCGGCTTGGGGCGATGGTGATTTTTCGATTGACCGGTTTCATGATCTTTACAATGGTGAGTTGGCAAACGGTTTAGGAAATCTGGTTGCTCGAGTCGCACGGCTGGCAAGTGATACAAATTTGGCTTTGCCCCAAAAGAAAAATTTCACTTTTAAAAAAGTAGTTTTAGAAAACCTTAAAAATTTTAGATTTGACCAAGCTTTAATTGGTCTGTGGGAAGAAATATCAAAACTTGATAAAAAGATCAACGAAGAGAAACCATGGGAGCTTGAGGGCCCGTCCCTAAAGAAGGTGATAACGCCGATTGCGCAAGAGATAAGGGAGATTGCTTTTAATTTGGGGCCGTTTTTGCCGGAAACCAGCGAGAAAATATTGGCGCAATTCACCGGAAAAATTCTTTCCGAAAAACCGCTATTCCCCCGCCTCCACTAAGTTTCGGCGGGCAAGCCAGGATATGAAAAAAAACAAAAAATTATTTTCGTGGGATTTCCATGGAACGCTGGAACAAGGAACAGAAGTTGGCTTTGCCGAAATTTTAAAGCAGCTTGCCCGGGAATTTGAAGTTGAAAGGGAGATAGATCTGACCGAAGTCCGCCAACTTTTTGGGACAAGTATGCAAAATTACCTAAAGCACTTTTTCCCGGAAGTTAACAAATCCACTCACACCAAAATGCTGGGCCGAGTGCCTAATATTCAGACTAAGGACCAAATAACCGCATACCTTAGCCCGGCGCCATATGCCATTGAAGTTCTGGAGAAAATAAAGGGGACGGGGCATACCAATATAATCGTTTCTAATTCCAGCCCGAAGCACATCGGGAAATTTATAGAGATTATAGAAATCGGCCATCTTATCGATAAGATTTTTGCTATTGACCGGCATTTTAGTAAAGTGACAATTGATCCGATTTTGGCAAAAGCACAAGCGATTAGAAAGTATGCCGCAGATAACGGGTTTGACCAGGTTATTGTTATCGGTGACCGAAAAACGGATATTGATGCCGGGAGGATGGTTGGTGCCATAACGGTTCAGTATATAAAAAGAGATTTTCCAATTGACCTGACGGATGCCGATTATAAAATTAAGAATCTGCGGGAAGTCTTGCGGCTAATATAACTTCCGCCGAAAAACCGCTATTCCCGAGAATTATAGAGGTTTATTTTATGAGTGTGTGAAGACCGGTATATTTCCAAACATAGTAAAAGAATGCCGAAAATAGAAACGAGAGGACCATTAAAACTGCCGGGTGAAAAATTCTGTTGGTTCTTAAGGCGATCACGACGACCGCGGATACGATTATAAAATAAGCTACAAAGTGATGGACATGAATTCTCGCGCCATTGATATTTAAAATTAGACTTCTAATTAGTGTTGGGTGTCCGTCCCAGGGCATAGTGGAAAGTTTTTCCCAAATCAATCCGGCGATAAGACCCGCTATTATCCCTACGATTTGTGACATATTTCAAGTATATAAGATCGCTTATAATTGGTGAATGAATTTGACCGACACTCATTGCCATTTGGATATGATCGAAGATGCAAAGATTGCGCTACTTCGGGCAAAAGAGGCTGGAGTTGGCACAATTATTAATGTCGGGACGTCGATTGACGCGAGTCGCCAGTCGATTGAGATTGCCGAGGAAACGGATTCGGTTGACGT
>JACPKK010000014.1 GCA_016187105.1 Candidatus Curtissbacteria bacterium | reverse complement strand
GTCGAACTGTCGAAGGGCTTCGTCAGATAAGATAATCTCTCTGTTATAATATATTGCGATGAAAGCAGTTCAAATCAATGCATACGGCGGCGTAGATGTGCTGGAAGTAAAAGATGTACCAAAACCCACACCTTCTTCTGGTCAAGTACTCGTCGAGATTAAAGCCGTAAGCATCAACCCCTTTGACTGGAAAGTTCGCGAAGGTTATATCAAAGATCACATGCCTCTCGATTTGCCTATAACTATTGGTGGAGATTTTGCGGGAGTCGTTACCGACGCCGGCGATTCTTCTTATAAGGTAGGCAACGAAGTATATGGACAAGCTGCTGCCTATGGCGGCGGCTCCGGCGCTTTTGCCCAATTTGCGGCAGCAGCCGTTAACAAAATTGCCAAAAAACCCGCAAATATTAACTTTGAAGAAGCAGCATCACTGCCGCTTGTAGGCCAAAGCGCATTGCAGGCACTAAGGGACGATATCAAATTACCAGCCGGCCAAAAAATCCTAATCCACGGCGGAGCAGGGGGGATTGGGTCTCTGGCAGTGCAAATTGCCAAAGCAATGGGCGCTTATGTGATAACTACCGCAAGCGGAGACGACCTGGAATATGTTAAAAATTTGGGCGCAGACGAGGTAATAGATTACAAAGCAGAAGATTTTACCAAAAAAGTTAGCGACTTAGATGCCGTTTTCGACACATCTGGGCAGTCAGCCGATAAATCACTCGAAGTTGTCAAAAAGGGCGGAGTCGTAGCATCCATGACTGGTAGCCCCGACCCCGAACTTGCCAAAAAATTAGAAGTTGTGGCCATCGCAATTAATACGGAAGGGAATACGGAAAAATTAGAAGCGCTAAAAAAACTGGTAGAAGAAGGAAAACTAAAACCCCAGGTAGACAAAGTCTTTAGTCTCGATGACGTTAAGGAAGCATTCACCTACCAAGAAACCGGCCATCCCCGAGGCAAAGTGGTACTAAAAGTTAACTAAGAAAGCCCTAGACGAATTCGACATCCCCACATTTCTACGCCAGATACGCTAGCTTATCTGGTGCAGCTTCTTGTAGTAAAATCGGCTCATAGTGACAAGAAATACTGGGAATAACACTTAGTCTAATGTATCGATACATTAGACTGCAGAAATTGAAAGTGATTTTAAAACCCTCTTGTGAGTTACAATAGAAAGATGGCAAAAGTAGATGTCATCGAAGAAGACCTAGAAATCACCGCTGCCACAGCCGGTGCCGCCCCGATGCCTCTTCCCGGAAGGGTGATCTCTATTTTTCCTGCCTTTGCCCACAGGAACTTCCAGCTTTATTTTGCCGGCCAGTCAATTTCTCTTATCGGTTTTTGGCTCCAGCAAATTGGTATAGGCTGGTTCGTGTTTCAGCTCACCCATTCGCCTTTCTGGGTAGGCACAACCGCGGCCGTCGGCGGCTTACCGTTTCTTGTGTTCACCGCTTTTGCCGGGGTACTGGTAGACAAATTTAAAAAGCAAAAACTGCTCATTTTTACCCAAAGTTCAGAGGCAATTTTGGCAGTCTTTTTAGGGCTGTTGGTCCTTTTTTCCCAAGCCGGCTTACCGCTTGTTTTGATAATCGTCTTTGTAAACGGCATCGTCGCCGCCATAGATTTGCCCGCAAGACTCACTTTTATTGTCGAAATGGTCGGCAAAAAAGACTTGCCTTCGGCTATCCCCCTCAATATCAGCATTTTTAATGCCGCAAGATTCGTTGGGCCGGCGCTCGCCGGTTTTCTGATTGCCAAATTCGGCGTAGGCTGGACATTTATCTTAAACGGCATTAGTTTTTTGCCCGCGATTTTGGCAATTATGATGATTAGGCCAATCTATCTGTACGCTGGGCAAACCGACAAACATCCTTGGGAATCCTTAAAAGAAGGCATTAAATATTCATTTTCCCATCCGCTGGTTTTTTATATGATGATTTTAGGCACCGCCAGCGCTATTTTTCTTTGGCCGTATCAAACACTTATGCCGGTAATCGCCGATCGTGTTTTTGCATCCGGTGCCCAAGGGTTAGGATCTTTGCTTTCCGCAGCCGGTGCCGGCAGTCTTGCCGGAGCAATCTTTACCTCTGCTCAAAGCAGACGTGCTAATAAGGGCGCGCTTATATTTTTTGGCTTGTTAACCGCCGGGCTTGCTTTTATGGCTTTTTCTTTAAACAAAAACTTCATTGCCGCGCATGCCCTGCTCTTTATCGCAGGCTTTGGCATGTTAATTTTCATTTCTTCTGTCAACACGCTTGTTCAGCTTGCTTCTCCCGACCATATACGCGGCAGGGTGATGGCGGTTTACCTAACCATGTTTGTCGGCATAATGCCTTTGGGAAACGCCGTCATGGGGGTTCTGGCCGAAAAAACCTCATCAATTTTTGCGATCGGCATAGGCGCAGCCGGCATACTTTTAGTCGGAGCCTACTTTTACTCCAAAGGCATCTTCAAAAACCTTGTGATAGAATCTTCTCGTGCATGATTTTAATTCTTACGACTTTTCCAAATAAGGCAGAAGCTGTAAAAATCGGCGATGCGCTTTTAGAAAAGAGGCTTATTGCCTGCTACAATCTTTTCCCGGTCGAATCCGCTTATTGGTGGCATGCCCCGTCAAAATCGCAGCACGAGCCGTCTACGAATAGTAGTGAAAAGGCGAGTGCTAAGATTAGACTGGGGAAAGGTAAAACCGTCAAGGACAAAGAATTTTCGATGATCATTAAAACCAAAGACGAAAACTTTAAAAAGGTCGAATCCTTTATCCAAAAGAACCATTCTTACGAAGTCCCCGAAATCGTTGCCATCAAAGCCGAAAAAGTCACCAAGCCTTATTTAGACTGGCTCAACCAGGAAACGAAACAGGATTAATCAACACCTTTCTTAATTTCGCCAATTCGTTTGTCAGAAATCCCAAAATGGTGAGCAATTTCATGCTCCACCGTATCTGTTACCAGCTCTTTAATCTTATCTTTGTTGCCTCTTGCCAAAAACTCAATCGGCCCTTTATATATTGTTATCTTGTCTGGAATCTGCAAGCCTGTCCCTCTCCCCCACACAGTTTTGGGAACTCCCTGATAAAGGCCCAAAAGTAATCCGCCCCTTGCCATGCCCACTCCGGGCCACTGCTCAACCACAACTTCCACATTGTCCATCGCCTTTTTAAACTTTTCCGGTAAGGCTTCAATTGCCTCGCTAACTATTTTTTTGAATTCTTCTGTCACCATTAACTCTCGATTTTAACATTTACCTCCCAAAAACCTTACTTTAGATCTATTTCTAATATATAATTCAAAAGCTATGTCAAAAAGAAAATTTAAACCCGTTGACCCAAAACAGGATTTTGTGGCGATGGAGAAAAAGCTTTTGGACTATTGGTACAAAGAGGGGA
Source organism: Candidatus Curtissbacteria bacterium (assembly GCA_016187105.1). Lineage (GTDB taxonomy): Bacteria > Patescibacteriota > Microgenomatia > Curtissbacterales > GWA2-41-24 > JACPKK01. The sequence goes on along the minus strand of JACPKK010000014.1, from coordinate 1,368 downwards.
TAGTCGAGAAATATCTGGAGAAAAATAAGCAAAGCTTGCGGTCCTCGCAAGCTGCGGGCCTAAAATCGAGCAAGAAAAAATTCTCATTTCTCGACGGCCCGATAACCGCCAATAACCCCATGGGCGTCCATCACGCTTGGGGCCGCACCTATAAAGATCTCTGGCTGCGTTTCCACACGATGCAGGGTGAAGCCGCGCGTTTTCAAAACGGTTTTGACGAGCAGGGCCTTTGGGTCGAAGTCGAAGTCGAAAAAGAGCTGGGGTTTAAAAACAAAAAAGACATCGAAAAGTATGGCATCGGCAAATTCGTCAACCTTTGCAAAGAGCGCGTTAAAAAATTCTCCGCTATTCAAACCGAGCAGAGTAAACGCCTCGGCTACTTTATGGATTGGGAAAATTCCTACCACACGTCATCCGACGAAAATAATTACGCCATCTGGAATTTCCTAAAAGTTTGTAACCAGAAAGGCTACTTATATAAAGGCCGCGATTCCGTCCCCTGGTGCCCGCGTTGCGGTACTGCCATTTCCCAGCACGAGATTCTAACCGAAGAATACAAAGAGCTAACCCACGATACCGTTTTTTTTAAATTTCCAATAAGGGGCCGAGAGAATGAATTTCTCTTAGCATGGACAACAACTCCCTGGACAATTCCAGCCAACGTTGCAGTGGCGGTGAATCCAAAAGAAAATTATGTGAGTTTCAAGGGAGACAAAGAAGATAAGTTATGGATCATGGAGAATAGGTTAATCGTTCTGGAAAAAGACGATCCAATAGATAAAAAATCGGGGCGGGACTTAATAGATTGGGAGTATGATGCACCTTTTGATGACATTCCTTTAGTAGAGGAATCGCTGAAGGGATACACACATCGAGTTATTGATGGAACTGGCATAGTAACAGAGACAGAGGGAACGGGACTTCTCCATGTAGCGCCTGGCGCAGGCGCAGAAGATTTTCAATTGGGACTAAAAGAGAAACTACCTGTTATCGCACCTATTGAAGAAGACGCGTCATATGTAAGCCAGATGGGTCAATTCGCAGGACAAAACGCCAAAACACATCCCGAAATAATTATCGAATATTTAAAAAACAAAGATAACGGAAGGTTTTTATATGCAGTTGAAAAGTATAAGCATCGTTATCCGACTTGCTGGCGCTGCAAAACCGAACTTGTCTGGCGCGTCGTCGACGAATGGTACATTGCTATGGATCGTAAAGATCCGGACGATAAAAACGGTCGAGACCTTCGTCACGAGATGATGGACGTTGCCAAAAAAATTACTTGGCTTCCAAAGTTTGGTCTGGATAGGGAACTGGACTGGCTCAAAAACATGCACGATTGGCTTATTTCCAAAAAGAGATATT
>JACPKK010000004.1 GCA_016187105.1 Candidatus Curtissbacteria bacterium | reverse complement strand
TCCACATCCGTCGTCAGCATCAACTGACCGCCCCACTTGCCGCCGCCGGAAAACACCAGTGGTTTAAGATTTGCCCGCGCCGCGTAAAGCGCCGCCGTCAGACCCGCCGGCCCAGAACCGATGATGATAACGTTACGAATTTCGTCTGCCATACGTCCATTGATTATATCAGAGAGAATTTCTAATTGATCTAATTTTTAATTAACCTAAATAAGCACCAATGATAAAAGTTCCAAATTAGGACATTGTGATTTAAAAAATTATTTAGAAATTAGAATAATTAGAAATTAGAAATTTTTTTTAAAATTTTTGGCACTCAAAAATCTTAATTGCCAGATAAGTAAAAAAACTACCCAGATTTTGGCCTTATTCGGGTAAAAATAAATCACTATTGACACCCCAAAGTACCCACGTCATAGAATGATTGGCGTCAAAGAACAAATGCAAAAGTTCATTACCAGTACCGCCCTTGTAACTGCCTTCGTGGCAGTTTTTGCTACTCCAGCCTTAGCTCAAAGCTCACAAGCCGCACCTTCACTTAAAATCTTAACCCCCGGCCCGGCCCAAACTATTTACGGAAATACCGTTCCGGTCCTGATCTCTGTAGAAAATTTAGAGCTGACCGACTATCAAACCAGTGCCCTTCCGCAACTTGGTCAAGGCCATATTCATCTCTGGCTTGACGACGACACCCTCACCAACGAATCGGCAATAAAAGTCACCACAGACACGCATACTTTCTCTGGCGTTACTCCCGGCGACCACACTCTGGTTGCCGAAATCGTTAATAATAACCACACCTCCCTCATACCGGCGCAAATTACCACCGTTAAATTCACAGTCGCTCCGGCGGCTACCCCTTCCTCGACCGCCTCGGGCTTTGACAAAAACACTGCTTTTGTCATCTTAGTCGTTGTTGCCTTAATTATCATTGCCGCCTGGTGGTACACCAAAGAGGAAGACGAAGAAGTTGAAGTAGCAAACAAAAAGAGGCAAGCAACCAGTAGAAAAACGGCTCGAAAACGCCGACGATAGTGTATCGTTTATCGTTCATAGTTCATCGGGCAATTCGCAATCCCGATTAACGATAAACCATTAACAATTGACGAAAAAGTAAACAGAAGCCCATCGCGTTTGACGTGGGCTTTTGTTTTGTTTACCCGCCTAAAATCGCTCTTCGAGCCGTTTATGAATAATAATGAAAAGGCGAGAAGTAAGATTTGGCGGGGGAAAACTATACATGTCTATCCGCCACATGGCTGGCGCCCCATGAGGCAGGCTTTGTGGCCACCTTAAAGCCGTTGGCGCGAATCATCCCCACAATTTCCGCAATCATCTCCCGCGTCGGCCCGTTCGGCCCCACATCCACATGAATTTCCAAATTTAAATCAAATAGCCCCATATCCGCAAAATCGCCAACCAGCTTTTCGGCCAGCGTCAGCGAAATTAACGCCTCTTGCCAAATCCTTGCCTTCATCGAATGTATATTCTCAATGGTCTGCCTCGACCAGAAATAAACACCCCCACGGCCCTTCTTATGAACGATAAGAGCGCAGACAAAGTCCGCCGTCCCATTCTGCGCCTCCGAATCCGTACCGATTATAACCTCGTATGTTGCCCCGGTATCCGTCCCCATAAAGGCAATCATCTTGGAAAGCGCCTGCTGCCATTCTAAGCGGCCCCAGGTCGGGCTATTGAAGTATTGGGATGGTTCAACCTTAGCCATATTTAAAACGAATTTTACTCCCCCATATACTTCTAAATCAAATAGCTGCACAAAAAACGGGGTGACAGGTTGGCAAGATCAGAAACATGATCCTTCGACTTCGCTCAGGATAAACTCCGCCTAAGGGGTGGCGCCAGTAGAAGGGCTCCCGACAGCGCGCAGTTGACCAATTGGAGCCATTTCAACATATCGAATCACGAGTCAACGAGCACTGGCGGGAGGGAAACTGGCGACAGGACCCCGAGCAAAAAATGTCGGCCGAGCGTTTTCTGATTGCAAATCTGTCGACCAAACCCCAAAAAAAAGACTCTATGCGCATAGAGTCTTTTAATACTGGCCAGTACCTTAACTGAAAGGGCTATGACCCAAAATAAATGTGGGTCTGACTCCATCGTTGCAAAGAAGTGTAAACACTGTCAACAGGTTAAATTCTTTATTCAATTCTGGGGATAGATTGAATAAGCTCTCTTTTTCAATATTGTTTTAAGATATAATTAAATTATGTTGAAACCAGTCCCCCTCGCCGCCTCCTTTGCCGCCGCAACCATAGTTCTTTATATTATCTTTTATATCCTCCAAATCGTCGCCCCGCCATTTTTTAAGCTTGCCTTAAACAGCCAGTTCATGGGTGCTGATTTTGCCGCTCTTGTTCCCAAACCAAACCTTGCCAACTTTCTGGGGGTCATAATTGCCGTCGGCACAGTCTCCTGGCTGTTTGGCTACCTTTTAGCCAAGGTCTATAATAAATTCTCCCGTTAATTCGAGCGAAAGCACGCTCGGGAAAACTGCTAACTAATGCGCTAACGGATTAAATCGTTAGCAAGTATAAAATCGGCGACTTTCGTCCCCATGAACAGGTTGCCGTTGACATTAAAATGGCCATCATGCCGAAAATGCAGTATCCCAAAATCGCCCGTCCAGGCAACTGCCTCCTCCCTCGGGTCGTAAACAGTAATCCCCGCCTCGCGGGCAAAACCAGCCAAAACATCGTTAATCTCCTGTGGCGAAGAAACCGCCGGGTCAAGATGATACTGATCCATTAACGACTCCCAGCCGCTTGGAGACACCTGGGCTCTTGGAATATTGATTGTTATTAAAAATTTTGCGCCGTGGCCTTCTGCCTGCTTTTGCATATCAAAAATCAGCGCCTCAACTATCTTCCAGGTATCGCCAACTTCCTTCGGCGGATTCTTTTGAGAAGCAATCACTTCAAATGGGCCCTGGACAAGTTGCGCGTCAGACTGGAAAAATCTTTCCTCTTTGGGAAAACCCAGAATCTTAACCCTGACGTTCTCAATCAGCCTTTTTGTAAGTTCGCTACCCGATGCGCTCTTAACAATCAGATGATAGGTGTATGTCTCCCTTGCCAAACGGCCAAGTATGTTGCCCCCAGCTCTTTCCTTTGCGCTAATTACTTCCAGCTTCCCGTCTTTCACTCTCGCTAATCCATTTTTAAAAGTATCTCCGACATCATTTGGCGAAAAAGCCAAAATGACCATATCCGGGGAAAATTGCCATACTTTTTCGCGCAATGTCAGCCACTGCTGGTCAGTCCCGTATCCGGAAACCCCGAAATTGTAACTTTCGACCCGCGTAAAGCGAGGCTCGCCAATGGCGGCCTTCCTTACCAACTCGCTGCTTAACTTTTTGGCCATGACCTTTTGCCAAGTGTCAGCAAGCTTAACCTGCAAAGCCTCTTCCTGCGAATCGCCTAAGACCGCTATCCTGAAAACATTCGGGTCTTTCTCTTTTTTAAACTCGTCGTCCCTAAACCCGTATGAATTAATACTAATCGTATTATTAAATCCGTCTTCATCGCGTGAGTAGGCAAAAGTAGCGTTTGCCTTGTTTTCGTGAAGAAAAACTAGAGAGGCTTTAAGCTTAGCCAAGTTCTGGGGCTCGCTGGTAAAAATCCGCAACAAAACTTCAAACACTAAAAGTGCCGCCACTAGTGACAGTGAAGCAAATACAAAGCGCCCAGCCAACTCCTTTTTTCTAGTCATAATAAAATTTCGGGCGTTTTGTCTTCCACCACTCGGTCATCGTTTTATAAACATTTTCCCCGGACTCATTAAGCCAAGGCGAACTGCCGCCCTCTAAAGTTTCCGGCAAAATTTCCGTCCAGCCGAAAGATCTGTCTTCCTTCTGGCATACGCCGATTTTTAGCCCGTCAAGGCTGTTTCTGTCTTCAAAATCCATCACATAAGCCAGTGGATGGCTAACCAAAGCCCCACTGTAAACACATCCGTAAATATCAAATTTTTCGCCCGGGTGCTTGGCATATATCTCATTTTTTAAGGCAGTGATATTAGCAAGCGTCATATCCCTAGGCTTAAGATTGGCAAGGGCCTCTTTAAAAGTAAAACTAACGACAACAAAAGCCAAGAGTAGCCCGATAATCTTCTTGTATTTATAGACTTCCAAAAGCGTCCAGGCCGATAGCACAATGACGGCCGGGTGCGCAAAATGGCTGTAATAAAAAAATCTTTCACCGCGATAGTATCTAAACATTACAACCGCCAGCGCAAAAGCCCCTGCTACTAAGAAGAACTTCTTTAGGCCAGCAGTCCTAAGTTCATCGAAGGACGAGGACCGCAAGCTTTGCTTATATCGTCTCCAGGACCCCAATCTCCATAAAGAAAAAAGTGCCAAAAGCGCAATCAAGAGCCCGCCTATATATTTATTGCCCCCTACTATCGCCCCCCAGCTTGTCGGCCAATAAACTCCCGCATATGTCAGCCACCTGTTGGGAACATAAATCCGATACTGTCCTATTGTCAGGTAATCGTAAATTCTGCGAACCTCAAACCAATCGAACCTTAAATCAAAGTACAAAAAAGGCAAAAGCGGAATAAGACCGCCCAAACCCAAAAAAAATAAATTCTTGAGCTTGGGCCTTGATGTGGCCAATGCAACCAGAATAATTGGCGCCAAGAGTACTGTTTGAAAATGGATTGTCACCGCTAAACTGACGACAAATCCCATAAAAAAAGCGTAAATTGCCCGTCTAGTCTCAAAAAACTTAAGAAGCAAAATTAGGGCAATTAAAGCTAAAAGCGGGTCGGCTGCCGCATTCCAGGTGGCGAAAGAATTATCAATTTGCGCCGGCGAAATGGCGGCCAAAAAAGCCGCCGTAATTCCTAGCCTCTTCCCGCCTATCTCTTCTCCCAGCCTATAAATAAGGTATATAAATAAAAACGACAAAAAAGACATCAAATACCATGGGGTCAAAACGCCAAAGGGAAAGATAAAAAATATCTCCAAAGTCCACAGCCACCACGGGCCGGTAAAAAAGGGCGCCTGGACAAACGGGCCAATCTGGGGAATTGTTTTGTTGTCAAACGCCCACTTGGCCGCCTGCACAAAAAGAGCATGATCCGAATAAATGTAAACCCTGTCAAAGTAATCGTAAAATCTAAAAAAAGCGGCAAGCGCTATCGTTACCGCTACTAGTAGAGAAAAAACGGGCTCTTTTTTAACGAATTTTTTGAATTTCCCAGTCATCTTGACCCAATTTGCCAGATTGTAACACAACATTCCATTCTGCTAGAATCTCAAAAATGAACTCGCGTAAAAAAATCTCCAAGAGCAAAATTGGGGGTAAAAGACTCAAAGACATTTGGGCACAAGTTCCGCCTGATTACTACGACCGCGGTAATCTGCTTCAAAAACTCTGGCACACCAAAAAGCTAAGCCAGGTCATAAAACTCCTGCCAAAACAAAAGAAGAATAAAACGATTAATATCCTGGATATTGGCTGCTCAAGCGCCGTTTTAACCAACGAAGTATCCAAAGCATTGCCAAAAAGTAGAATCACCGGCCTTGATAGCTACGAAGAGGCCATTATCTTCGCCCGCGCCAAATACCCCCATCTAAAATTTGTCGTCGCCGATGCCCATAATCTGCCCTTTAAAGACAAAACCTTCGATCTTATTATTTGCACCGAAACGCTGGAGCACGTCATTAACCCTAAGAAAGCCTTAGAAGAAATGAAAAGGGTTTTAAAAAAGGATGGCCGGGGTATTATTTCCATGGACTCCGGCAGCCCTCTTTTTCATATCATCTGGTACATTTGGACAAAAACTAAAGGTAAGGTCTGGCAGAACGCCCACTTGCACGAATTTAATTCGAAACTCTTAGAGGGGTTGATCAATGGTTCTGGTTTTAAAATTCAAAAGAAAATAAATTCCCATCTTGGCATGGCCGTAACCTTTTTAGTTACTACCGCCATCAAATAGCCCTCACCCTCACAGTCAAAGCTGGGATTCGTGCTTCAAAGCCGAGAGCTTAATGACCAAAAACTTTCCCTTATGTACGCAAACGCCTTTGCGCTCGAGTCTTTTCATCTCAATACTCACCGTTTCTCTAGTCATACCAACCAAGGTAGCAATATCTTGATGCCTTAAGGGAACTTTAATTATCACATTCCTGCCGATTTTTTTGCCAAAACGCTCGGCGCAAATTAAAAGTATCGAGGCCACCTTGTGCCCTGCATTGCCGAAAACCAGATACTCCATCCGCCGCATCAACCCGCCAAGCCTGACCAGAGTCCGCTTTGTCAAATCGTAACTCACGTCCGGATTATTCACAACAAAGCTCACAAATTCCTCTCGCGGCGCGCGCGCGATCTCGCACCCCGTCATCGCTTCCACAAAATAATCATTCGAGGCATTGTTAATCGCCCATACTAGCGGGAAAAAATCTCCCGGCTTGAAAATGATAAGAGTCAGCTCCTCCCCGTTTTTGGCAATTGAATAAACGCGAACGAAGCCTTTTTTAAGGTAAAAAAAGCCAAGAGGCGGATCGCCGGCCCTTAGTATGGTCTCTCCCCGCTTAAAGTAAAGGGGCTTGTATCTAGTGAAAAAAGAATCTAGCTTGTGAAGTAACGTAGACTCCACGGCATCCATTTTAACACATAGGCATAAGGCGTAATCTGTCTCACAAAAATTTCGTAATATTTTATACAGAAAATGTCGAGAAGTTAGCGTAAAATGCGCGCAGCGTAACCAGCCTATGCACAAAAAAGCTAAGGCGGGGAAAGCAAAAAATGAAATATCCCTCTCTAGGCGACCTTTGGAAACTGGATACAATCGCCAAATCCAGGCCGATTAAGACAAATGGCCAGTCCCGTATTTTAGGCCGCTTCAGGCAACTGTTTCCCCTAACATTTTTCCCCGATGAACTTTTGATTGAAGAGCTAAGGGTCGTTTGGGTTAAAAAAATGGGGCCATGGACCACTGAAATAGTTTCCATTATGGCTACCGACATCGCTTGCGTTTACGCATCCCGGGGCTTGGTCATTGGCCAAATCCATATCAAAAGCTTAACCGGAGGGCCGGAAATTAGAATCGACAAGATCTTTGGGTCACACGCCTATCGCGCCCGCAACTTAATCGAAGGCATCGCCCTAGCATCAAGAGAAGGCCTCAAAGTTGAAGAAACAAATCTCGAATCGGAAAAAGCAGGCTTAATCCGCGCGGGAGAAGTCAGAAGCAGCCTTTTTAGTCATTAACAAACTCTTTACCTTACTGATAATTGCCTTTTTGGAAATACCTTCATATTCCAAAAGCTCGTCACCCTTTCCGGACATGGGCATTTTATAAACCGCAAGCTTGTGGATATTTACTCGGGGGTCAGTTGCGAAAACGTTTAAGACCACATCCCCAAGCCCGCCCTCTGGATAGTGGTCCTCCACCGTAATTACCAAATTACCGGTTTCTTTCGCCGCCCGCTTAATGGTTGCCTCATCAATAGGCTTAATGCTGTAGGCATCGACAACGCGCACATTGACTCCACTCTGCGCCAACTCTTCTGCCGCCGCGATTGCCTCTACTAAAGTCACGCCGCAGGCAACGATCGTTAACTTATCATTATTTGATGACCGAACAACTTTACTGCCGCCGATTTTAAATTCCTCGTCTGCCCTGTAGATTACCGGCGTTGCCGGCCGGTTGGTCCTTATGTAAACAATTCCGTCGCAAGCTGCCGCTTCACTAACCAATTGAAGGCAGGCATTGGCATCTCCCGGGCAAAGAACCGTGCTTCCAAAAACGCTTCTGAACATGGCTATATCCTCGAGCCCCATCTGCGACGGCCCGTCTTCCCCAATCGCAACGCCCGCGTGCGAGCCGATAAATTTAATGTTGCCGCCGGAAATTGCAGCCATCCTAACTTGGTCAAATGCCCTTGTCCAGAATGCCGCAAATGTCGAAGCAAACGGCACCTTGCCGCGCTTGGCAAGCCCTAAGGCCACTCCGGCCATATTTTGCTCGGCGATAAACATTTCCAAAAACCTTTCTGGGTGCTTTTCTTTGAAAATTTCCGCAAACGTCGAATTCTTAACTTCCCCATCTAAGACAACAATATCCTCATTAACCGATCCCAAAGCCGCAATCGCCTCCCCGTACGCCTTCCTCGTCGCCACTTCCTCACCAACTTTATAGGAAAGAGTATCACGTGTATCAAGAGTACCACGGGTACCACGGGCTTTTTTAATAGAGCTCGTGATACTTGTGATACTCTGACTACTCGTGATACCCTTTGGCTTTGCTATTTCTCCCTTCACATTCCTATCAACTTCCCCCAGCTCGCGGACCGCTTTCTCAAAATCTTCTTTCGGTAAAGCTTTCCCGTGCCATCCTTCCTTATCTTCCAAAAACGACACACCCTTTCCCTTAACCGTTTTGGCAATAATTGCCGTCGGTTTTCCCGCTTTTCCAAGGGTGCCGTCAAACACCCCCGCAATCTCCTCAAGATTGTGCCCGTCAATGACATGCGCTTCCCACGAGAAAGCCTCGAACCGTTTGGCATATTTTTCCGTGTCCCACCCCAGCATCGTCTCCCCGCTTTGCCCAAGCCGGTTCACATCAACAATGGCAACAACATTTGAAAGTTTATAAAAGGAAGCAATCTCACAAGCTTCCCAAACCGAACCCTCCGCCATTTCACTATCCCCTAAAAGCACATAAACCATTGGTAATCTGTTATCAGTTTTCTGTTTTCGGTTATCGGAATTTGGTTTATCTGTTTTCAGTTGACCGGTCAACTGACTAACCGGCAAACTTTTTAGACCCGCAGTCAATGAAATTGATGAGGACCGCAAGCTTTGCTTATCTGACAACTGAGAACCGAGAACTGATAACTGATCTAGCCTCATTGCTAGCGCCATCCCAACGCCTATTGATAAACCCTGCCCCAAAGAGCCTGTCGCCGCCTCGGCGAACTTAAACCTTGGCGTCGGATGCCCCTCCAAAGGACTTTCAAATTTCCGGTACGCGGCAAGCTCCTCACCGCTTATTTCCCCTGCCGCCGCCCAAAGGGCATAAAAAAGCGGTGAGGCATGGCCTTTGGAAAAAATCACGCGGTCGTTTGCCGGGTTTTGGGGGTCTTTTGTGTCGTATCGAAGTTTTCCGAAAAATAGCGCGGTTGCCAAGTCTGCCGCCGAAAGTGAAGACGTCGGGTGCCCGCTACCGGCTTCCGTCGTCATTTTTAAAATATAGAAGCGAATTAACTTTGCCAGTTCTTGCAGTTTCAAAGTATCCGCCATACAGCGATTATAGCGCAGAGTACCAATATACAGTAGCAAGCGGTTATAAACCGTAAGCAGAAAGCGCAGAGTTACCAATTCTGGTGCGGCGCAGGTTCATCAAAAAAGAATCGCATTGGGTCGAGCCCGGGATCGTCGAAAATGCCGCACTGTAGCCGTTAGCCCTCAAAACCCCAATAGCCTCATTACTTGCCCCGCCGTAAGGATGGAAAAATACGCTGGAGTTACTGCCCAAGTACTCCGCAAGTTGCCCTTTGGCCGTCACCACTTCATACTGCGCCTTTTCTTTCGAGGCCTGGTATAAATTTGCGTGCGACCAAGTGTGGTTGTAGACAAAAACCTTGCCGCTGCTGGTCATCTGCCGCAGTTGATCCCAGCTCATATAGCCGGGATTATTTAAAAGCCCTGTGGAAATAGCGAGGCTGGCGACAATCCCATACTTTTGCATAATTGGGTAGGCATAAGTATAAATATCCGCATAACCGTCATCCATCGAAACCACAATGCTTTTAGCTGGCAGGCCCGCCTTGCCCAAAAGCGCCTCCGCCAGCCGCTCGGCGGAAATCGTCGTGTAGCCGCGGCTAACTAGGTAAGCCATTTGGGAATCAAAAATCTCGGGGTCGACAGTTAAGCCACCATTACCATTTTCTTTTGCCTCGCTAAGGGGCTGGATATGATGATAAAAAATGACCGGCACATTGAGGCAAAAACCGCGGTAAACAACAGGCGCAGGCGTTGGGCTGGGCGTTGGGCTTGCCAGATCGGCAAAACCCTTCAAAACGGCCGGGGCTGTCGCTTGTTCTACGTCTCCAAAATCGCTTGCCTTTCCTTCCTTATTAAATGCCCTATCTTGAATGAAAAACGCGGCAAACCCCACCGCAAACAAAACGGGGAAAATCAATAACAATTCTTTTCTCTTTTTGATTTTAAGTGGCTTTGGGGGCAATTTTGTGCTCAAGCTGCTCTCTTCTTTCGCGCGCCAAAGCAAACTTTTCGTCGACCTGCTTTTGGCAGGCTTGATCCGGGCAAACAGTCTCCGTATGCGTAATGATCGACCCATATTCTAATTTTTCTTTCCAGACTCGCTTAACAATTCTCGTCTTTCCGCAGCGGATACAGGAGCTATCGGCTAAAATCGGCATTTAAGGCAAAAAGCTAAACCCGCAGGTTTAGCTTGGATAAAATATATCACTTTGACCCGTTTTAGTCAATATTTTAGCCTGAAAGAAAAGCAGTCGAAACCCAAATGGCCACTACGCCGCCAGTTAAAAGCAGGCTTTCCAAAAAGGCGAACCCTTTCCTTTTTTCTTCATGAATTTCCGGGATCAAATCAGAAGCGGCAATATATATAAAGAAGCCTGCCGTCAGCGCTAAGAGTGCCGGCAAAACGTCCACAATTAGTCCCCCCAGAAAGTAAGTAATCACTGCCCCGAGTATCGCCGCAGCCGCGCTGACAAAATTAAAGATTAAAACCCTTTTCCTGGAAAGCCCCCGATGCAGCAAAATGCCAAAATCCCCTATCTCTTGAGGTATCTCGTGCGCCGCCACGGCAAAAGTTGTCACCATACCCAGGGGCACGCTTACTAAAAATGTCGCCGCAATGGCTACCCCGTCGATAAAGTTGTGGATAGTATCACCAACCATGATAAGCGACACAGTCGGTTTGCTAACTTCCAAGTGTTCATGATGATGGTGAAACCAGCGCACGAAACGCTCCAAAAGGAAAAATGCCAGCATTCCGCCAAGCGCCCACAAAAAAATGTCACCCGATTTCCCACCTTCCATGCTAGCCTCCGGCAATAAATCCAAAAATGCTGCCCCCAGAAGCGCACCGGCGGCAAATGAAGCAATTAAGTGTGAAACAGAAAGAGCCAATTTTTCCTTGATGAGAAGCGCCAATCCCCCGATAAGCGAAACAACGCTACCGATAAAGCTGAAAATTAATATATAAACCAGAATCGGCATGGGTTCACCAATTATATATTACTTGGCCGCGCGGTAAAGCTCTTCAAGCTCCTTAAGTTCCTTACTCTCAAGCATTCTCGACTGCCCCTTACCCAAATCGCCAAGTTTTACAGGCCCCATCGAAACTCGTTTTAATGCCAAAAGATGCAAATGAAGTGCTTCGCACATTCTCCTGATCTGCCGGTTCTTCCCTTCCCCAAGCGTTACCATAAGAATCGTTTTATGCTCATCGCGCAGGGTAACTTCTACCTTTGCTTCCGATGTAAAATCGCCGCCCCGAAGCCTCATCCCGCTTCTCATCCGGCCGATTTTCAGATCAGAAACGTTTCCCAAAACCACCACCTCATAAACTTTCGGCACATGGTATTTAGGGTGGGTCATCCTTTGCATCAGTTCCCCGTCATTGGTCAGAAGAATAAGTCCTTCGGACTGCGAGTCGAGCCTGCCAACCGGGAACAGTCTTTCTTTCGATCTGACCAGATCGACAACCGTTTTTCGATCGTGAGTATCCTTCGCTGTCGAAATTACTCCTTTGGGTTTATTGAGAATGATATAGGTAAGTTCCTTCTTCGCGGAAATTACTTGACCATTCAAAGTCACCTTATCCCGCCTTGGATCGACTTTCTGCCCAAGCTTGGCAAGTTGTCCGTTAACCCGCACTTTCCCCGCCTCGATCATTGCATCAACCTTACGCCGTGATGCCACTCCCAAACTTGCTAAGTATTTATTAATACGAGTCATCGAGTGTTAATATGCTCTCATATTAATACGAGTCATCGAGTATTAATATGCCCTCATCTTAATACGAGTCATCGGGTAATTGTATTACAATATCCTAATGCAATCCAAAAAGGCCTCGTTCCTCTTTTTTTCACTGATCTTATTTATAAGCTTCATTTTATTCTCATATTTGGTCGAAAGAGGCGTCTTCAGCTCTTATGACTTCGCCGCTACCGCAAGCCTGCAGAATCGTCTGCCGGCAACCCTTGATTTACCGTTTTCAATCCTGACCCTTTTTGGCTCGATGGAAATAACCGGCCTCGTCTGGCTTTCTATTGCCGCGGCAAGTTTCCTCAAAAAAGATTTCCCTGCCCTTTTTGCCCTTTCACTCTTTTGGGTCGGGCTTGCGCTGGAATTTATTGGCAAAATTTTCCTTTTCCACCCTGCCCCGCCCAATTTCTTTTTCAGGGGTCAAGGCATTATCTTCCCCTCTGGCTACGTCCATACCAACTATTCCTACCCCTCCGGCCATATCTATAGAACCACTTTCCTGGTTACCTTCTTTATTTTGACTCTCTATCTAAGCCGAAAATCGCTAAGCCGCCTCGCCTTAATCTGGCTTCTTGCCGTATTTTTAGGCCTTATGTTTGTCTCCAGAATTTATTTGGGGGAGCACTGGACCACTGATGTTGTCGGCGGTTTGCTTCTCGGCGCCTCGCTTGGCATCATTCCCGCTCTCTTCTTCCGCCAAAACTCCCGCCCCGCCGTTTGACCCCCAGCCTCGACTTTGATACAATTTTGCCTCAAAATTAAAGTGATCACTAGCATCCTGGCCTTCGTGGCCGCTTTTTCGTTATTTGGGCACTCAATCGTCTCGCCTCTCCCCGCCAAAGAAGCGTCAAAAGTCCTCTCCGAGCATCAGTTTTCGCTGGCCCAAAGGAACGGAAACACCTTCGTCAACGACGTTTTTAAAGATAACATCCTTTTAAATCTCGCCTATTTAGAGGGCAAAGTCCGCTCCCGTGACCAAATTAACTGGGACGCTTTGCGCGAACCTTTTGAATATAAGTTTATGCTCGAGCCCGGCCAAACCTTCGCCTTCCACGATGACGTCCTGGAAAAATATCAAGGCAAGGTTGTTAAAACGACGGGCGCCCACTTTAATTTTCAAGAGGGTTTTAAATCGTCCGGCTACCTTTTTGGCGATGGCGTCTGCCACTTGGCCTCATTAATCTATTGGACTGCCAAAGATGCCGGCCTCGATGCCGAAGCGCCAACCGACCACAATTTCATGGCCATCAGCGAAATTCCCAAAGTTTACGGCGTCGCGATCTATAGTTTGCCCGGCGCCAGAGCTACAAACGCCCGGCAAAATCTTTACATTACCAATAGTCGCGAGAGCCCTGTCGAGTTCCGGTTTGATTACCAGGGCAATAACCTTAAAATCACCCTCGTCGAAAAAGGCTAAGGTATAATGACAGCATGGAAACCACCCGCCCGACATCGCCTAAGACTCAGTCTTTGGCGGGCGTGGCAACTCTTGCAGGCGGGTGTTTCTGGTGCACGGAAGCCATTTTTAAGCGGCTGAAAGGCATCACCTCGGTCGCCTCCGGCTACTGCGGCGGCAACGTCCCAAACCCAACTTACCAACAAGTTTGCTCTGGTTCAACCGGCCACACCGAGGCCATCCAGATTAAGTTTGACCCCAAAATTATTTCTTATGAGAAACTTCTCGAGGTTTTCTTCAAGTTCCATGACTCAACAACCCTAAACCGCCAGGGCGCCGACATCGGTACGCAGTATCGCTCCGCCATTTTTTATCATTCAGAAGAACAAAAGAAAACAGCCGAAGAAGCTAAATCAAAAATCAATGGCGCGACAACCCAAATCGTTCCCTTTGCCAACTTTTACCCCGCCGAAGACTACCACAAAAATTACTACGACAACAATCGCTCTCAAGGCTACTGCCAAATCGTCATCGACCCCAAAATCCAAAAATTATACAAAGAGTTTAAAAACGAAGTTATTGATTAAACGCCAAAGAAAGCATCTCTGCTACCTTGTCATGAGCCTCTTGCGTATTCTTGTGATAAGATCCGTCATCTCCAAAAAAACTAATAGAAGACTGGCGCTTATCTCGTCTGGCGTCAACCCTTGCCTCTTTAAGCCCTAGCGCCAAGATTAAAGTTTCATTGCCTTCTTTATCTTTTCTATAGTCTTCCACAAGCCCGCCCGCTGATACTCTACGCTGTGAAGTGACTTCTTGCCCTCGAAACCTATTCGCTCTATAGCTCACCATCAAAACATAAATCATTCCACCTAGAACTGCCTCATCCAATCTTTCAGATGTGTCAGCCTCAATTGCTACCCTCTCTACCATAATAAATGCCCCGTTTGGGGCAAAGCATTATGACTATATCCAAATCATCTTTAAAAATCAACCTTTTACCTACAGCCGCAAGCAGAATCAATCAATTGAAGGAATGCGGCAACAGTGTTAAAATTAGGCCCGATTAAAATATTCCGCCGCGTCAGACGCGGCTGGATCGTTTGACATTCCGCGGTAGCTCAACGGTATAGCGGATGCCTGTTAAGCATTAGGTTCCAGGTTCGAATCCTGGCCGCGGAGCCATTCGACTCTGGTTCGATTTCACTCACCATCGCTCATGGCTATAGCCAAAAGACAAACTGGGTGAGTCGAATGTCTTGGGTGAGTGTG